>CAZAXI010000254.1:0-5761 GCA_964489045.1 uncultured Granulicella sp. | reverse complement strand
ATGGCTTCCGCACCGCGATGGACCTGGAGAAGAGCTTTGGGCCGGCGTATGCGCGCGGTTCGCTGGTGCAGGGGCAGCAGGCGTGGGCGGTGATCGGGGTGAACTCCGCGGAGACGCAGGCGACGGTGGACGGGATTTTGACGCTGGGCGTGCTTTGGTTGGCGCACTGCCGCGAGAACGCGGGCGGGCGCAGACTCTACCGCGGGCTGCGGCTGATTGTGCCGAAGGGCATGGCGACGCTGACGGCATCGCGGCTGGCGTGGATGAACACCGATGCGGCGCAGTGGGAGCTGTGGGAGTTCGACGAGAAGACCGAGGAACTGGTGCAGCGCGATGCAGCGGACCATGGCAACCTGTCGACGCGGCTGCTGCAGGCCCCGAATGAAGCGGCGGCGCGGGAGCGCTTCGCGGAGGCGACGGCGCGAGTGATGGCGCTGGTTCCGGAGGCGATGCGCGCGGCGGTGGAGCAGCGGGTGCGCAGCGGATCGGAGATGGCGTTTTTGCTGCACGGGCTGGAGTTTGCGCGAGTGCGGATGGGTTATGCAGGCGCGAGCTTCAACCGTGTGCAGGAGGTCACGTTTGGCGCAGGGGCGAATGAAACTCCACTGACCGACGAGAGTGCGGACGAGCTGCGCGGACTGGTGGCGCGTCTGTTCGCGCGGCGGGCGGCGCGAGAAAAAGGGGCCGCCCGGTACGACGGTTCGAGGCCAGATGCGCGCGATCCGCTGTACCGGATGCAGCCGGAGCGCTGGCTGGAGAGCGTGCTGCGGCGGGATGTGACGGCGATCGATGAGCGGCTTGACGCGGCGCATGTGTACACGCAGGTGCCGGCGTTTGCGGCGTCGGACCGCGGGATGCTGGACCTGCTGTCAGTGGACAAGGAGGGGCGGCTGGCAGTGATCGAGTTGAAGGCCGACGACGATCTGCACCTGGCGCTGCAGGGGCTCGACTACTGGGTGCGGGTGCGGTGGCATCATCAGCAGAACCCCGACCGGATGAGCGGGCTGGGGGAGTTCCAGCGGCATGGGTACTTCGGCGGCGTGCGGCTGGCGGAGGGTGCGCCGCGGCTGTACCTGGTGGCACCGGCGCTGCGAGTGCATCCGGCTACGGAGGTGGTGCTGCGGTATTTGTCGCCGCGGGTGGAGTGGGAGCTGGTGGCGCTGGGGGAGCGGTGGCGCGAAGAGGTGAAGGTGGTGTGGCGGAAGCGGAGCGGAGATGCGGCGAGAATTTGAACGGTTACGCTTGATGGCGGGTTACGATAGCGGACATGCGCGGCTATTGGAAGGCGGGCAAGTTTCATCCTCATGAGTTGGCGCGCGCGGAGGCGCTGGCGGGAGTGGCGCTGGCTTCCTTTGGTGCGCGGGCCGCGGCATTCGCCATCGACTTCTTTCTGGTGGTGCTGGCTTATTCGCCGCTGTATATCGGGTTCGAATATCTGCGGCTGCGATTCCGCGGTGTGAAGGACATCAACATCCATCTTGAGTTTGGGTTCCATGACATTGGCAGCCTGGTGGCGCTGGTGGTGTACTTCGGCCTGTTGGCGTACTGGTGGAACGGGCGCACGATTGGCAAACGGCTGTTGAGGATCCGCGCAGTGTCATTGACTGGCGATCGGATTACGTTGTGGCAATCGGTGGAGCGCGCGCTGGGGTATGGGGCGTCCGCGCTGGAGGGTGGATTCGGGTTTGTGCAGTACTTCATCCACGGCAACCATTGCTGCGTGCATGACCGGATTGCGGAAACGATCGTGGTGAAGGAACCGCGCAAAGTGGAGTTGAAAGCGGTCGCAACGGCGATGGAGAGTCAGCAGACCGCCGCCGAGGATGCGAACGTCGAAGCCTAGTGGGGCCTCCCGCGATGGACGTGGAACGCTACGGGCGGTGAAGCCATGCGGCAGGATGGGGTCAAGACCTTTTTTGATGGGCTGAAAAGGCTGATTATCATGTTGCAGATAGAGCCGCTCCTGCGAGATAGTATGGGCCATGACTCCCACAATCCGCTCCACTCAAGCCCCTAGCCTAGGTCTTAGGAAAGTTGTCCTGAGGACCGCGTCCTTTTCGCTGGTGCCCGCCCTTGTTGGCGGCGTGGTTATCGCCCTAACCGGATGCGGCGCTGCTCCTCTGATTTCGGGCACCACGGGGCCGGCGGATTCGCCGTACATCTCCGGAGTGATCCACGGTGGGCAGCAGCCGGTTTCCGGCGCAGCAATTTCGTTGATTGCTCCGGGGACCAGCGGCTATGGCAGCGCGGGTTCGGTCATTGTGAGTACAACTACGGCGAGCGACGGGACATTCACACTGCCGCGTCCCTACACCTGTCCCGCGAACAGCGGGCTGGTCTACATCCTCTCCAAGGGCGGCAATGCGGGGGCGGGATCGAACTCCGCCATTGGACTCGCAGCGGTGCTTGGGCCGTGCAGCGGGCTTACGGGATCCACGTCCGTGAATATCGACGAGGTGACGACGGTGGCCGCGGCGTATGTGCTCGCGCCATTCGCTTCGGTGACGAGCGGGAGCACGTCGATCGGCACGTCCGCCACGAATCTTCAGGGGCTGACGAACGCTGCCGGGGCCGCGGGCAACCTGGCCAACACGGCGACAGGGACCGCGCACGTGACCGCGGATCTAACCGGCATTGTGCCTCCTACAGCGGAGATCAATACGCTGGCCGACATTCTCGCGGCGTGTGTGAATCAGGGGGCGTCCGGGGTGACGACGGGCACCTGCGCAACTCTGTTCACGGCGGCCACTCCACCGGGTGGGACTGCTCCGGCCGATACCTGGCAGGCCGCACTGGACATCGCGCAGAATCCTGGCAACAACACGGCGGCGCTTTACGCCCTGGCGAGTGCGATTATCCCGTTTCAACCGACGTTGAGCTCGGCGCCTGCGGACTTCTCGGTAGCGCTCGGATATAACGGCGGCGCCATCACCGCGGGCGCGGGCTCAATCGGCGTGGCAATTGACTCGGCAGGCGATGCCTGGATTACTACCGGAGTTCCGGGGTCAGGTGTTGGTACCCTCACCGAGATTTCCCCTGCGGGAATTTACATCTCCGGCCCGACCGTGGCTTCGACGACCGGGTTCGGTGCGGGTGTGCTGAACCAGCCGATCGGTCTGGCCATCGACCAAAACGGCGCAGTCTTTGTGGACAACAACGCTGCGGCCAATCTGCTAAAGTTCAACTCCAACGGGACGCTCCAGTCGACCTTTACCGCTGCCTCGTTCTCTGGGCCGAATGGCGTTGCGATCGACGGTACAGGCGATCCATGGGTCTCGAACTTCGGCGGCACATCGATGACGGAACTCACCACTGCGGGGGTTGAGGCGAGCCATAGTCCGTTCTCGGTGGGCGGGGGCCAGGTGGATGTAGCCGTCGGCCCTACCGCAGCATGGGTCGCCGTACACGGCACCACCGGCGACGTTAGCCGCGTCGATCTCACCAGCTTCGCCGTGCAGACAGTGTCGACGGGCGGGAGTAATGCGGGACTTGCCATTGACCACTCAAAAAATGCCTGGGTCGCCTCGATCGGACAGGGGGGCATCTACGAAATCTCCGACTCGGGCACGGTCACTTTCGCTCCGGGCAATTTTCAAACCGGCACCGTTGTCCCACAAAACATTGCAATCGACGGGCTTGGGCATGTGTTCTCGGGCACTTATGTTGTGCCGACAACTGTCAACTTCATGGGTAGCCTGGTGGAGTTCTCCAACGCCGGTGCGCTGCTTTCCACCAGCAACGGCTACTCCGGTTCGAACGTGATTCCCGTCGTACCTGAGGTGCCGGGTGGGATCGGCATCGATGGCTCGGGGAACGTCTGGATCGCGGGGACCAACAACTCCACGTCACTTCCAAACTATGTTGCGGAGGTGATTGGCATTGCGGCTCCGCTGACTACACCGCTCTCGGTGGCCGTGAAGAACAATCTGCTGGGGACAAGACCGTAGTCGGCGTCGAGTCCGTCGCCGCGCTAGTCGCAGCCGGCGCCGAGGGCTTCGAGGCTGATGGAGTCGTCGATGGGAGCGACGTCGGGGTCGGCCAAGTGAGGGCACGGGTTCTCGAAGAAGCGTTCGACCTCGGCGAGGACGGCGGGGCCGGTGCGGGCTGCGAAGATGGCTTTGCGCAGGTGGGCGCCGTTGGGGACGCCGTGGGTGAACCACGCGGCGAACTGCTTCATCTTGCCGACGGCATCACGATTGCGCTGCTCGCGGGCGATCTGGCCGGCGGCGATGATCTGCGCGGCGCGGGCGGCTTCGGCGGCCTCTTCCAGGGCGATCTCGTCGACCAGCATCTGGAAGTAGGTACGGATCATGCGGTAACGGTCGCGATCCGTGGGGATGTCGTAGGTGCCGACGCCGGTGGCTTCCTTGCTGGCGGTGTACTGGGCGATCTGGCGGAAGATCCAGGGATTGGCGGGGGCGGCGCGGCCGATCATGACAGCGTCGCAGTGGGTGGCGTCGACCATGGCGGCGGCGTCCTCGGGAGTGCGGATGTCGCCATTGCCGATGACGGGGATGCTGACGGCATCCTTGCATGCGGCGATGTACTCCCAGCGGGCCTGGCCGGTGTAGCCATCCTCGCGGGTGCGGGCGTGGAGGGCGACCGCATTGAGTCCGCAGTCTTCGGCGAGGCGTGCGAGGTCGACGCAGACGATGTGGTTGTCGTTCCAGCCCATGCGGAACTTAACGGTAAACGGGATGGTGACGGCGGCGCGAACCGCGCGGAAGATGCGCTCGATGGCCGGCAGGTCGCGCAGCAGGCCGGAGCCGCCGTTGCAGGAGACGACGCGCTTGGCCGGGCAGCCGAGGTTGAGGTCGACCAGGTCGAAGCCGGCGTCCTGGACGATGCGCGCGGAGTCGGCGAGGGTTTCGGGGTTGGAGCCGAAGAGCTGCGCGGAGATGGGGTGCTCGTCGTCGTAGTAGGTGAGGTAGCGCTTGCGCTTGGCTTCGCGCATGCGGGAGAGGCCGTCGGCTGAAGTGAACTCGGTCATGATGAGGCCGCAGCCGGACTGCTGGTTGGTGGTTGCGGCTTCCACGTTGGTTGCGGCAAGAGCAAAATGCGGGGATCCTTCGCTACCACCCCAGCCAGCAAGCTGGCCGGGGACCCCGGCTTTGCGCTCAGGATGACAATCCTCAATTGAGGGCGTAGTGAACTGGCTGGCGTTCTTAATAAAGCGGCGGAAGACAGTGTCGGTGACTCCGGCCATGGGGGCAAGCACGGTGGCGGGCGCGATGCGCACGCTGCCCACGGTGACGCTGGCAGGCACGCGGGTGTGCTCGGGCATCGCGTGCTCGGCGGGCGAGTCCCACTTTTTCTGCTCGAGGGTGTAGCGCTTCTTCATCGTTATCTGACTCTGATGCTAAAGCGAAAGGCCTCCGCGGTGGCGGAGGCCCTCAGCGGTGGAATGGTTAGAGTTACTTGGCTGCGGCCTTGGCGGTTTCGGCCTTGGCGGCGGCTGCGGTTGCGGCTTTACCGGCGTCGGCGTTGGCTACCTTGCGGCGGAAGCGCTCGACGCGGCCGGCGGTGTCGACCAACTTCTGCTTGCCGGTGAAGAACGGGTGACACTGGGAGCAGATTTCCACGACGATGTCGCCCTTGTTGGTGGAGCGGGTCTCGAACGAGTTGCCGCAGGCGCATTTGACGTGGATGGTGCCGTACTTCGGGTGAATTCCTTCTTTGGGCATGAATCTCTCTCTTTTCCTTGAGGTGTTGCCTGCCGGCTCGCGGTTCGCTTGCAACGGGTGCGGTCACCATCACATCG
>CAZAXI010000253.1:0-5791 GCA_964489045.1 uncultured Granulicella sp. | reverse complement strand
TGCCGTCGTCGTAGATGACCTTGGCGTCGCGGCGCTCGAGGTGGTCGATCATGCGATAGATGGACTTCTCGTTGCCGGGGATGACGCGCGAGCTGAGCACCACGGTGTCGCCGGCGTCGATGCGGGCGAATTTATGGTTGTTGACGGCCGCGCGTGAGAGCGCCGACATGGGCTCGCCCTGGGTGCCGGTGATGAGCACCAGAACCTTGTGGTCCTGCATCTCGCGGATCTGGCCGGGGTTAATGATGAGCCCCGGGGGCAGGTCGAGATAGCCAAGGTCCTGCGCAATCTCGGTGGAGTTGTCCATCGAGCGGCCGACGACGGCGACCTTGCGGCCATGCGCGTTGGCCAGTTCCATGGCGATGCGGATGCGGTGGATGGACGAGGAAAAGCAACTGAAGAAGAGCTTCTTTTTGGCCTGCGAGAAGATCTCGTCGAGGCGCGGACGCACGGCGCGCTCGGAGGGCGTGTAGCCGGGGCGATCGACGTTGGTGGAGTCCTGCAGCAAGCAGAGGACGCCCTGCTTGCCAAGCTCGGCAAAGGCGTGGAGGTCGAAGGGCTTGGCGTCGGGCGAAGAGAGATCGATCTTGAAGTCACCGGTGTGGACGACCATGCCGACCGGAGTGTGAATGGCGAGCGCCACGCAATCCACCAGCGAGTGGGTGACGCGAATGGGCATGATGGAGAACGGCCCGAGGGTGAAGCGGCGGCCGGGAAGGATCTCGACCAAGTCTGCGTCGTCGAGCAGGCGGTGCTCTTCCAGCTTGCCTTCCACCAGAGCGAGCGTGAACTCGGTGCCGTAGACGGGAACATTGAGTTCGGAGAGTATCCAGGGAAGGCCGCCGATGTGGTCCTCGTGGCCGTGGGTGAGCACGATGGCGCGAACCTTGTCGCGGTTTTCAGTGAGATAGCTGATATCGGGGACGACAATGTCGACGCCCAGCAACTCTTCTTCAGGGAACATCAGGCCGGCATCGATGACGATAATGTCATCCTGCCACCGGAGGGCCAGACAGTTCATACCGAACTCACCCAGGCCCCCGAGGGGGATCATGCGTAATTTATCTTGAGCCATTCAAGGTCGATTCTACACCCCATACGTCTAGAGCCTGACATTGGTAGGAGATGCAGAAGCAGCGCCGATCAAGCGAATTCTCGATGGTTGGTAAACACACAACCTGCTGCGGACAATGCGGCGCGAGCTGCAGGCCAGGGCGTTTCGCACTGAGACTCCGGGCTCTCGTGCTGCGTGGACTTCCAGCGATCGGTCGTGGTGCCGGCGCAGCGGAGATGTTTGACGCCTCCGACGCTAGCTTGTTTTTAATTCAAGCGGGTGAGCTGGATGAGGGCCGATCGACACCCGGTTTTTCTGGACTCAAAGCAACCCACCCAGGCGAGCCAGCAGTCGCAACCCGGCTTACTCGTCTCCGCAAACAGCACGGGTATCGCTCTCGGTGTAGGCGACGGTTCTCCCTCCCGGCGATTGGGGGATGGATGAGGGAAAGTTCGACCAAGTGCAATTGCTGCATGGGAGGGGGGTGGGCAGCTTGTTGTGACGATGATTTTGAATGGCTTATGAATTTGTTCACAATTATCTTGACAATCATATGCTGGTGAATATAGATTGGTTATGAGCACTACGTGCTTAAGGAGACTCTACCATGCGCCGAAAGATCCTGACCTCTCTCGTTCTGCTCCCGGTGATGGCCCATGCACAGGCCCGCACCTCGATCGAACCTCAGCCGTCCACGTCCTCGGCGACACTTCATGCCGAGTTTACCCATCCCGCCGGCATGGCGGAACTGGCCATGGCCGCCGCTGCGCCCGCGGCGCCAGCTTCGGCCTCAACTGCAGCCATCAACACGTCCAGCCACGCCGCGATTCGGGAGTTTGTGCAAACCCGTGTGACGGAGAACTTCGTGGATGCTGCCCTGCGCCGGGGGGGGACCCTGGAGTACGCCATGATGGGCAGTCTGCCGACCGAGTCTTCCGCGCCGCGGGTGACGCGTGCGGTTGAAGTGGACTTGTCCGCGCAAGAACTGGCGGCACAGCCTGCGGTGAGCAATGTCGTGGTTCACGCCACGGTGGATGCGTATGGCTTCCCGCGCAATTTGACCATCGTCCATTCTGCCGGTGCGGTGGTCGACAAGAAGGTGCTGGACGCACTCGGCCAGTACCGCTTCACGCCGGCGACGCTGGACAACAAGCCCGTCGACGACGCAGTGACGATCTCGATCAAGATCGAGAAGCCTTAAGGGCGGTTGTCAGTTCTCAGAAAATGGCAGGTGAGATTCCGCTCGCGTGTTCCACAACGGAGGCCGCGCGCGAGACTGGGACAAGTTTGCGCTGTCACTCTCCACAACGGGAGAGGAGAGCGTGATTGACGAGCACCGCTGCGCTCTCATCCTCCACAACCGGAGGGTGGGAGCGCAGTTCGTTTCGCGGTATGAGCGCGCTGCGTTTATAGTGGCCACTCAGACGGCCTCGCAGGAGCCTGGCGCTCGGCGCGCACGGCTTTTTTCATCTTCATCCTGTGCCTGATTCTCCGCCATTGACCAACCCAGGCTATGCTGCTGATCACAAGAATGGCTATCGCCAGACCCATCAGGGAATCTTTGGCCATAGAGTGCCTCCCGTCGCCAGAGAGGCGAGTCTACTCTTTTCGCGAGAGCCGGAAATGTGATCCTTATCACGTTCGTTGCGGGCCCGTGGGATGATTTGCGCACCGCCGGACAAGGCGATAAGATTCGTGGGACCTTTGGGGAGACCTGGAATGCGCGTTCGTTCTGCGATGGCAAATGTAGTCTGGCTGGCTCTTCTTGCGGCCGGTTCGGCGGTTGGGGCTGGAGCACAGGCTGGAGCACTGACGGTGGCGGCGACTCCGCCGATGGGCTGGAATAGCTGGAACTTCTTTGCCGGCAGGGTAACGGACAAGGACATTCGCGACACCGCGGACCTGCTGGTTTCAAGCGGGATGCGCGACGCAGGCTACGTGTATGTGAACATCGACGACACGTGGGAGGGGAAACGCGATGCGCAGGGGCGAATCCAGAGCAACGAGAAGTTTCCGGACATGAAGGCGCTGGCGGATTATGTGCATGCGAAGGGGCTGAAGCTGGGGATTTACTCGTCGCCGGGTCCACAGACGTGCGCGCGGTTCGAGGGCAGCCTGGGACACGAGGAGCAGGACGCAAAGACCTACGCGGACTGGGGCATCGATTATTTGAAGTACGACCTGTGCAGCTTTGGCGGGGTGATGCGGCAGCAGGCTCCGGACGATCCAATGGCGCAGAACAAGTTGATGCGCGAGGCGTACGAGAAGATGCACCAGGCGATCCTGAAGACCGGCCGGCCAATGGTGTATAGCTTCTGCCAGTATGGGGACGATTCCGTGTGGGACTGGGGGCCGAGCGTGGGCGCGAACCTGTGGCGGACGACGGGCGACATCTCTGCCAATTTCGATCGGATGAGTTTGATTGGGCGGTCGCAGGCTGGGTTGGCGAAGTTTGCGGGGCCGGGACACTGGAACGATCCGGACATGTTGGAGGTGGGCAACGGCAGGCTGACGCACGACGAAAACGTCACGCACATGACGTTGTGGGCGATGCTGGCGGCGCCGCTGATCGCAGGGAATAACCTGACCCAGATGACGCCGGAGGTAGCAGCGATCCTTATGAACAAGGATGTGATTGCGATCGATCAGGACGCGTTGGGCAGGCAGGGCGACCGCGTGTATGCGGAGGGGCCGGTGGAGATATGGGCCAAGCCGCTGAAGGATGGCAGCAAGGCGGTGGCGATCTTCAACTTCGGCGAGACAGCGAGCGAACTGCGCGGGATCGGGCTGCACCTGAAAGAGATGGGATTTGGTGCGAACGTAAAGGCGCGGGATGTGTGGGCGGCGAAGGACCTGGGAGCGATCAAAGACGACTGGAAGACGACGGTGCCGCGGCATGGTGTGGTGCTGCTGGTGGTGAAGCGGTAAGTTGTCAGTTGTCAGTTTGCATGCGGGCGGCGGTGCGGGCGGCGCGGATTAGGTCGGGGATGCCGACGCCGTGGAGGGCGTTGCCGAGCAAGGTGAGGCCGGGATGAGCGCGGAGGCGGGACTCGAGTTCGGCGACGCGGTCGAGATGGCCGACGGCGTACTGCGGCAGCGAGTTGGGCCAGCGGCGGATGACGGTGAGCGCGGGCACTGGCGCAGGGGCGGGCGCGGGTAGTTCCAAGTGCGAAATACGGGGGTCCCTCCACTCCGCTGCGCTTCGGTCGGGATGACGCACCGGGGTGGTGTTGAGGATGCGCGCGAGTTCGAGGCGAGCGATGGCGGCGATCTCGTCGTTGTTGCAGCGGGCGATGCGCTCGGCGGCGGCTCCGCCGAAGAAGGCGCGGATGAGGCGTCCGTTGGGCGGGACACGGTGGGGGAATTTCTGGTCGACGAAGGTGCAGGCGAGTAGAAGGCTCGGGGACTTTGTGGAGACCCACATCTCAGAAGCGAGACGCTCACCCCTGCGAGCAAGCTCGCCGGGGACCCCGAGATGTGGGGCACCCATCTCCGTGACTGGTCGAGATGACGACATCTCCGACGGGTTGGGAGGGACGAGGAGGCCGAAGCCGGGCGGGAGGGGGACTCGGCTGGCGTCGGTGTAGGCGAAGGCGACCAGGACGGCGGAGCTGGATTCGGTGGGCAGTAGTTGTGCGGCGGCGGAGTCGATGGGCGCGAGAAGTTTGCGGGTGGTGTCGAGTGGGGTGGCGAGGAAGATGGCGTCGAAGGACTCGGAGGCGAAGTGCTTGGCGGTGGTAGAGGTGTGGACTGTCCAAGGCGGCGTGTCAGGCGCGTTGCTACGGATTTCGGTGACGGTGGTGTGGAGGCGGAGCCAGGGGGGTGGGATGGCGGCGATGAGGCGGTCGATGAGGATGCCGAGGCCGGAGCGGAGGGTGGTGAAAACCGGCGTGGACCGTTGCTCGTTGTCCGTTGTTCGTTGAAGGGCAGTGATTAGGGAGCCGTGGGTGCGCTCCATCTGGACGAAGGCGGGCAGGACGGCGCGGACGCTGAGGGTGCGGACGTCGCCGCCGAAGACACCGCTGAGCAGCGGCGCGGCGACGCGGTCGAGCACTTCGCGGCCGAAGTGGCGGAGGGTAAAGTCGGCGACGGACTCGTCGTGGGTGGGAATGGAGGCGAGGAGCGAGGCGGCGCGGGCGGGTTCGGCGCGGTAGGCGGCGATGGCGGATTCAGTAAAGAGCGGCGAACCGTCGAGGGCATCGAGATTCGTGGGGACCATCATGTTGAGGCCGTCGGGCATGGGTACGAGGCGGCCGGAAGGATTCTCCGGCGTCGCGAGGAAGATGTGGGTCTTGCGGGAGGCGTCGTTGGAAGGGATGATTTCGTCGGCGAGACCGAGTTCGGCGGCAAGCTCCGCTGCCCAGGGCTTGGCGGAGACCCAGCCGTCGGGGCCGCATTCGACGGTGAAGCCGCCTTCGCGGACGGTTTCGATGAGGCCGCCGAAGCGATGCGAAGGTTCGAAGAGAACAGCTTCGATTTGCGCGCCGTCGCGGGCGAGACGCGCGAGTTCGCAGGCGGCGGTGAGACCGGCGATGCCTCCTCCGATGATGGCGATGCGGCGCATGCGCTAGGTTCGAGGTTCGAGGTTTGAGGTTACGACGTGGACCAGGGCTTCCGCTAGCAGCGGGGAGTCGTTGAGGGATTCGGGGCGGTAGAGACGAAGGCCGAGGGAGCGGGCGGTCTCGGTGAAGGCGATGTCGATGTCGTAGAGGATTTCGACGTGGTCGCAGAGGAAGC
>CAZAXI010000252.1:0-5792 GCA_964489045.1 uncultured Granulicella sp. | reverse complement strand
GCCACCAGGTCGCTCACCGCCGACTCGCCGCGCACCCACAGCATCTTCATCAGTCTCAGCTCGGCTTCCGTCAGCGTGATCGACTTCCTTGGCGGCATTCGGCGTCCAGTCTCCCGCACCCACACCAGGGGCGCGGATACTCTTCAGACGAACAACTAAAGGATTAGTTACCACGCCCTGTGGAAATCTTACGTTCGACCGCTCGCCTATTAGCCAACGAAGGCCCCGCATTGGCCCTCCCTCTTCGGGAGATGTAGACCAGTCCAGACTTAACCTATTTAGAAGACATACTTTAGGTTTTTAGCACAGGAGCCGCCAAGTACCCGTCCGTGAGCCCCTATAATCCACCTGTGACCGCCGACACCCTACCCATCCGCCAGTCTCCCGGACAGACCCTCCTGTTCGATGCCGACGACACGCTGTGGGAGAACAACATTTACTTCGAGCGCGCGATCTCCTCGTTCATCTCCTACCTCGACCACCGCATCCACTCGCCTGAGGAGGTCCGCGAACATCTCAACCGCGTCGAACGCGCCACCATTCAGGCTCAAGGTTACGGCCTGAAGAGTTTTCGCAAGTCCCTGGTCGCCTGCTTCGAGCAACTGAGCGACGCGCCTGTCACCTCGGAGAAGCACGCGCGCATCGTCAGCTTCGCGCAGTCCATCGCCGACCACGAGATTGAGCTCATCGCCGGCGTGCCCGCCACCTTCGCCGAGTTGGCCTTGCGTCACCGCTGCATCCTGGTCACCAAAGGAGACGAGGCCGAGCAGCGCGACAAGCTGCACCGCTCCGGCCTGGCTCCGCACTTCGCCGCCGTGGAAGTTCTACCGGAGAAGACTGACGCTGCTTACCGCGCGCTCGCCCACCACCACCAGTGCGACCGCGATCGCACCTGGATGATCGGCAACAGCCCCAAGTCGGACATCAACCCCGCGCTTGCCGCCGGGCTGCATGCGGTATTCATCCCGCACGACTCTACCTGGGTGCTGGAGCACGAGCGAGTCAACCAGCCGCCACCCGGCCGGCATCTCGTCGAACTCGCCACCTTCGCCGAGCTCACCCACTATTTCTAGCTCTAGTTCGAGCCGCCGATGTAATAGCCGTCGCGTGACTGAATATAGAGATCCTTGGCATTGGGAGTCGACTTCGAGAACGACAGGTCGATCCGATGGTAGCCTTCGGACGAAGTGTCCTTGTCCGGCGAATAGCCCAGCCGGTACTGCGCGCGCAACTCCTCGCCGATCTCCTTGTAGATGTCCGCCAACGTCTCCTTCTTGCTCACCTCGAAGAGGCGCCCGCCGGTCTCATCGGCCATGCGCTGGAGAATTTTCCTGCCGTCCGGCCGCGAAATCTGCTGCGGTCTTTGGCCCCCGCCGCGGCCACCGCCGCCGCCGCCCGGATAACCGCCCCCGCCACCGGGATAGCCTCCGCCTGGATAACCACCGCCTCGGCCTCCGGGATAGCCTCCGCCCTGCCGGTTGCGATCCTGCTGAAAACCACCCGCCTCTCTGCCCTGGTAGTAGATCGCGTAGACAATGGTGTCGGCCCGCTGCGCCGCCTCGATCGAGGACGCCAGCGACTCCTTGCTCCCGCTATCGACGCCGTCGGAGAGGATGACGACTGCCTTGCGGCCTTTCTGCTTGCTCATCAGCTCATCGGAGGAGAGAAACAGAGCGTCGTACAGCGTGGTCCCGCCGCCGCGCCGTGCCCGGTCTGTACCGCTATCGCTGGAATCGGAGCCGGAACTGGAGCCAGAGGTGGAACCAGAGCTACTTCCTCCGGAATCTCCGCCGGAGGCCGGCGTGCTTAGTTCCTTCAAGCCCGCCTGCAGCTTCGGCTTCGAGCTGGTCACGTCCTGCAGCAGGTCCGTCTGGTGCGCAAACTGGACGACAAATGCCTTGTCCCGGTCTGCGGGGCCGTTCAGCATGTCGTCCAGGAAAGCGAAGCTGGCAGTCCGCTCGTCGTCGATCACGGTGCGCTGGCTCATGCTGGTGTCGACCAGCAGACCCAATGTCAGCGGAAGGTCCGTATCCACGTTGAAGTAGCGGATCGTCTGCGGGTGGTCGTCGACCTTTATCTCAAAGTTGTCCTTGGTGAGGTTCCGAACCAGAGCACCCCGCTTGTCGAGCACAATCACGGGAATATTGACCAGCCGCGCATCCACACTGAGCGTGGGAGCTGTGGAAGCCGGAGCAGGCTCGGCTGCGGGGGCAGGAGACTTCGTCTGGGCAGCAGCGGCGGGCTGCTGCGCCCGCAAGGTCGTGCTCCCCGCCGCCACAAACACCGATACCATCAACAAAACAGTGCTGGAACCTCGCGCGACACTCATAACTAGACAATAGACGGAATCGGCGCGGAACAGTTGCGGGCGGCGCGCAGAATTTTGCGACCGCAAGGCGAAGTCCGGGTATGCTGGCAGGGTCATGAATCGCATCTCCTTTCTGTCCGCTGTCTTGTCTCTCGCTTTGGTCGCCGGCAACACCCAGACACCTTCTTCGACACGCCCGTCAAATGCCGGCAATCCGCCTCCTACAGGCTTCGCCAAAATCTTGACGCTGTGGCCGGATGGTGCGCCCCTGGCCAGGGGTTCGGCGTCGGCCGATATGCCCAAGCTCTACTACTACCCGGCGACGGCTGCGGGGGTCCGGTCAGCCGTGATCGTCCTTCCCGGCGGCGGTTACACCCAAGTCGTCATGGAGAAGGAAGGCGCAGTCGAGGCCAAGTGGCTGGCCGCGCACGGAGTCGCGGCATTTGTGCTCCAGTACCGATTGTCCCCCGTGTACCACTATCCAGTTCCCATGATGGACGGCGCGCGCGCGGTTCGCTATGTGCGTAGCCACGCCGCCGACTTTGGAATCGCGCCGGAAAGGATCGGTGTCTGGGGCTTCTCCGCCGGCGGAAACCTGGCCGGCTATCTGGCGACCGAACCCTTCGAGAAGGATCGCGCCAACACCGATCCGGTGGAACGCGTGAACGCTCATCCGGACTTCGCCGTCTTCTCGTATGCGCGCCTCACCATGGATGCTTCGGTGCCGCGGTCAGGAAATATGGAGGCCCTGGTCGGCGACAACCCATCGCCGGAAACTCTCGACAAGATCTCTTACGCGAGGCACGTCACCAAGGACACGTCGCCGAGCTTTATCTACTCGACCACCGGGGACCAGACGGTGAACTCGCTGAATGCGACGGCCTACTACGACGCGCTGAAACGCGCGGGAGTTCCGGCGGAATTGCACATCTTCGAGCTTGGTCCGCACGGAACGGGCATGGGGCAGGGGTTGAAGGGTCTCGCCGAACTGGAGGTCTGGCCGCTCCTGCTGGAACACTGGATGCAGTTGCACGGTTGGATGGCCGCAAGCCAACCGGAGAAGGAGAAGTAGCGCTGCTCAAGCGATGCGCCCCGCGCAGCGGAAGGTCGCGATCACACCCGTGATCACGATCACGCGCTCCCGGTCGACGAGCGTGATACTCTGTTACGAATAAGACAGGTAGTGAGGGCAACCCATTACTACTTAGATACTTATACCCGCCGCAAATGGCCCGGAAGTTGTAGCCCTGACCCCATGCGGAGTAGTTCTATTTGACTCCTCGAATGCTAGCCTTGCTTGACGCTCGAACCTGAGCTATCCCAGCTACTTGAGCACCAGAAGTGACGCAAGTTTCAGTCACGGCGGGGTAATTGGAAGGCAGGCAGTCTTGATTAAACGTTGGCTTAAGGGTTCTCGACGCTCGCAATTGATCCGTGTGGCCGCAGGGCTGGTTGCGCTGTTCCTGCTACTCGCCCGGCTCAGCGAAGGCCGTCAAGCGCTCGCATCGCCAATAGTCAATGTCCTTATCTGGGGAACAACCTTCCTGGCCACGGTTCTGCTGGTCTGGCGCGAGCGGAACCAGTGGGTCTCCAATCGCCGGGCTGATGAGGAAGATGCGCGATTCATCGCCGCGGCCGAGACCAGCCCCGACGCCTTCTTCATCTTCGACGCGGTAAGAGCCAAGGCCGGCGATATCGTGGACTTCCGTTTCGTCTATGTGAACGGGCACGCCGAAGCGTTGTTGAAGACACCGCGAACCAAGCTCCTGAATCAGGACCTGTGTGTGCTCTTCCCCGCCAATCGCACCAGCGGAATGTTCGACCGCTATCGCAAGGTGGTGCTGGACGGCGAGCCGCTGTCCGAGGAGTACTCCATCCCCCAGGAGGATGGCAAGGAGCTTTGGCTGCGCCAGCGAGTGACCAAACTTGGTGACGGCTTGGCGATCCGCACCTGCGATGCCTCAGAGATCAAAGCCAGCGAAGAACGCTATCGAAGCCTGTCGAGCTTCAGCAACTCGGTCTTCGAGAATGCTCCGTTCAGCATTATCGAGACGGACCTGAAGGGCGTAATCCAGGCAATGAACACGGCGGCCGAGCGGCTGACCGGCTATAAGCGCGCAGACCTCGTCGGCAAGGTCTCGATTACCACCCTGCACGATCCCAGCGAGCTGACCCGGCGCTCCGAAGAGACGCTGCCGGGCGATGCGCCCGACCTGAACGGTTTGAACCTGATTACGGCCAAGGCAGCACACGGCGAAGTCGACGAACGTGAGTGGACCTACGTTCGCAACGACGGCTCGACGCTGCCGGTGCATGTTGCGGTGACCGCGGTGAAGGATGGTGCGGGCAATCTCAGCGGATTTATCGCAATCGCATCGGACATCACGGAACGAAAACAATTGATGACCTATCTGAACCACATGGCGTCCCACGACCAGTTGACCGGCCTGCCGGGACGTACCCTGCTGCGCGAGCGCATCGCCGAGGCGATTGAGAAGGCAATGCTGCACGGGCGCAAGGTGGCGGTATTTGTCATCGACCTTGACCACTTCAAGCGGATGAACGACTCCTTGGGCCACCGGGCCGGCGATGAGATCATCGTAGGCATGGCCGAGCGCATGCGGCAGTCGCTGCGGCGGTCGGACACTCTGGGCCGCCTGGGCGGAGACGAGTTCATCGTGGTGATGCCGCACATCGCTACCCTGGTTGACGTGGAGCGATGTGCGAAACGGCTGGTCGATCGCGTTTCCAGTACCGCTCAGGTTGGCGAAATGGAGGTCAACCTCACCGCCAGCGTGGGCGTGTGCGTCTTCCCTGACTTCGCTGAAGATGTCGACAGCCTGCTGGAGCGCGCGGACGCGGCGACCTACGCCGCCAAGGAAAATGGCCGCAACCAGTACCAGGTGTTCTCCGAGGCCATGCTGAAAGAGTCCCAGGAACGCCTGTCCATGGACACGGCACTGCGTCACGCCCTGGTTCGCGAAGAGCTCTTCCTGCACTATCAGCCCCTGGTCTCCCTCACCACCGGGCGCGTAATCGGCATGGAGGCGCTGTTGCGCTGGCACCACCCCAAGCTGGGTGTGATTGCACCGTCGACCTTCATTCCGCTGGCGGAAGACACCGGCCTGATCGTGGCCATCGGCGAGTGGGCGCTGAAGCAGTCCTGCATCCAGGCCAAGGCCATCTGCGATGAGTTGGGCATGGACCTCTCCGTGTCCGTGAATCTATCGCCCCGGCAGTTCGAACAGCATAATCTGCTTGAGGTGATCGATGAAGCGCTGGAGGACAGCGGGCTCCCGGCAAGGAATCTGCAACTCGAGTTGACCGAGAACACGCTGATGATCAACTCCGCGTCGAACCTGGAGAAGCTGCAATTGATTCGCCAGCTCGGCGCGCGGGTCGCCATCGACGACTTCGGCACGGGATTCTGCAGCTTCTCGTATCTGCTGCAATACCCGGTCGACCGGCTGAAGATCGACCAGAG
>CAZAXI010000251.1:0-5796 GCA_964489045.1 uncultured Granulicella sp. | reverse complement strand
TGCTGCCGTGGTCGAAGTCGTCGGCGGGCGAGGTGGACATCCTGAAGGCGAAGGATATCCTCGACGCGGACCACTACGGGTTGAAGAAGGTGAAGGACCGGATTCTGGACTACCTTTCGGTGCGGCGGCTGAAGCCGGACATGAAGGGGCCGATCCTGTGCTTCGTGGGCCCTCCGGGCGTAGGCAAAACATCGCTGGGCCGGAGCGTGGCCAGGGCGCTGGGGCGGAAGTTCGCGCGCATCTCGCTGGGCGGCATGCACGACGAGGCGGAGTTGCGCGGGCACCGGCGGACGTACATTGGCGCGCTGCCGGGGCAGGTGATTCAGAACCTGAAGCGGGTGGAGACCAACGACCCGGTGTTCATGCTGGACGAGGTGGACAAGCTGGGGCGCGACTTCCGCGGCGATCCGGCGAGCGCGTTGCTGGAGGTGCTGGACCCGGAGCAGAACTATACGTTCAGGGACAACTATCTCGACCAGCCGTTTGATCTCTCCAAGGTGTTGTTCATCTGCACGGCCAATCAGCTTGATCCGGTTCCGGCGCCGCTGCTGGATCGCATGGAGATTATCGAGTTGACCGGCTACACGGAAGAGGAGAAGGTGGCGATTGCGACCAAGTACCTGATTCCGCGGCAGACCAAGGAGAACGGCATCGACCCGGCGTTGATTGAGTTTCCGCAGGAGAGCATCGCGCTGATTGCGCGGCACTACACGCGCGAGGCCGGTGTGCGCAAGCTGGAACAGCAGATTGGAACGATCTGCCGGAAGCTGGCGCGGCGGATCGCCGAGGGCAAGCCGGATAAGCTGGTGATTACGCCCGAGGTGATTCACGAGTTTCTGGGCGGGATCAAGGTGCGCGTGGATACGGAGATTGCCGAGCGCACCAAGCGGGCCGGAGTTGCGGTAGGCCTGGCGTGGACGCCCGCGGGCGGCGATGTGCTTTTCATCGAAGCCAACCGGATGCGGGGCAAAGGCGGTTTCACCATGACCGGGCAGATCGGCGACGTGATGAAGGAGAGCATGCAGGCGGCGCTGACGTGGGTGCGGTCGAATGCGAAGTCGCTGGGTCTGGACGAGGATGTGCTGAAGGACACGGACCTGCATATCCACGTTCCGGCGGGTGCGATCCCGAAGGACGGGCCGAGCGCGGGCGTGACCATGGCGACGGCGCTGGTGAGCCTGCTGACCGACACGCGGGTGCATCCGCTGCTGGCGATGACGGGCGAGATCACGCTGAGCGGGAACGTGCTGCCGGTGGGCGGCATCAAGGAGAAGTTCCTTGCGGCCAAACGGGCGGGCGTGCGCGACGTGATTCTGCCGACGGACTGCAAGCAGCAGGTGGACGAGGACCTCTCGCCGGACCAGATTGCGGGCGTGACGATCCACTATGCGAACCGGATCGAGGACGTGCTGGCCATCGCTCTGCCGAAGACGGCACGCGAGGCGGTGCAGGACGAGGTGGTGCGCGAAGAAGTGCTGAGCGCGGCGAGCTGATTTGGACTGGATGAAGGCAGACAGCGGCGGTCACGAGATTTCGTGGCCGCCTTTTTTCTTGCGTGGCGGCTAAGGGGCCCGATAGACGGTGGAGGAGGTGAAGTCGGTTTGGTGCCCGACAATTCCTCCAATGGCAGCAAACGGAACGCCTACGATGGCGGCTATGCTGCCGCGGCTGATGATGCTGAAGGTCCAGTTCTTGTTGTAGGCAGCTTCGGCGATGACGATTCCGGTGGCCGCGCCGATGGCAACGCCGACCCCGGTGGAACGGGAGCGGCGCGCGAGTTTGATGGTCTTGATCTCGGCGCGCTGGAAGACAACGTCCTTGCGCTGGGTGCAGGTAAGGGTGTCGGCGTCCACGTGCTCCAGGTCGCAGACCAGGGAGCGGCTTTTCGTGTTCACAGGGATGGACGTACCGGCGGGCAGGGCCTGGACGTTTTGCCAGTTGGAGCCGGCGGGAGGGGGAGCCGGCACTGGCTGTTGTGCGGAGGCTGATAGCGCTGTTATGAGGGCCAGCGCGTGAAGCAATACTCGCATTCTGGAGTCTCTCCATTCATATCGGACTTGGATCTGGCTTCCGGGCCCGGATGCGATGGGGCGGCTAAAGACTGGGTATGGTCGCGCTAAAGTAGCGATTGTCCGAGGGCAATGTCAAGCTGAAGGGAAAAGCGTAGGCGCGGGGCGGGGCGCGAGGGTATTCTGGGCGAGTGCGGGTCAAGGTGCTGTACTTCGGGATACTGAAGGACCAGTTCGGTGCTGCGGAAGAGCAGGTCGAGTTGCCGGGTGAAGGCAACGTTGGCGAGCTGCTAGGACTTTTGCGCGGGCGAACGTCTAACTCTCTGATGAGCAAGGAGACGGGCGGAGCAGACGAACGGGTTTGGCGGAGCCTCGCCGTGGCGGTCAACCGGGAGTACGCGCAGCCGTCTATGGTATTGCGCGACGGGGACGAGGTTGCGCTGCTACCGCCAGTCAGTGGTGGGTACCATGCGTCGGATGAGAGAACGGCATGAGGGTTGAGATTGTAGATGGGCCGATTGACGCGGAGGCGATGGTTGCCGGGATGAAGGCCGGGAGCGATGGTGCGGTGTGCGTGTTCGACGGTATTGTGCGCGACAACACGCGCGGGCGGCAGACGCTATATCTGGACTACGAGGCGTATCGCGAGATGGCGCTGGAGCAGATGCGGCGGCTGGCCGCGGAGGCGTTGGAGCGGTTCGGCGCGCGCGATGTGGCGGTGGTGCATCGGCTGGGACGGCTGATGGTGGGGGAGACGAGCGTGCTGATCGTAGTGGCGTCGGCGCACCGGGCGGCGGCGTTCGACGCGTGCCGCTGGCTGATCGATACGCTGAAGAAGACGGTGCCGATCTGGAAAAAGGAGACGTTTGCCGATGGGGCGGTGTGGGCCGACGGCGCACCGTTTCCGGAGGAACTGGCTGCGGAGCGGAGAGGTGCTTCGGAATGAGGACGGCTGGGACATTGACGGCGGCTGCATTTCTGGCTGCGTTTTTGGCGTTGGGGCTACGCGCGCAGGAGACGCAGACGGAGCCGCAGCCGGTGATACCGCCGGCGCCGGCGCAGAGCGCGCCGCAGCCGCAGCCGACGGGCACGCAGAAGGCGGCGCCGGTGGAGCGGCGGGCTTCGAAGCCGGCGGCGAATTCGACCGAGCAGGTGAACGGGCCATTGACCAAGCCGGGATTGGCGGCGCAGACGTCGGGGGCGCAGCCGGTGAATCGGGACGTTCCGGTGGGGACGATCCGGGTGCAGACGCGGCTGGTGAACGTGGCGCTGAACGTGGTGGATGCGCACGGTACGCCGGTGGGCGGCTTCGAGAAGAAAGACTTTCAGCTTTTTGAGGACGGCAAGCCGCAGACGACGGCGATCTTCGAGCGCGAGGCAACCAGTCCGCTGGAGATTGTGCTGGCAATCGACTCGAGCGAGACGGTGCTGACCAGCGACCGGCTGGAAAAGGCGGCGGCGCAGCACTTTGTGCGTGCGATTCTGCGCCCGCAGGACGAGATCGATCTGATGGACTTTGCCGACACGGTGCGCGAGATTGTGCCGTTCACCAACCAGGCGAAGCGCATCGAGCAGGGCCTGGGCGAGTTGCAGCACGGCGACGAGACCGCGCTGTACAACGCGATCTACCTGGCCAGCGACCGGCTGGCGCAAACGCCGCAGACGGCCAACCGGCGAAGGGTGCTGGTGGTGATCTCGGACGGCGGCAACGCGATTCAGGGCGGCGAGAAGTTCGAGCAGGCGGTGGAAGAGGCACAGCGGGCGGACACGATTATCTACTCGATTATCATCGTGCCGGTCTACGCCGATGCGGGGCGCAACACGGGCGGCGAGCATGCGCTGATCCAGATGTCGGAGGACACGGGCGGCAAGTACTACTACGTGGTCGATCCGTCGGACCTGGAGCCGGCGTTCCAGCATGTGTCGGACGATCTGCGGACGCAATACCTGCTGGGTTACTACGCTCCCGAGGACCGGGGTGGAGACACGTCGTTCCGGCGGATCAAGGTGACGCTGACGGACCCGGCGCAGGGCGGGAGCTACTCGCTGCGCTACCGGACGGGGTACTTTCCGGACACGAAGTAGTTACTTCGCAGCGTTTTCGATGTTAGCCGAAAAACATCAAACTTACTGTGCGGCCGGTGCGTAATGGTTGGCATGAGGCGAATACAGAGATTCTGGCTGCGCCAGAATGACGAGCAAAAAACAAAACTTGTTGTGCTGGCTGTGTTGATTGCGGTTGGATTGGTGGGGCGGCCGGTGACGGCGCAGGATATTGCGGGCACTTGGCAGGGGACGGTGCAGGCGGGCAAAGAGCAGCGGATGGTGGTGAAGATTGCGAAGGATGGCGGCGGCTGGAAGGGTGTGGTCTACAACCTCGACTCGGATATGGCGTACGAGGGGCGGGCGACGACGCAGATGAGCGTGGAGGGGGCGGAGGTGCAGTTTGCGATTGCGCCACTTGATGTCAGCTATGAGGGCAAACTGAGCGGGGATGGGGCGTCGATTGCCGGGACGTGGACGCAGGGTGGGCAAGCGCATCCGCTGATGCTGGCGCGGGCGGCGGGCGATGCCGCGTGGGAGATTCCGAAGGCCGACGCGCCGATGGCCAGGGATGCGGACCCGGACTGGGATGTGGTGTCGGTGAAGGCGCACGATCCGAGCGACCCGAGCAACAACCAGAGCCTGAACTTCAAAGGGCGGCAGGTTGTCATGGTGAACAGGGCGGTGGAGGGGATGCTGCTGTTTGCCTATGGCCTGCAGAAGGTGCAGATCGTGGGAGCGCCTCACTGGGTTGAGACGGAACGGTGGGATGTGCAGGGAGTGCCGGACGTCCCGGGGCATCCGAGCCTGAAGCAGATGCAGAGCCTGACACGGAAGCTGCTGGAGGAACGGTTCGGGCTGAAGGTGCATAAGGAGACCAAGGAGTTGGCAGTGTATGCGATTACGGTGGCCAAGGGTGGGGAGAGGATTGCCCCGAGCGCGGGCGATCCGAATAGTCCGCCGTCTGAAAACGAGAACTCGAACGGCGGCGTGGTGACGATGAGAATGACGAATATGTCGATGGGTGAGTTTGCACCGGACTTGGGGTACTTTGTGGGCCGGCCGGTGGTGGACCAGACCGGGCTGACGGGGCGGTACGACTTCCAGTTGAAGTGGACCGCGGATGAGTCGAAGGCTCCGACTGACGGCAGCGCGCCGCCGGGAATGTTTACGGCGATTCAGGAGCAGCTTGGGCTGAAGCTGGAGCCGGCGAAAGCTCCTGTGGAGGTGCTGGTGGTGGATGCAGTGCAGAGACCGGGGGCGAATTAGTTGCTTGCAGTGCGTTCTCAGTTGAGGAACATTCGACGAGAGTGCGACGTAGAGGCGGGAACATGCGGATGAGAACGGAATGGATGCGGGCGGTTGTGGTTGGGGCGGTCGTGCTTTGCGTGGCGGATGCGCTGAGCGCGCAGGACGCAGGCCAAATGCCGGCGAAGCCGCAGATGATGGCGAAGGACGCGGACCCCGACTGGGAGGTCGCGACGGTAAAGCCGAGCGACCCGAATGATCCGAACGGCCAGTACATCCGCCTGCGCGGGCGGCATGTAATGCTCCTCGACCATACGGTGGAAGACATCCTGCTGATTGGTTACGGGGTGCAGAAGAGCCAGCTTGTGGGCGAGCCGGACTGGGTAAAGACGGAGAAGTGGGACGTGGACGGCGTGCCGGACGTGGAGGGTGAGCCGAGCATGAGGCAACTGCGCGAGATGATGCAGAAGATACTGAAGGAGCGGTTTGGAATGGA
>CAZAXI010000250.1:0-5835 GCA_964489045.1 uncultured Granulicella sp. | reverse complement strand
ACACGCCGTTCTTCAACGGCTACAGGCCACAGTTCTACTTCCGGACTACCGACGTAACAGGGAGCGCGAAGCTGCCGGCGGGCACCGAGATGGTGATGCCCGGCGACAATGTGCAACTGGAGATCGAGCTGCACACTCCGGTGGCCATGGAAAAGGGCCTGAGGTTCGCCATCCGCGAGGGCGGCAGGACCGTAGGCGCAGGAACGATTTCGGAGATTATCAAGTAGAAGGTGAGGGTGCGATGGACATACGGGTTGACGGGTATCGTTCCACAAACGAAGACTGGCTAACCGCCCATCGCATCCCTTTCGACGAACTGCCCCCAATTACAGATGAGGAAAGGCAGGTCGCGGAGAAACTGGGAATCTCCGCTGAAGAATACTTGCGAAGCCGGTATGCCGGCGATCTATCAAGGAAAGAGCTTGAAAGACGCGCAGAGGTGGTTGGCGCACTGCTGGAGCGATGGCTAAGCCAGCGGGGTCTCTCCGGAACTGTCGTGGGGGTTTGGCTGAAGACACTGGAGGGCAAATTCCGTGTGGAAATTGAACGGCCGGAAGGCATCCAAATAGTGTTTCTCAAGGAGGATCTGATCAACGATCTTCTGGATTCCGGATCACGGGAGGCGCAAGAGGGCCTGGATCGCCTCTTGGCAGCAAACTTCGGGTTTTCGGAAGCTGCTCGGGCGTCATGAAACTCGCAGGCCAAAAGGTGGCCGTGATCCTGACTGAGGATGGTAAGCAGGTTTTGGCTCTAGCCTCCGTTGGCCTACCCGATTCACACTCAATCTCCGTTTCTGTAGAGGAGTCCGAGGATCTTGGAATTTGGATTAGGGTCCCGCGCGAGGACCAGATGCACCTTTTCCTGCTCCGATGGGAATACATTTTGGGAATCGACTTGCCGAGCGGAACAGGCCGACTGATTGGTATGCGGGGATAGACGCAAGTCGCCCCGGTCCCCCTTCCGCTTCCGGCCATTTTCGTGGATAATAGAGAGGTATGTGCGTGGCCTGACCGCACAGACTATCCGGCGAGAAAATTCAGGATTTGCAGCAGGGGCAATACCCTGTGTCGCGGCGTGTCAGGTGGGCGGGATCACGAATCAACCCCTCTATTTGAACAAGCTGCTTGCCAGCCGTAGTGGCTGGCCACGTTAGGAGAACAAACGAATGCGCGAGATTATCACACTACAGTGTCCTGAGTGCAAGAACCGGAACTACTCAACCACGAAGAACAAGAAGACGACCACCGGCCGGCTTGAGTTCTCAAAGTTTTGCAACACCTGCCGCAAGCACACGGCGCACAAAGAGACGAAGTAGAGCAGCCTTTAGCTCTTAGCCTCTAGCCCTTAGCTAAAAGCTAACGGCTAAGAGCTAGCAGCTTGGGGGAGTAAGCTCAACGGCTAAACTGTCGGTCTCCAAAACCGAACTTCTCGGTTCGAATCCGAGCTCCCCCGCCAGTTTTCCCGCCTATCCCTCTCCCGCAGGCAAACGGAGCACGGCAGGCATCACGGCAGCGATTTCACGAAGGATCAGAGGTAGCACCATGGCGAAGACGATTGCAGTAGCGGACCAGCAAACCACCGGATTAGAGCGGCTGAAGTCGCGGCCCCAGGAACTGAAGGAGTTCCTGCAGAATGTGCGCAGCGAGATGCGCAAGGTGGTGACGCCGACGCGCACCGAGGTCCAGTCCACCACCACGGTGGTCATCGTCACCGTATTCATCTTCGCCGCCTATTTCTTTGTGGTGGATTCCGTCCTCGGCCAGGCCGTCACCCGGCTGATTCATTACCTCACCACGCGCTAGAAAGCGGCGACTCGCATTTGCGGCGAGACCTGAGTTCAGTTGAGCAGACACCCACGAAATAAGCAGAGACCCACGAAATAGATGCACGAAGAAGGCAAACTCACCATGGCGGTAGACGAACAGACACCGGAAGCGCAGGACCCCGGCGGCGAACAGCCGGCCGAACAGCTTGCCCCGCCGGTCAACGAGAATTTCAAGTGGTACATCATTCATGCCTACTCCGGCTTCGAGCGCAAGGTGCGCGAGTCGCTGGAGAGCCGCATCCAGGCGTTCGGCCTGCAGAACCGCATCGGCCGCATCATGATCCCCACCGAGCCGGTGACCGAGCTGCGCAACGGCAAGAAGTACACCATCGAGCGCGTCTTCCTGCCCGGCTACGTGCTGGTGGAGATGGACCTCGACAACGACCTGTGGCACGTCATCAAGAACACGCCCAGGGTCACCGGCTTCCTCGGCACCGGCGACAAGCCGGTCGCGCTCTCCGAGGCCGAAGTCAGCTCCATCCTGTTCCGCTCCGAGACCTCCAAGGACAAGCCGTCCATGAAGGTCAAGTTCGAGAAGGGCGAGCAGGTCCGCATCAACGAAGGCCCCTTCGCCAACTTCAACGGCACCGTGGACGACGTCAACGAAGATCGCCAGACGCTGAAGGTGATGGTTTCGATCTTCGGCCGCTCCACTCCGGTCGAGATCGAGTTCGCGAAGGTCGACAAGATGGAGACCTAGCATCCGTCCGCAGCCTGCCGCGCAACCGGCGGCCTGCGCAACCGAGTTTTGCAGTACCAATTCAGCAGCCGGCCAAGCGCCCGCCGCTAGAACTATACAGAGGATTCACCCATGGCACCGAAGAAAATAACTGGATACGTCAAGCTTCAAATTTCCGGCGGAAAGGCCACTCCCGCACCGCCCGTCGGCCCCGCGCTCGGCCAGGCCCAGGTCAACATCATGGAGTTCTGCAAGCAGTTCAATGCGCGCACCTCCACGCCGGAGATGAATGGCATCACGATTCCCGTCGTCATCACGGTGTACGCCGACCGCACCTTCAGCTTTATCACCAAGACGCCTCCCGCGGCTGTCTTGCTGCTGAAGGCCGCCGGCATCGAGAAGGGCTCGGGCACTCCCAACAAGGAGAAGAAGGGCAAGGTCACCGAGAAACAGGTTCTCCAGATTGCCCAGCAGAAGATGCCCGACCTGAACGCCAACACCGTGGAAGCCGCGGCGCGCAGCATCCGCGGCACCGCACGCTCCATGGGCATCGAAGTCGTCGGCTAGACCCGGCACGAATCTGAAGAGCGCGGAGCCTGCATCGGCCCCGCGCTTTTTCTTGCGCTCTCATTCGATCAGTGCTACGTTCAGCGTCTGCAACTCATGGAAGCGGCGCAATGAGATTCTCCCGACTAAAGACAGATTGGACCGGCCTTGCGGGCCCCACATGCGCCCTCGCCCTTCTCCTCTGCGCCCTGGCGATATCGGTGCAAGCCCAGCAGCCTTCGCCACACACCGCCATCCAGCCGCCGGACATCACCGCTACGGCGACCATCACCGGCGTCATCGCCGACACCGACGGGGCCGCGATCCCAGCGGCCCAGGTCGCACTCCAGGACGTGGAGTCCAACGCTACCCGCACCACGCAGTCCGATGCGCACGGAGTCTTCAGCTTCTCCTCGGTTCCAGAAGGCCGGTACGTCCTCACGGTCCGCGTAGCGGGCTTCGCCTCTTGGAAGATCAAGGACATTCTCGTCGTCCACGAGGGCGAAGACGTGGTGGTGCCGCAGGTCCAACTCGGCGTCGAATCCATCAACACCACGGTGAGCGCAATTTCAGTCGAGGACCTGGCTGAGCAGCAGATCACTGCGGAGGAGCACCAGCGCATCCTCGCGGTGCTGCCAAATTTTTATGTTTCCTACACCGCCGATGCCGCCCCGCTCACCCGCAAGCAGAAGTTCAAGCTGGCCGTCGTGGTGTCCAGGGACCCGATGACCTACTTCACTACTGGCGTTA
Source organism: uncultured Granulicella sp. (assembly GCA_964489045.1). GTDB lineage: Bacteria > Acidobacteriota > Terriglobia > Terriglobales > Acidobacteriaceae > Edaphobacter. The sequence goes on along the minus strand of CAZAXI010000250.1, from coordinate 2,035 downwards.
GCGCCGGCATCGAGCAGTGGCAGGGCGACTTCGCCGGCTACGGCCAGGAGTTTTCCGGCTACTCCAAGCGTTACGCCGCGACGTACGGCGATAAGCTGAGCTCGACCTTTCTCGGCGCCGCATTGCTGCCGTCGCTGCTACATCAGGATCCGCGCTACTTCTACCGGGGGCACGGGCACGTCATCGTTCGCGCGCTCTACGCCATTTCCACGGTTGCGGTTTGCAAGGGCGACAACGGTCACTGGCAGCCCAACTACTCCAACGTCTTTGGGAATCTCGGGGCGGCCGGGATTTCGACCCTCTACTATCCAAGCAGCGATCAGCACAGCGTGCAGGTGACCGTAACCAATACGCTGATCGGCGTCGCGGAGGGCGCGATCGGGACGCTATTCCAGGAGTTCCTTCTCCGCCACCTCACGCATGGCGTCCCAACCGCCCAGCCGTAAACACGTACAGAACCGCTCTTGCATCCTTATCGGGAGTGTCAGACCTCGGTGAGTTTCTCGGTCTGCTTCGACATGGTCGCGGTCCGGTCCAGCTTGTCCCAGTTGAACGGCTTGCCGTCGATCGCGCGCTTAATGGTTTTGAGCAGGACGATCGAAAACACCTGGCGATAGGTGAACCGCTGGATCCAGATGTGGAACAGCAGCCACGCATCGCCTTTGCTCGCCGGGTGCTTTCGCTCCAGGGTGAATGCGAGCGCGGAAGCCATGAAGTCGATGATCAGGAACGCAAGGAAGAACGTGAGCAATTTGTAGAGGCTTGCGGGCGATGCGGCCTCAGGATGGAAGTGCTTATCGTAGAAGAAGTTGATGATGCCGGCGAAGAACATTAGATCGATGAAGGGCGAGAACAGGGGAAGCAGTATCTGGAAGACGAGCGTATTGGGCAGCGCGAACAAGCCCATGGCGCGGCGTTTCGCGATTGCGCCGCGATGCTTAAAGATCGCCTGCAGGATGCCGAACGACCAGCGGAAACGCTGCCGCATCAGCCCGTTCATATTCACCGGCGCTTCGGTGAAGGCCAGCGCCCGGTCTTCGTAGATCACCCAGTAGCCTTGCTCGAGCAGATTCATGGTGAGGTCGGCGTCCTCGGCGACGGTGTTGGTGTGGTAGCCGCCGCCCTGCTTCACGGCCGCCGTGCGCCACGCTCCAATTGCGCCGGGAACTACCATTACCACGTCGAACAGATCCAGCGCCCGCCGCTCAAAGTTCTGACTGGTGATATATTCGAGCGCCTGCCAGCGCGTCCACAAGTTGACGCGATTGCCCACCTTGGCGTTTCCGGCCACTGCGCCAATCTTCGGATCGGCGAAGTGAGCAACCAGGTTGGTAATCGCATCGTGCGCGATTACGCCATCGGCATCGATGCCGATGTAGACCTCTTCATTCGTCCTCTCCAGCCCGAAGTTCAGCGCGTCGGCCTTGCCGCCATTCGGCTTGGTCAGCACCGTGAGCCGGCCCGACGCGATGTCCGCCGGATAAGCATCGATCGCCACACGATAGGTGTTGTCGGTCGACCCGTCGTCGATGACGATGACGCGGATGTTCTTGTAGTTCGACATCATCACCGAGCGAATGGTGCGCACAATAACCTTCGCTTCGTTGTATGCGGGGATCAGAACCGCGACCCGCGGCGCATAATCCTTGCCGCCAGGGTTCTTCCGCTTGCGGAAGCGGTCGATGATGGCGAAGACCCCGATGATGATCAGCCGCGCGCTCATCAGAATGTCGCCGACAAAGAAGACCGCGATGACGAAGTGGTTGAAGAAAGCCCACACCCAGAAGGCGATGGCATCCACGCGCGCCTCCCACAGTTGATGCGGATTCAGCGGCGGCATCACCTCGGCGCGGGTCTTGCCCATCAACTCTGAAACGGGAACGATCTTGTAGCCGCGGGCGCGCAGAGCGTCAATCAGCTTGGGCAGCGCGTCGATGGTTGGCTGGCGATCGCCTCCGCCGTCGTGCAGCAGGATGATGGAGCCGCGCATCCAGGAGCGCGTCTTCATGTCTTCCATCTGCTGGAAGACGCTGTC
>CAZAXI010000249.1:0-5847 GCA_964489045.1 uncultured Granulicella sp. | reverse complement strand
CGGAGACCCTCGGCCTGGCCGCAGGCATTCCCATTCCCGTCGGCGCGTTCGACGCACACTGGGACGCCATCGGCGCCAATATCCGCCTAGGCGACGTGGTCAACGTCATCGGCACGTCCACCTGCATTATCGGTCTCAGCGACCAGCAGACGCTCGTGCCCGGCGTCTGCGGCGTCGTCCCCGGCTCAGTCTATCCGGACCGCGTCGGCATCGAAGCGGGCATGTCTGCGGTCGGCGATGTCTTCGCTGCCATTGCGGCCCGCGCCGGAACCACGGTCGCCGCGCTCTCCGAAGCTGGGGCCCAGCTCAAGGCCGGACAGACCGGCCTGCTCCGCCTCACCTGGGACAACGGCGACCGCACCGTGCTGGTCAACCCCGCGCTGGGCGGCGTCACCTTTGGCTGGAACCTGCACCACACCGCGGCCGACGAGCTGTTCGCGGCGGTCGAAGGCTCCGCGCTGCACACTCGCATCATCTTCAACCGCATGGAGGAGAACGGCGCGCCCATCCACCGCGTCATCAACGGCGGAGGCATTCCCAAGAAGAATGCCAAGCTGAACCAGATCTACGCCAACGTGCTGCGCAAGCCCGTGCTGGTTCCGGAAGGTGACGTGACATCGCTGGGCTCAGTCATCATTGCGTTCCTCGCGGCCGGCGATTTCAAGTCCATCGAAGAAGCGCAGAACGCGCTCTGCCCGCCCTTCAAGACCTTCACGCCCGACCGCACCGAGGCCGCGCGCTACGACCGCCTCTTCAAGCTCTTCCACGATGCCTATTTTGCCCTGGGTACCGCGGATGCTCCTCCTGCGTCGCTCGGCCACATCCTGCCCGAGTTGCAGGCCATCCGCCGCGATGCCACCGCGGGCGCCCACGACACCGCATAGCGCTGTAGCGGCTCAGAAACCGCGCGTCAACTCGTACGGAAAGAACGCCAAAGTACCGTCCGACCGCTGATACTTCAGAGTCAGGTTGGTTGAGCCGTTGATCGTGGAGGCAACCACGGTGCCTGTATTGTCGCGCTTCGAGAAGTCGACGTGGAACGAGGTGATCGGGCCCTTCCAGTCGCTCTCGGTGGTAAAGTCTTCCGTGAAGCGCTGCAGCGGATAGTCCTTGTACTTGTCAGGATGCTGCTGCCAGCCCGGGTCGTTGTAAAAGATGCCATACGCCTTCGGATAGTCCTGCGCCTGGAGCGTCGAAAGGAAGGTCCCCACCTTATGCTCCACCGGCAGGTTCATGAACAGCCAGCCATGCCCCAGCAGAAATCCCGTTACCGTCAGGACTACGATTGCTGCAACCAGAATGCCCGATCCCACCAGGATGGTGTGCTTTTGAGCTTCCTTCTTCTCATCGAATTCCGGTGCATTCAGCAGCGTCATCGCCCTCATCCTCCGTATCGATCTACCTCTTTATTAGACACCGAAGACACCCCTCAAGTGCCCGCAGGCGAGGGGCTGCCTTCATTGCCACCCGAACGCGCCTTTGAATACCTCGAACTCCGCGGTGCCATCGATTAAATACACCGAGACCACGTCAAACCGCACCGGGATCGACCTGCGTTCTCGCTCGGGAAATGTTCGCAGATAGGCCTCGGCGAGTCCGCGCAGCATCCGGCGTTTGTTCTCATCCACGGCAGTCTCCGCCGGAGTCAGGTCGCGTGCGGTCCGCGTCTTCACCTCGACAAAGCAGAGCCATTCGCCATCCCATGCAATCAGATCCACGTCGCCGCGCACCCTGGCGCTGGTCCAGCGCCGGGCCACCACAATATATCCGCGCCGGCTAAGCTCAAACAGGGCCGCCCGCTCGCCAAGCAGGCCCGTAGCCAGATGGGGAGCCGTGGCTGCAGCGCGTCCTGTCCGATCGCGCAGACGGTCCATCCACCCCAGGCCACACTCCTGCGCGTCGATCCACAACCGCCCGAACTTTCCTGCTGTCTGCATGCATGAGGATGATAAACCCATCCGCTGCGCGCTGAAGCGGATGAGCGTCAGGCTGCGGCTTGAGACGGCGCCAACTCAGCCAGGATCTGGTGAATTGCCACGTTCGCAGCACTGGCTATTTCCGGGGAAAGGCTCATTGAGATCGGCTGGCGGGGGTCGATGGTGATGGCATAGAGTATTACCTCGCGGCCGCCATCCAGCATATAGAACAGATCGAGCAGGTCTTTGATGCCCACGTCATGCGCGGTCAGGGTTGGTGGATAATCGCGCGAGAAGCGCGGCACCGTGCGCGTGACCGTGCCCACCGGATTGCCGTCCGCCGCCGCATCGATCATCAGAATGCGATCGGCGGATTGCATCGGCTCCAGCAGAATGAACCCTCCGGTGCCGCCGTCGAGGCACTCGACATCGGGCGGGAGCGCGTGCTGTTCCAAAGCGCGGACGACGTGAACGCCAACGCCCTCATCGGCCATCAGGATATTCCCCAGCCCCAGCACCAGCGTCTTGGTTCCGTTCTTTGGGGTTCCGCTACTTGTCACGTTTCTCTCGCTCGAACTTCCATCCGCCTACGATGGACGAGATGGTGCCGCGTCCTTCGATGTAGTCGTGATAGAAGGCAAGATACACGTGAATGATGACAAACGTCACGAAGAACCACAGGAAGAGATGGTGCCAGAAGCGGACCTGGAACTCGCCGCCCATCAGGGGAACGACCCAGGTGAACATGCGCGGGAGCCACGAGCTGCTCATGCTGGAATACAGGGCGAAGCCGGTGACGGTCTGGAATAGGAACGCCAGGAAGGTGAAGAAGTAGATCAGGCCGGCCAGCGAATTGTGCCCGGTCGATATAGGACCGTGCAGCTTGGTCTCCAGCACGTCCGCCTTGACCACATCGACGATCTCCTGCCGCTGCGAGCGCTTGAGCGGGAAGAAGGAAGTCCAGCTGGCGTAGCGGTTGCCGGCAAATCCCCAGTAGATGCGCGCCGCGAAGTTGAACACCCAGACAAAGGCGCAGGCAAAGTGGATAAACCGCACCCAGCCGAACCAGTACTGCTGATAGGCCTCCGGCGTTTGGAAGACCTTGAGGGGCAAGCCGATCAGGTAGCCGGTGACGCAAAGACCCACGAGGCAGACGGCGTTGATCCCGTGATAGAGACGCACCGGCAGCTCCCAAACATAGACCCGCCGATACTCTACCGGCTGATCAAGTGGGGCCGGCGGCAAACTGGTGGTGGCAACGACTGGAGTTCCCATGGCGTTTACTCGAAGGAGACCTGGTGAAGGTGCCGTCCCTGCGGATCGTACAAGTGCACGGCGCAGGCCAGACACGGGTCAAAGGAATGGATGGTGCGGAGAATCTCGACCGGCTGGTCGATCTTCGCTACTGGTGTGCCGATCAAAGCCTGCTCAAAGGACGAACGCTGTTCCTTCGCATCGCGTGGCGAGCCGTTCCAGGTCGTCGGCACCACCAGCTGATAGTTCGCGATGGCTCCGTCGTGGATCTTGATGTAGTGCGCCAGTGCGCCGCGAGGAGCCTCGGTGAGGCCAACCCCTTCAGCATCCCTGGGCCAGGTGCTCGGCTCCCACAGCTGGCCGTTGAATGTGGAGACCTCGTTGATCTTCACCCGGTCCATGAGCTCGCCGAAGAACTCCTTCAGCCAGCCCATTGCCAGTGCCGCATCCAAGGCGCGTGCTGCGACGCGGCCCAGCGTAGAGTAGAGTGCGCCCACGGGCACGCCGAGCTTGCCCAGCGTATCGCCCACCAGCCCCTTCACATCCGTGTGTCCCGATGCATAGGCAACGATCAACCGCGCCAGCGGACCCACCTCCATTGGCTGTTCCTTCCAGCGCGGAGTCTTCAGGAACGAATACTTCTCGAAGCCTTCCAGGGTATCGAAGGGCGGCTTGGGTCCGGTGTAGTTCAGGTTGGTCTCGCCGGCCCAGGGATGGATACCTTCCTTGTCGCCGCCGTCGTAGCTGTACCAGGAGTGCGCGATGTACTCCTTGATCTCCTGGGTGTCGGTCGCATTGACCGGGTGCACGGTGCTGAGGTCGCGGCCGAGCACTACGCCGCGCGGGTACTTGAACGAGCTGACATCGCCGTAGCCCTTGGTGGGGAATTCGCCGTAGCTGAGGTAGTTGGTCAATCCGCCACCGTACTTTGCCCAGTCCTTGTAGAACGAGGCGACCGCGAGCACGTCGGGGATGTACACCTGGTTGATGAACTCATCCGCCTGGTCGATGAGTTTCGAGACCAGGTTCAGCCGCTCGGAGTTGATGGCGGCCACTTCGTTCATGTTGATGGAGCAGGGAACGCCGCCGACGAGGTAGTTCGGATGCGGATTCTTGCCGCCGAATACCGCGTGGATCTTCACGATCTCCTTCTGCCACACCAGTGCGTCCAGGTAGTGGGAGACGGCGATCAGGTTGACCTCGGGCGGCAGCACGTAGGCCGGATGTCCCCAGTAGCCGTTGGCGAAGATGCCCAGCCCATTGTCGGCGAAGGACTTGATCTTGGCCTGCACGTCGGTGAAATGAGCGGCAGTGTTCTTGTCCCATTTGGAGAACGATTGCGCCAGCTCCGCGGCCTTCTTCGGGTCGGCCTTCAGCGCGTTGACGATGTCCACCCAGTCCAGCGCATGCAGGTGATAGAAGTGAATCACGTGGTCCTGCACGTACTGCGTGGTCATCATGATGTTGCGGATGGTCTCCGCGGTGGGGGGAATTGCGATGCCGAGCGCACTCTCCACCGCGCGCACGCTGGTCAGGGCGTGCACCGTGGTGCACACGCCGCATACGCGTTCGGTGATGGCCCAGGCATCGCGCGGATCGCGGCCAATCAGGATCTTTTCCAGGCCGCGCACCATGGTGCCGGCGCTGAATGCGTCGGTAATGACGCCGTTCTCCACAACTGCCTCGATGCGCAGGTGGCCTTCAATGCGAGTTACCGGATCGACGACTACACGGGCCATGGTTTACGACTCCTTCTGATCTTCAGCGTGCACTTCCGCGATCACGCTGCGCTTACGTATGTTGGTCACTACTGCGTGGGCGGCGACCCCGGCCAATGTGACCAGCCCCACTGCGGCGCCCACCGAATCCGCCGTGCTCTCAACGCCGAAGCCCGGGAATGAAGGCAGATGCTGGTAGAGCGGGCCGTTGTCCCAGAAGCCATCTTCGCTGCAGCCGATGCAGCCGTGGCCGGACTGGATGGGATAGCTGGTGCCCTCGTTCCACTTCACCACCGAGCAGGCGTTGTAGGTTACCGGGCCCTTGCAGCCCATCTTGTACAGGCAATAGCCCTTGCGCGCGTTCTCGTCGTCGAACGCTTCGACGAACAGGCCGGCATCGTAGTTGGCGCGCCGGTAGCAGGTGTCGTGGACGCGCCGCCCGTAGAACTCCTTGGGCCGCCCCTGATTGTCCAGCGCGGGAACCTGTCCCAGCACCAGTAAGTGAGTCACCACGCTCATCATGACGTCGGCGATCGGCGGGCAGCCGGGCACGTTGATCACGGGCTTGTTGACCAGCTTGTGAATCGGCGTTGCCCCGGTCGGATTCGGCTTGGCCGCCTGCACGCATCCGTTGGAGGCGCAACTTCCCCACGCCACCACCGCCGCCGCATCGGCTGCCACCGTCTGCAGAATCGATTCTGCGGTCTTGCCGCCGATCATGCAGTAGACGCCATCATCGCCGGTCGGCACCGCGCCCTCCACCAGCACGATGTACTTGCCCTTGTGATCGCGAATCGTGTCGCTGAGGCATTTTTCCGCCTGAAATCCCGCCGCCGCCTGCAACGTCTCCGTGTAATTCAGCGAAAGCACGTCCAGCAGGACATCGAGAACGATGGGGTGCGATGCCCTCAGGAACGACTCGCTGCAGCAGGTACACTCCTGAAAGTGCAGCCACACCA
>CAZAXI010000248.1:0-5852 GCA_964489045.1 uncultured Granulicella sp. | reverse complement strand
TGTTCGTGTCATCGTCGGTGCGCAGGCGCCCGCCCAACCGGATGAAGTTCTTGGTCAGTTGGATCGACGTATAGTTCTGTACCTCGATGTGATCCGAGGTGCTGCTGCTGCCGCCACTGCCGGTACCGTGGGTGGTAAAGTATCCCGACACCGAAACTGTGGCTGCCGGATTCACCGGACTCGAACTGTTCGAGCCATGCTCAAACTCGAACCGCGTCTCGTTAATCACCCGGTTGCTCAGCAGTTGCGTATCGCTGATCTGGATCGTGTTGTCGGCGCTCGACGAAGAACTCTGCTGGGTGGTCAGCGAGTTGCCGCTGCCCGGATTCGTGCTGTTGCTGGTCTCGTACGAGTAGCGCGCCGTGAACGTATTCTTGGTTCCGATCATGCTGTCGAAACGCGGATTGATCTCCCATCGCTTGTTCGGGGCGGACACTGCACGCGCCGTCAATGGATACGGATTGGGGCTGCAGCTCGCGAAGTCCGCGTCCCCGGGCAAGCATACGGTGGTTGAAGTTGGGCCGCTGCTGTAAATCTCCGGGGGATTGATCAGGTTGTTGTTCAGAATATCGCGGTAGGTCCCGTTCAGCGTAAACGACGAACCCGGCCGGATCGGCCCGGTCAGATTGCCGGTATAGAACAGTTGGTGATAGTCCGGCTGAACGTTGGGTCCGCCCAGAAATGGATTCGAGGTATTGAAGATCTTGTCCTGGCCCTGGATGCTTCCGCCGCCGTGGAACTTGTCCGTCCCCGGCTTGGTCAGGATCTCGATGCGCCCGTATCCGGCCCGGTCGTACTGCGCCGAGAACGGATTCTGATTGATGCGGATCGCCAGAATCGAGGACTTCGGAGGCAGTTGCCCACCGGTGAATCCATCGATATAAATCTGCCCGCCGTTCGGTCCCATCGCAGGACCGGCCAGGGCCTCAAGCTCCGACTGCAACTCATCAGGATCGTCCGAGAGCGCATTCAGCGCGTCCCCGGTGATAACTGTGGCGCTCTGGTTGCTGTCAGGGTCTACGCTCAGTTGCACAGTGTCGGTGGTGACATTCACCGTCTGCGTCGCGTTCGCCAGCGCCATATGTACATCCGACGTCACATTCGCTCCCGCGTTGACGTTGATCGCCGCGCTGGAGTAATTGGCGAAGCCGGGCGCGCTCGCGTTTACCGTGTAGCTGCCTGCCGCCACACCGCGGAACGAGTACGTGCCGTCGCTCTTTGAGGTCGTGCTCTGGGATTTGCCCGCGGACGATGTCAATGTCACCGTCGTACCCGGAATCAACGCATCGTCCGGATCTACGACTATCCCGTGCACGGTCGCACCCGCCGTTGCCGGCGCCGCCGCCGTTTGTGCCACTGCGGAAAATGGCAGCGAAGCAACGAGAAAAAGCAGGAGAAACGCCAAACGCTGTCGAAGAGACATCCTCACTCCTAAGAAGTACTAACGCCGAAAAACATAGTCGCACTGTGGTTGGAAATCATTATTGGTCGCCGCCCCCGCCGCCAATGCTCATCGACAGGCTCATGCCGCCGTTCGGATTGGCAGTCAGGATCGCATCGACCCCCGTCAATACGGTAATCGCGGTCACGGTACTGGCGCCCGGCGCAGGATCGGAAGCCACAATCATTACCGCGTCGCCCTTGTGCAGATCGGCGAGGGTAATTGCAGGAAAGCTCGTAATCATCTGCGAAAGGTCCGCGCTCGCGGAGCGGCGCATGCCGCCTGCTCCACCAGCAGCCGGCCCACCACCAGCCGCCCCACCCGCACCTGGTCCGCCATATCCCCCGCCCGCCGCCGCGCCCCCGCCGTTGGTCCGTTGCGCGAACATCGTCGCCGTCCGCAGCGGCATCAGGCGAAGATCGGAGTTAGCCGTCAAGTTCACGGTCATCATCTTCTTGGTGGCAAGGTCCTTCAGCGTGATCTTTCCCGCCGAAGCGTCTACGCTGGCGATTTCACCGGACAGGTCCAGGAACGCCCCGCTCACAACCTCATCGGCCTGCACCTGCAATCCATCCGCCGACTTCTTTCCGCGTGCCTGTAATTGGTCTTTCACCTGGATCTGCGCCAGCGTTCCCGGCTTGGCGTCCTGGTACTTCACGGAGTCGCTGGCAAAGCGCTTGAACTCTGTTTTGCCGGGTGTCGTGTCGACGACCACCTTCTTCGCGCCCGACGTAAGCGTGATCGTGCCTGCAGCCGGATCGACCGCGCTAACAATGCCGCCCACCCCATTCACCTTCCAGTCGGCCTGCTGTGCGGCCTGCATCTGCGCGATGTCGGCGGACTTGATCACCACCACCTGTCGCGCGATAAAACTATCGGGCGTATCGCCTGCCCGGACCGCGGCCAGAAGCCGGTCTCCGATCGCAATGTCGGAGAACTGCGCGGGCTTTGCTGTCTTCAAATCAGTGCTGCCAACCGCCATTTGTTGCACCTTGGCGCCATCGGGGACGATGATCGTCACCGACGGACCGGCGTCGGTGGCCAGAGTGATCGAGGTGCCCGATATCGCCTTCACAGTGCCGAGTTTGGCCGGGATCGTCGCCGCCGCGGGGGCCGCAGCCGGTGTCTGCGCAGGAAGTACGGGGCACATTCCGCCCGCAACCGTAAAAAGAATTCCCAGGTTGAACGCAATCCTGAGCGAGTTGTGCCGAACTGCCATCTCCATCCTCATCTAACGCCTGCTCCCGGTAGCACTTCCCCGGTCAGGCCACATTGAATTCTCGCATCCAGTTACTGGACTCGCGTTCCGTTGGCAAGGGAAAGTTGTTCTATCTAAGAATACGAGCCCGCAACCCAAAAGTTTCGCCGGTTGTAAACAATTCCGGCCTGGAACCACGCTTCCCATCCGGCGAATATCCAGCGAAAACTCGAACGTCACCGCGCTGCCGCCGGCTCCGATACCTGTCCCCAGTTTACAGGGCAGCGCTTAAGCAACTCTGAACCTCCCACCCCGCGTGCGATTCCGCTACTCCGCCTCGCTCGACAGCACCGCGAGTGTACTCGGAGGAAGCACGATCTTTCCCCCACCGATCCCCGCAATCTCGCGCGAGACCAGCGCCACGCGAAACCCGCCCGGCGCGTCGAAACCCACGGCCCGCTGTCCCAGGTTCGCCAGCACCAGCACGCCGCCGCGGTCCATCACCAGCCAGCGGTCCTGCTCGCTCCAGAGCACCTTAGTGTGAGCCAGGTCGCCGTCGTTCAGCGCCGCCGACCCGCGCCGCAGGCGGATCAGTGCGCGATACCACTCCCGCATCTCCCGGTGACGGCCCTCGCCCGCCTCCTGCCAGTTCAGCCTGGAGCGCTCGAAGGTCGAGCGCGCTGCAGGATCGGGGACCTCCTGCTCGGTGAATCCGAATGCCGCGAACTCCCGCCTGCGCCCCTCCCGCACCAGCTTCGCCATCTCCGGATCGTCGTGATCGGCGAAATACAGAAATGGCGTGCACGCGGCAAACTCCTCGCCCATAAAGATCAGCGGCACAAACGGCGCCGTCAGCACCATACCCGCAGCCACCTTCGCGCCATCCATCCCCACAATCTGTTCCACCCGGTCGCCGGCTACACGATTGCCCACCTGGTCGTGGGTCTGGATGAACCCCAGAAAGCGATGTGCCGAGAGTCCCTCCACCGGCCTGCCATGCCGCCGCCCGCGGTACTTCGAATACTTCCCGTCGTACACGAAGACCTGCGTCAGCGCTTTCGCCAATTGCTCGATCGTACCGAAATCCTTGTAGTAACCGTGGTCCTCCGGGTGCAGCACGGTAAACAGGGCATGGTGGAAGTCATCGCTCCACTGCGCGTCCATCCCATATCCGCCGGCCTCGCGCGGCCGCACCACGCGCGGATCGTTCAGGTCGCTCTCGGCGATCAGCACCAGCCTTCGGCCCAGCGTCGCCGTCAGCGCCTCCACCTCGGTTGAGAGTTGCTCCAGGAAGTGGATCGCCGAGCGGTCGACCAACCCATGCACCGCATCCAGCCGCAATCCGTCGATATGAAAATCCCGCATCCACATAGTCGCGTTGTCGCACAGGAATCGGCGCACCTCGTCGCTGCCCCACTCCTCCAGGTTCACCGCCTCGCCCCACGGCGTGCGATGCGCGCCGGTCAGATACGGCCCAAACTTGGCCGCGTAATTCCCCACGGGTCCAAAGTGGTTGTAGACCACATCCAGCAGCACCGCGAGCCCGCGCGCATGGCACGCATCGACGAAGCGCTTCAAACCATCCGGCCCGCCATAGTGCTCGGCAACTGCGTACAGATCGACGCCGTCGTATCCCCACCCACGGTCGCCCGCGAATGCCGCCACCGGCATCAACTCGACATGCGTGATCCCCAACTCGACCAAATCATCCAGCCGCTCGATTGCACTGTCCAGCGTGCTTCCCGGAGTAAACGTGTCGACGTGCAACTCGTATTGAATTGAACTCTCCAGCGGAGGCGCCTGCCAGCCCTCATCGTGCCACCGAAACGCCGCCTGGTCGTAGACGCGCGAAAGGCCATGCACTCCATTCGGCTGCCACGCGCTGCGCGGATCGGGATACACCGCAGGATTGTCGTCGAGCGAAAAGCCGTAGTCCGAGCCCGCCCCCGCATCCTCCACTGTCGCGTTCCACCATCCCCGCTCGTCGGGTCCTTGCATCGCGTGCGCGCGATCTCCGGCTTTCACCGAAACTTTCTTCGCCCCCGGCGCCCAAACCGTAAACTCATGCATCGCTCTTACTCCACTCCGTTGCAAATCGCCGCCCTTGCTTCTAGGTACCCCAAGCCTTCAGGCTTGGGTCTCACAGGTTCCAAAAAAAAACGCGGGCTTTAGCCCCTGGGGTATGCCCTTTTCTCCATATTGAAGTTTAGGCGGCGCCTAATCTTTCACCAGCAGCGCCACTGGAAAGTCCCGTAGCACCTCCTCCATCGCCACCTTGCTTCCGGCCACTTGCGCTCCCGTCAGCCGGTTCGTCCATCGCCCCCGAGGCAGCTCCACCACCGTCTTTCGCCACTCGCTGCCCAACCGCTTGCTCCCCATCGGGGTCACCAGCCTCGGAACAATCGTCGCCACATCTTTGCCGCGCAGATACGCTACCACGTGTCCCGCCTGCGGGCCTTCCGCGTTCAGCGGCGTATAGGCCGCCTGCGCGCCAAAGCTCTCCGGCCGCTCGCGCCGCAGGCAAAGCGCCCGGTGGATGGTCCATAGCTTGGGCAGTCCCTCATCCGCGCGCCGCGCTGCCTCGGCCGCGGCTTCGGTCGCGGGCAGCCTCGCAAGCTCCCGCAACAGCCGCGCTCTTACCGTATAGTCCACCGGCCGTCGATTATCCGGGTCCACCAGGCTCAGGTCCCACAACTCCGCTCCCTGGTACAGGTCCGGCACCCCCGGTGCGGTGTGCTTCATCAGTGTCTGCGCCAGAGAGTTCACCCTCCCCGCATCCTTCACCGTCTCCACAAAGCGCTCAAGGTCCGTTACAAATTCCACATGCCACATCACCGCTTCGATGAATTTGTGCAGCGCATCCTCGAACTCCGCGTTATTGGCCGTCCAGGAGGTCCGTTGCTTGGCTTCGCGTGTGGCCTTCAACATATACTCCTGCACCCGGTCCACGCTGATCGGCCACGCTCCAATCAGCGTCTGGTACAGCATGTACTCGGTGTTGCGGTCGGGCATATCGCCGTGCCCGCCGCCGAACAGTTCCGCTCGCAGCTCATTGTTCATCCGCGACCACCGGTTCAGCGCGTCGCCAAACTCCCGCGGCATCTCCGACAGCACCGCCAGCCGCGCGCGCACGTCGTCGCTGCGCTTGGTGTCGTGCGTCCCCAGCGTCGTCATGGTGTGCGGATGCGTCGCCTGCATCTTCGCGTTATACGC
>CAZAXI010000247.1:0-5863 GCA_964489045.1 uncultured Granulicella sp. | reverse complement strand
TCCAACCGCCACGGAAGCATAACCCTGCCGCGCTAGCGGCTTAGTGCAAATCGCCTTCGCATCAACTGCCTGAAAGTCAGCTTTGCGGTAAAGATGCCTCAGCCTGACCCCGCGCCCGTCACTTTACTCAAAACCCCGTTTTACATGCGCATCAGTTCTCAACTCGTGGACTGCCCCACGTGGAAACAGTGAGGCGTGGCTGCCGTTGGCTCTCTCCAACTGGGGCCAGGTCATGTCGGTGGACTAAACACCCCGTGCGCAAACCCGTAATGTCGCGTTCTCAGCAAGTTGCGATCAGTTTTCGGTTGGGGTTCTTTCCACATGATCGATGACGAGCATGGGGACGGGGCGATTCTGCTTTTCCAGTTTCAAGCCGAGTTGCTGTTTGAGCGCGTCGAAGAACGAGAGAATACCCGTCGGCTCAGGTGCTTCGGCGGACATGGGAGTCTCGCCGGATGGAGCCTGTGGTTGCCGCAGTGCCTGCGGCAAGTTGTAGGTGACGGTGAAGTCGTAGCCACCTTGAATGCCGGTTTCGTCGATGACACTGGCGTCGCCGACGGATGAGGGCTCAAAGTTCATCATCTGCACGGCGAATTGGGCCATGGTTATGTTCCGGCAGATGAGTGAGCGCAAGGGCATCGAGCTTGCCGCATCCTTGCCCGCTGGTCCCGGACCTTCACGGCACGTCGAGCGACTGGCTGGATCTGCTTTTTTGAGCTTGGGAACTAAGGCAGTCAGCACGTAGGCCAGCGCGGGCCGCACCTCCGTATGTGTCTTCAACTTGAAGCGTTCCTCGAGCAGTGATCGGATCATTGGGCGAAGATCCTCACTGTCGACGGCTACACCGCCCGGCATGGCGGGAAGTTTTGCGAGGATGTCGAACCGTTCGATGTCGAACCACTTAGGAGTGTTGGCCAACCCATTGAAGTTGAGATAGTTGAAATCCCAGCCGTAAATGATCAGCTGATACATGTTGAGCCCCCGCGCGTCAAGTTCGCTCCCCCGGGGCACAATGCCGTTTGATCGCGTATCGGGTTTACTGGGCTTGATGACTGCAACTTCGAACTCGGTCGGCGCATGAGGCAGAGCATCGGCGGTACCGGGAGGATCTGGCGTGGGTAACCGATTTGCAGTCTCGACGATGACAACCGGCTGAGGGGCAAGCTTCGCTTCGAGTTTAAGGCCAAGCTGCTTTTCCGCGATATCAATTACAGCGATTTCGCCCTGTGACGTGCCCATCAAGTAGGGGTTCCACTTGATGTCGAAGTTCCATGCACCTTTCAGCCCGGTCGCGTCTAGGACGGGGTCTTTGGGGCGGTTGAGGTTATACAGGAAGATCGCGAGGTCCGCGGCGGTCATGTTGTGGCAGGAAAACACAAAGTTAGGCGGCGCCGACAGGCCCTGGTTCCCTTCACAGCCACTCGGGCCTTCGGAGTCCGCTGGTTTAAGCTTTGGCGGATCGCTGCCGGTTGTGAGCACGAAGGCAGGCAGCGGTTTGACGTCTGTGTGCGCGACTAAGCCAAAGCGATCGGCGAGCAGGCTGCGCAGCATAAGCCGGAGCGTGTCGGGCGAAGTGGCTGGCGGCACCTGGGCGACGATGTTGAAATGGTCGAGCTCAAGCCATGAGGGGCCTTCGACGACGCGGTCGGGCTCGACGTTGTAGGCGCTCGCGATGATGGCGACCAGAGTGGCATCCTGGAAGCGGTAACGGTTCCCGCTCAGCGATCCGGAGATTGCCATGTGATAGCCCGAATGTCTGCTGATCTGGACGTCCGCGGCTTCGAACATGGCCGGTTTAGTGGCGGCGGTAGTCTGGGCGAACGCGGGGAGACTGAGCAGAGCAGCAAGCGCGGGAAGGGCGAATTGACGGGACAAGGAGCGCATGGTCAGTTCTCCGTGGGCTGTCTCTGATGTGGTCGAGGACGAGCATGGGCCCGTTGAGCTTCTGCAGTTCCAGCTTAGGGCAAGTTCGCCTGAAGGGTAGAGCGAGATCCGGCATCTGTCAACAGATCTTGGCGTTGCGGGCGCCAACTCGTCTCAGATCTCCGTTGTTTACCTGAAGGCAACAAGACTGCGAGTTGTTGGCTCTGCCTGGAAAGTCGCCATTTAAGGTAAAGTACCTCGGGCTAAGACTGCGCCTGTCACTTTATTGAAAACCCCGTATTTCAGCAGGTGCGGCCAGCCTATAATCAGGTCGCCTTACGAAGGGTTGAACGGACGGTGCTGGCGGACATCAAGAAGACGGCTGTAGCGGCGGCGGTTACCCTGACGCTAGTGCGCCTGCACTGGATCATCGGACAAGTCCAGCTTATGGCATCGGTTCAGCAACCGCGATGGATAGCGGCGGCTCAACTGGCGGCCAATGCGCTGTTCCTCATCCCGTTGCCGGTCCTACTCTGGACTCTGTATACAACAAGGACAAGGCTGCTAGTTTCCCGCAATCTTAGATACTTGGCACTCGGCACCGCGTCTGTTTACGGCTTGTTTTTCGCAGTCCCACAACTCTATGGGCTTGCGCGGGGACTACAGCAATCACCCGATCTCAGATGGTTCAAAGGCGCGACAGTGGCGCAACAACTCTGGGGCTGGCTCCGCACGCCCTGGGCTGGAACCCTAGCCTGGGAGAGCTTGATTCTGTTGTCGCAGGTTGCCTTCGTTCTCTTTTTGATTGCTCTTTTCCGTCGGGGACTGTTGCCCGAGATCACGGACGGACATGCGCAGTTAATTGCGACAAGAATCGCGACAGTTGCAGTGTTCATGGGCGGGCTAGCAGTGGCGCTGAATGTCAGTCAAGTATGCTACGCTGCGGTCGTGTTCGGCGCGAAGTCGAATTTGTCTCTTCAGTACGCTTTGTACCCGCTTCCTAATCTGTGCTGGGGGATGGCAGCTTGGATTGTTTATAAGGGCCTTCGACAAGCATCTTTCAGTGAGCCTGCACTCGTATGTTGATCTCCTAGCTCCCGTAAAGTCATGCCAGCTCAGATGGTCGACGCAACACTTGCTTGCAGTCTACTTGCCGGCGTCTGGAAGCCCAAGGTCGGACGTTGATTCAAGCGCAGCGCGACCTGGTCGAGCTGCGCTTGCGAGATGGCACTTGAGTGTGCTTGAGGCTCTTCGTCAGCACTTTCACTTCAGGTTGTCCCAGTCCTTTCCCTCTGGTCCCGTGAATACCTTGCTGCAAGGTCGGGAGCAACTCGTGCATTGCGGTCCGGTACGGGGAGAGTCCCTCTTGTCGGCAGCTTCGCTCACAAGGTGATTCAGCCATTGTTTTGCCAGCGGCTCGTTCACGTCCTTGGTGAGCCACCGTTCACCGGAGAGCATCGGAAGATGAACAATGCCAAGTTCGACCGCGTCGACATCCTGCCTCGCTGCTAGCCATTGTGCGAGGACTGTGTAATTAGGCGTCTTCACGTACCTCGGGCGCCGAAGAAAGGGATCTACTAGCATCGGAATATCCCCCTTGCGGTATTTGCTCCACAGCACAACGGCATTCTCTCCCTTCACATCCCCGCGGTCGAGTCGGAGAGTATACGGCTGGTACGGATGTAGAACCTGGTAATTCAGGAGGAACAGATTGACGCGTCGAGTGAAGGTTGCAGCCTTACCCACACCCTTCCAATAAAGTCGCGTTCTTGGTGCCCTTGCCCCAGCTTTTCTGCCATTCTGTCACCCAGCGTTTTCTGAGGCCTGGAGGCGAGCAGATGATCCCCTTACTTCGCTCCCGCAGCGCCCAGCGGAACGTCAGCCTCGCCGTCTCCTCTAGAGGGTCGATCTCGGCAGGAACATAGATGCTGCATTGGCTGCGTTGTTGCAACTCTCGATCAGTAATTACCGTTCTCGATAGCATTCAGATATTCCTTATCGGGGTCAAGCTCTAGTCCTCGCATCTTCTTTCATTTCCGCTCCCATGTCCACGAATTGGACTACAAATCGCCCATTTCCGTGCGCTGCGTTTTGGGCTGGACCGGTCCATCTGGCTGTCTCATACCGTCAAACTGTCATCGACTCACCATCGGCTAGGCGCCTGATGGAGGGGAACCCAGTCGTGTCGCGCCACGAGGCCGGCGCGGCGCGAGCGCTGATCCGATCCGGAACCAGTCGAAAATGCTTTGAAAGTGGGCACCCGGTCGAGAAAGCGCTCATAATGTCGCCAGTGAAACGCAGTCGCGGCCGGCGGTTCAAAGCTAAACTATGCATTCTCAATTATTTATAGCTCGCGGGCCAGTCCATCGAAACCTTCGATTCAACCATAGCGCGATCCACCACGCAGACAGGTGACCGCGGGCACATCCGAATCCTCTGCCGACCCGGTTGGCTACAAGGGATACCGGCATCTCGACACGTCACCCGGATTAGTCCCAGAAATCTCGCATGCGGTCGGAAATGGCGGCCTGCGTGAGATTCCGGAATCCCGGACGCTGGCCGACTAGTCAGGACTAATCTGACGTCGATGAGTGACTCGGCGATGATGCGCTCGTTGAAGCTCCGGCGATTCGCGGACTGAGCGCCAGTATCGGAGCTTACAGCTGTGCAGTTATTTTCGAGCAGCCTGTGCCGATATGGGGGCCGGAGGGTGAGGCTGCCAGGCGGGACCGCCTTCTTCCCACTGGTCATCGGTGAGTTGCTCCACATGGGTGCCGTCACAGTTCATCACAAATATCTCGCCATACGGCTGCGGGCTGCCGGTGTAAAGGGTCTCGTCCTTGAACCCCATGCGTGAACTCGTAAACAATATCCGCTCTCCGTCGGGAGACCAGGCCAGGTGCGCTTCATTGCCGTGGGTGTGCGTCAATTGGGTTACATCCGTCCCATCGGGATGGACCGTCATCACTTCAAAGTCGCCAGCAATATTGCGCACAAAAGCGATCAGGTCTCCGCGCGGTGACCACAAAGGAAAGTTGTCGTACTGATCGGTCAACACGGTCACCGAGCCGTCGGCAAGATTCATGATGCGCAGACCTTCGCCATCGGGTCCGGCGGTGCGGTAGACAATGTGACTTCCGTCGGGCGAAAAGGCCGCAAAACCGTTGTTGTTCTCGCCCGAAGTAACCACGTGGAAGCCAGTGCCATCGGCATTGAGGATCGCCACCTGCGCTCCTCCGTTAACGCGATCCATGGGCTTCTTGGTTCCCGCGGCGAAGTCAAGAAAAGCTGTGAAGCCGCCCACGCCGACAACGATCTGCTTGCTGTCCGGCGACCATTGCGGGGCCAGGATCAAGTCCTTTCGCTCGAGGATGGCATGCGGCGGCTGGTTGCCGTCGATGACCATCAGACTGGTGACGCCGCCGGGAACGACGTTTGAAACCGCCAGCCGCATTCCGGTTCGGTCATATGCCGGCAACGCCGTGGTCGCGTAGAGATCGAAGTTCGGATTCCGGCTCCATTGCCTCACCGGCGCGGAACTCGGCGCAAAAGCTGTACGGCTGTAGACAACATGATTGCCATCCGGAGACCAGGCGGCGGGATTGGCCGCGATGTCCGCACCGGAGGGGCCTGCCTTGCCGTCGGCGGAAACAATCTGGATCCTGGCTCCGTCGCCACGCAAGTAGGCAATCTTGCCGGAGGCAAGAACCGACGGCGCCAGTTTGACACCTGGGCCGCTGGTGATGGGAAGGATAGAGCCGGTGGCGATGTCAATCCTATAGAGCTGGTTCGCTGCGTCTGCCGCATAAGGCGTAAGCAGCTTGGTCCGGTTGGTCCATGTGTCTTCCGCCGACATGCAGTAGGTCACAACGCTCCCGCTGTCAGCCGTCCATTTGGGATTGCCGCAGAAGTTCCCGTGCTGCGAAATACGCCTGAGCCCCGAGCCGTCGGGGTGAATGAGATAGATGTCGACGAGTTGGAGCCGCTCCCAACGGCTTTT
>CAZAXI010000246.1:0-5886 GCA_964489045.1 uncultured Granulicella sp. | reverse complement strand
GGCGAAACCGTCCTCTGCTTCCGCAGCTATCTGCCCGCGCCCCTGCGCGAAATCTAGCGACTGCGCCACACAACGCCCACGCCGTCATCCTGCACCGGCGCCACGAAGTCGCCATTCTGGCGCAGCCAGAATCTCCGTATTTGCCTTGGTCTCGCTTAAGGGCACGGCTTCAGCCGTGCCGTAAACGCTCACATTCCCACTCGGGCTTTAGCCCCTGAGGTCACTCTCGCGCCGCGGTAATTAGTCCTCCACGGCCAAGCGAATCGCTTTCTCAAGGAGAACCAAATGCACTGGAAATCCAAAAGCTGGATCCTCATCAGCATCCTCCTCGCCGCATGTACCGCCGCCCGCGCGCAAATTGCAACCACTATAGTTGCAGACACCATCTACCTCGCCGACGGCGCCGCCGCCACCGGAACCGTCATCGTCAGTTGGCCTGCGTTCACCACCGCCAACGGCGATGCCATCCCCAGCGGCAGCACCTCCGCCACTATCGCGGCCGGCGGCGCGCTCAGCCTGCAGCTCATCCCCAACACCGGGGCCACGCCCATCGGCAGCTACTACACCGTCGTCTATCACCTCGACGACGGCAGCGTCAGCCGCCAGTACTGGGTCGTGCCCGTCAGCTCCGCGCCCGTCAAAGTCTCTGCCATCGAGAGCACCGTGCTGCCCGCCTCCGTCGCCATGCAGACCGTCAGCAAGAGCTACGTCGACACCGCCATCGCGGTTGCGGTCGCCGGCCATCCGCTTGACTCCTCGCCCTTCACCCTCAAGGCCGGAGACACCATGACCGGCCCGCTCGTCTTGCCCGCCGACCCAGTGTCGGCCATGCAGGCGGCGGACAAGAATTACGTGGACCAGAGCGCCGCCGCCTTCGTGGGCGGCCTCGGCCAGAAGCTCTCCCTGGGCGGCGACATCGGCGGCACTGCCTCCGCTCCGCTGGTTGCGGCCATCCAGGGCAGTCCGGTCTCCGCAACTGCTCCGGCAATCGGCCAAGCTCTCACCTGGAACGGCAGCGCCTACGCCCCCGCAACCTCAAGTACGAATCTCGCCTCGCCTCCCGCGATTGGGACGACCACCGGCATCCCGCAGATGGTGGGCAACGCCACCAACTACCCATCGACGACTGGTTGGGGCTACTACGCTGGGTTCGCGCTGAATTGCACCGAGTACGCGTTGCCCGGAGACAACGGCGGTGGAAACCCCACCAGCAACTGCCTGAATGTCAACGAGAACGACCTCTATCCCGGCTTCAACTACGGCAACCCCGCCGCGCCGCTTGGCGCAGGCTGGTTCATCCACAACACTTCGACGGTATCGAACATCCTCAGCTATTCGTCGGGCATCCACAACACCGTTGGCCAGTATTCCGGCGCGTGGTATAGCTCCGGTGACTTCAATGGCCGCCGCAGCTACGAGGTTTTCAAGCCCGCAAAGACTCAGGTCTCCGACGAGGGCATTGTGCTCGACGGCGATCAGCCAACGGAAGCCGCAGAGGGTTTCTACACCATCAACCCCTACGGCGGCGCATGGTCCAGCACCACCAACTATCCTGTCAATGAGGTTGTCGCCTACGCAGGCGCGGTCTACCTATCGACGGTGGCAAGCAACCTGAACAACCCACCCGCGACCAGCCCGGGTGAGTGGAGTCCAGTGCTCAACTATCCCTACCAGTGGCTGAGTGGAAATACCTATTCGACCGGCCAGGGCGTGGAGTATGCGGGCGTGCTGTACACGTCGCTCACCAACGCCAACCAGGGCAACGTCCCAGCCTCCAGTCCCACCCAGTGGCAACCTCAGCGTGGTCAGATGACGCCTGCGGAAGTGGCGGCGGGCGTGGCCTTCCCGCTGAACTGCGTGTACGCGTGCGCCAGCATGGGCATCAATCATCCCTTCATTGACCTGACCAAAGTCGCAACCAACACCATCACTGCGTTTGCCAATTCCGGGCTGTGGACTCTGCAGTCGGCAACGCTGAGCACGGCAGTCCCGGTTTCGGTGACGGGCACGCTAGCGGCTGATGTGCTGGTGCCGCGCATCACCTTCTTCGCGGCAACCGCGCCACTGCTGGCCGGCGACATCGTCTATGACGGACTGAATCAGCAGGTGGTGACCACGGCTGGGACTACAGCAAGCTCTGCCCCAACCTGGAATGCGGCAGTCGGCGGAACCACCATCAGCGGATCGGTGACGTTCACCAACTACGGCATTCAGACCAAGCTGGCCTCGCAGGTTTTGACGGTAACCTTCAACACCACGACCGACCTGAGCACGCTGCCCGCTCCGCTGCTGATCGAAGTTCTGCAGCCCTCCTCCACCAACGACGGTGGCAGCCAGGAGGTAATCGGCCCTGACGCGTTCGGCCCAATCGTTCTTGGCGCCTACAACAGCACGGCTCACACGCAGACGGTGACTGCGGATTGGCACTACGGTCATCTGGCCGGGGCTGTGTTTTACGCTGGCGGCCCGGTCGGTGAGTACATCGAGTTCCCGCAGCTCACGATTGGCGGCAACAAGTACGTGCAGCAGGTTTTCGGATCGACGGACGCACACACCATCGTGTTCGGGTTTCAAGCCGAGGGTCACTTTCAGAGTGCCCGGCCAAATAACAACGGCGTCTACACCGGGCTGTCGATAGCGGTGAACCTCTACCCCGGCGCGGAAATCTACGGGGTGCATGGCCAGGGTGGAGGACTCGCGCTGTGGACGGGGGCCAACCCAAACACCTGGAGCGCGGGCGATTCGGTCCAGGCCGTCAACCATATCTCGGCCAGCTACATCGGCAACGCGTACTACGCAACCATCAACAACCCGTTTGCCGATCGCACGCATTTCAACAACATCTGGTTCGGAATTGGCGGCGGACTCAGTGGAACGAATGTAGAGTACGGATGGCTCAACCCCAACCCCGCCACCAACTACCTCGGCCACTACGCAGCGGGCACCAGCGGGCCGCAGGGTCTCTACAGTCCGCCGAGCTTTATCACAATCACTGGGCCGAGTGGAGGCGGAATAGCGTTCGATCAGCCGCCCCTGAGTGGAGAACCAGGAGGCACTGGTTTCGACCAGGGGGCGTGCGCTGGCTGGGCCATTTGTTTCGCCAACCCGCCCGACGCTGGAGCGGTGAGCCAGCACGGCGCGTTCTTCCGCGCCTACGGCGGCGTCGACGCGTATTACAACTACACCGACCACTCACTCAACTTCGATGGCGTGACTGGCGGGATCAAATCCAACGGCGCGTTGCTAACCGGGCCGGCTAATTTCCAAATCACGATCAATGATGGCGTCACGTTCGCACCCAATACCTGCAGCAGTTACACCGGAGTTGCTGCGGCCGCCAGCACAACTACGTGGGCCGGACTTGCCACAGGCATGACGGTGAACCACACGCCCACCACTGACGTGTCCGGTGTGACGGGATGGAGTCCCGCAGCGGGCGGGCAACTCTACTTCCAGCCGTGGCCGTCGGCGGGATCGCTGAATGATTACGTCTGCAACGGCACCAGCACCGCCATCGTCACGGGAGGAGCCACCACATGGAACGTCAGCGCAAAGTAGTCAGAACGGTCCTCTGCGGCGCGGTTCTCGCACTGCTGCCACTGCTGGGGGCAAAGCAGTTCCAGATCGGCCAGCGCAACTTCACCCCTGCCGGCGCCGCTGTGGGTGGGCCGTGGCTCGGGACCAACTTTATGATTACCTCCTTCACTCCCTTCTCGGGACTTCGGAACGACGCGATCGGTATCGGCTACGAGTTCATTGCCGCAAGCCCAAACGTGAAGGCGATCTGCCGGTACAACCAGGCGGGCGACGCGCACACGCACACCGTAACCCTGATCGACGTGACCACCTCTACCATCCTCGCTTCCGTGTCCGTGAATGCGGCGGCGGGCACACCCGGCGCCAACCAGTGCATTTCAATTACTCCCGTCACCCTGACCGCTGGCCACAATGTTGACGTGATGAGTTGCGAGGGCGGCGGAGACCAATGGGGCACCGACTACGTGACCATCGATCCCACGTTCGGCACCATGCCATCCGGCGGTGCAGGCGCGACGTGGCAAAGCTCTTGCCCAAGTACAACCGTATACATAACCTACGGCGCGGCGGCCTATGGCCCGGTGAATCTGGCGCGATAGCCAACGCAGCACAACCGCACGGAGAAATTGGGTCTGATTTGCAGAGCAGCACGGAGACCAACGTTCCCGGAACACGCATGCTGGGGTTGAGATGAGTCACGCAATCATCGGTATTGAAGAACTGCTGTTGATGGGCAGGCAACTCGACCGGCGCCCCACCGATACATATCCATTGTCGCCATCGATGCAACATGCCGAACAGTTGCTCAAAATCCGCGACCGCTCCGGCACTGTCAGCCGGCTCGTCGCCAACCCGGTCCAGGTCCAATTTGAACGCCTGCGCGACAAGCAGAACATCGTCGTCAAGGCGCGCCAGATGGGCATCACCACCTGGATCGCCGGCCGCTTCTTCTTGAAGACCATCACGAACCCCGGCGTGCTCACCGTCCAGGTCGCGCACACCCGCGAGGCCGCTGAGTCCATCTTCCGCGTGGCCCAGCGCTTCTGGGAGAACCTCAACGAATCGCTGCGCAAGGGCCCGCTCAAGCGCAGCCGCGCCAACGTCCGCCAGATGGCCTTCCCCGCGCTGGACTCGGAGTTCCGCGTCCTCACCGCCTCCGACGCCAACTGCGGACGCGGCCTCACCGTGCAGAACATGCACCTCAGCGAGGTCTCGCGCTGGCCCGGAGACGCCGGCGCAACCCTCGCCGGGCTCCGCGCCGCGCTGGTCCCGGGCGGAGAACTCGTGCTCGAAAGCACGCCCAACGGCGCCTGCGGCTGCTTCTACGAGGAGTGGCTGCAGGCCGAGGAGAACAACGTCGTGAAACATTTCTTCCCCTGGTGGCTCGAACCCGCATACGTATCTGCCGCGGTTACAGATCTCCGCGACGACGAACTCGCGCTCATGCACGACCATGGCCTGACTCCTGAGAAGATCGGCTACCGCCGTTCGCTCGAGGCCAGTTATCGCGGTCTGCACGCACAGGAGTTCGCCGAAAACGCCGAGCAGTGCTTCCTCACCACCGGCGACTGCTGCTTCGACATGGACTCCCTCGAAGCCCGCCTCAAACAGGTCGACGATGCCCCCGAAAAACGCGGCCACGAGCACCACTGGTTCCCGCCCGCCGCCAACAAGGACTACCTCGTCGCTGCGGATCCCGCCGGCGGTGGCGCCGACGGCGACTACGCTGCCGTTCAGGTCATCGAGCTCGCCAGCGGCATCCAGTGCGCCGAGCTGCAGCAGCGCCTCCGCCCGCGCGAGCTCTCCCGCCTCGTCGCCTCGCTCGCCCGCGAGTACTCGACTCCCGGCCACGCCGCGCTGGTCGTCATCGAACGCAACAACCACGGCCACACCGTGCTCGGACATCTGGACGTGTCCGAGCACTACGCGCCGCTTTACGAACAAAAAGGCAATCCCGGCTGGCTCACCTCCTCGGCCTCCAAGCCCGAAATCGTCGCCCACATGAACTCGCTGCTGGTCGAGAAGCCTGAAATGTTCCGCTCCAAACGCCTGCTCGAAGAGTGCCGCACCTTCGTCAACCTCCCCGGCGGACGCACCGGCGCCGCCAACGGCGCTCACGACGACCTGGTCATGGCCATGGCCATCGCCCAGTCCGTCCGCAAAGAACTCCTCAACAACGGCAATCGCCGCCTCCACGCCGCGTAAGAACAGTTGTCAGTTCTCAGTTGTCAGTTCTCAGTTGTCAGTTGTTAGTTGTTAGTTGAATGCAACCTTTAGCGGATTCTCCAAAGGTCACCTCGAACCTCGAACCTCGAACCTCGAACCTCGAACCTCGAACCTCGAACCTCG
>CAZAXI010000245.1:0-5890 GCA_964489045.1 uncultured Granulicella sp. | reverse complement strand
GCGGTCAGGTTCTCCACCTGCAGCCGGTCTTCGTTGAACACCAGCGTCCCGTTCAGCGCGCTCAGACCGTTCGGAACGCCGTCCATCGCCGCGTTCACGTTGTCGAACTGCACCTTGCCGGTTAGCGAAGGACTGTTCACTTGCCCGCCCGCTGCAAT
This sequence comes from uncultured Granulicella sp., assembly GCA_964489045.1. Classification (GTDB taxonomy): domain Bacteria; phylum Acidobacteriota; class Terriglobia; order Terriglobales; family Acidobacteriaceae; genus Edaphobacter. The sequence goes on along the minus strand of CAZAXI010000245.1, from coordinate 5,732 downwards.
CGTGAACTCAACCTTCCCGCTCGCGGAAATATCGGGATCGAGCGTGTGCACAATCGCCATGCTCACGCTTCCGTTGGCCTTCACATCCAGCTTGCCGCCGTTCTCACCGGTCGCGCCAAACGCCTGCACCGTACCGCTCGCCTGCAGGTCCGTATCCTGCCCGGTGATGTGTACCTGGTCCAGCGTCGCCAGTCCATTCTTCAGGCTCACCCGCAGCGGACCGGCGCTCTTCAACTCGACTCCCTGCAGCTTCACGTCGAAATCGTTCAGTTCCGCGGTACCGCCCAGGCCAACCGGCGTCCTCAGCGGCCCATTCACCGTAACCGTTCCGCTAATGGACGACTGCGCCTTCACATTCGCCGAACTGAACAACGCAATCACCGTACCGATGTCCAGCCCTGAAAAATTCAGCTTGGCCTGCGTATCGTAGTCGCCGGTCAGCCGCGTCTGCCCCGATCCATCCACCTTCGCGCCGATCAGCGTCGACTGCGCCGTGTAAACCAGCGTGTTCGTCTCGCTGTGCACGTCTGCCGCAACGTCCCCGAGCACCTTGCCGCCCACCGTGACATTGCCCAGCTTCGCGGTCGCCTTCAATCCCGGCTGCTCCATCGTGCCGTTCGCATCCGCCACCAGCGTCAGCGTTGCGTCCGCGTCAGGCCTCACCTTCGCAAACGTCTGGAACTTCGACAACACCAGGTTGTCGCCCTCAACGTGCCCGTGCAGATGCTTCGTCCGCAGGTCGTATCCGCCGTTGCCGCTGATATGCGCCCCATGCAGTGACAGCGCGGCCTGGCTAACCTCAAAATCCTGTCCCTGCACCGACAGATTCGCCACCGCCGAGTCGTACGGCTCTCCGTACGCAACCCCTTTGATGAGCGAAACCCTCCCGCTCCCGTTCAGGTCCCCCAATGTCCCCGACGTCTTCGCGTTCACCGCAATCGTGCCCGTCACCGGAATCTTCTGTTGTTGCCCGGCAATCTGCAGCAAGTCTGCGACGCTCGCATTCGCAAGCTGCACCGTCGCATTTACTCCCGTGCCCTCGTCCCACACGTAGGTCGCAACGCCCTCGCGCGAAAGCTCCCTGCGCGGCTTCATGCTCCCCGTAACATTCAGCACGGCCGTTCCGCGCTTGATCGTCGAACTCGCAACCAGCACCCCGCCGTCGTACGAGTACTCCGCATCCGCCACCACCGAGTCGACCAGCGTGTCCAGTTCCGTACCCAGCTTCACTTCGATCTGGTTCCCCTGCACGTGGCCCTTCCAATCCAGATCGGTCGCCCGGCCTGTCACCGTGCCGTGGAACACCGCCGCGCCATGCAGCACCACCGGCACCGCTGCGGTCCCCTTCTTGCCATTCGCCTCGAAGTCGAGCGTGTGCAGCAACTGGTCGAACTCGCCCAGATCGCGCACCGTCATGTCCGCCTTCAGATCGGTCAGCGGGTCGCCCAGGGCCACTCCCAGCACGCCACTCACCTCGGTTGAAGACTGTGGCGTCAGCAAAATCACATGCTGGATGTCCACCACCTCCCGCTTGCCGTCGTAGCGTGCGACCGCCTCGCCGGTCATCGGAACGTTATTCAGCGCCCCGGCGCGCGCTACGCCGGTCGGCCGGAACTTGATGTCCCCATCCACCACCACCGTGTCCCCATTCGTATCCGGCTCGCCAAACTCCACATTCACCGGGCCGGTCACCGCCGTGTCGAAACCGAGGTCCCCGTAGCCGCCCGTCTCCGTGGTTTCCATAATCGTGCGCAGCGGAATCGCATTCACCGTCGCCACCAGGTACGCGTGATACGCAGAGGCCGCAGCCACCGTCGGCATGTGCGCCGAGGCCTTCGATCCCATGGAGGCCGCGGTCTTGTTCGCGGTGCTAACCGCGGCCGCAGTGGTGGCCGACGCCGCTGCCGCCGCCGGTGCCTCACCCAGCCAATTCACGATCCGCAGATCGCCCGAAGCGCTTCCTCCGCCGGGAAGGATGCCCACCATCTCGGTCAGCTGCAGCTCGCTGGGAGTGATGTGAAACTTCAATCCCCCATCCACATCGTGCAGCCGCACATTCGGGATATCGTATCCGCCTTTGTGCAGCTTCGTGCTGCCCATGAAGACGTAACCCGCCTTGCACTCCGGGTCTCGTGCCACCGGACTCGTACCCGACTTCGCAGGCGTCTCGGGATGCAGCGAGAAGCGAGGCCGCTTCGGCACCGCTGCCGGCGGCGCCGCGCAGCTATGCCCATTCAGTACCAGATCCACCGTGCCGCCCGTAAACCCATCCGTCGCCGTCAGCACCGAGATCTGCCTCAACTCCAGCGTTCCGTTCGCCGCCATCTGCCACTCAGGCTGCGCAAAATTGTTCAGCGTCGCCGTCGCGTGCAACACCGACGCCTTGCCCGAATCGAATTCCAACGCCTTCAGTACCGCCGTATCGCGTCCCAACTCCGCATCCAGATGAAGCTTCGATTCTGCCTCCGGCTCCTTGATCATCTTCGTCCGCAGGTCGCTCACATCGATCGTGATTCCGTAGCGATCGGCCGCCTTCAGGTATTGCACCTCGGCATTCAGATCGCGTGCCGCCAGGTCGAACGGGATCGCCTTGTCGTTCAATAGCGCAACCCCATTCACCACCTCCGCCTCTTTCGCGCGCAGGTCCAGCAGTGTGTCCTGCAATGGCTCCGTGCTCGTCATCGGATGCTTCGGCACCGGCTGGTTGGTCTTGCCGTCCTTGTCGACGATCAGGTGCACCTGCGGATGCTCGATCCGCAACAGCTTCAGCCGCACATGCGACTTCACCCCGGCGCCGGACGCGTGCGAGAAGAAGCTCGAAATCCCCACCCGTAACTCGATCTTGTCTGCTGCCAGGTACGGCGCTTCGCCCGGTCCTTCCAGCCCGTGAATCACCAGGCCGTCCACCTCTACGCCCAGGTGCCACAGGCTGAACTTGACGCCGTGCACCTCCACCCGTCCGCCGGTCGCGTCCTCCAGCACCGACACAATCTCCCGGCCCACCCGCCGTTGGAAGTCACCCGTAGTCGTGTACCACGCAAAGCCGCCCACCACCACAATCAACAGCACCAGCACGCCGCCAATCAGCCATGCCATCGCCCGGCTCACGTGGAAGACCATGCTGCGCTTCTTCCTCCCCGGCTCCGCAGGCGTGCGCACCGGCAAGCGGGCCTCGCCGCCCGCCTGGTCGACGCCATTGGGCAGCTTGTCGTCCTCGCTCATGGCGCCTCCTCTCCGGGCCTCATAACGCGCACACTGCCCTGCGCTCGCAACGCGGTCAACCAATCGTCCAGCAGCTTGTTTACCCGCTGCTGCAACAATATCTCCTGGATGCGGTCCGCAATCGTCGCCTCTGCCGGCGGCGTCACCTTCTCCTTCGCGTACATCGGGATCATCGTGTTCTTGTAGTAATCGTCGATGTCCCCCTGCTCAATGCGAATCCCCATGCGGAACCGGTCCTCGATGAACTCCAGCACCTGCATGCGCTGCCGCCAGCGCTCGCGCACCTCGTCTATCGTGAACCCCTGGTCGGCAGCGAACTTCTCCCACCCCGCGCCCGTCTCGCAGTGGTAGGCCGCGCACTTGGGAATGCTCTTCCGCAGCGTCGCCAGTTCGCCATCGACCCGCACATCGGGGATCGGCATCTGCGGCTGCAGCGCCATCTGCTGCAGGATCACCGCGCGATCGATCAACCGGTCGACCAATTCATCCCGCAATACCGGCTTCGGCTCGGTAAGCGGCTCAAACGCCGCAAACCGTTCCTCCGCGTCAACGTCGCTCTCCAGAATCAGATCGCCGTTGACGATCGCAACTACCCGGTCCAGCGTCACCTGCTCTGCCGCTGCGCTTGCACCTGCTGTTCCCTGTTCCCTACTCCCTGTTCCCTGCTCTCCGGCCATCTGCCGCGCCTTGGCAGGCGCCGTCAGCATCGCCAGCGCCAGCGCCGCCGCCAGTCCTGCATCACTCGCCCGTCTGTGTCTCCTTGCGCTCATGCTCAGAAAGCCTGTCCGATGCTGAAGAAGAAGTTGAAGTGGCTCGCCTGCCCTTCATACGGCGCTGCGCCGTTGAAGTCGTAGATCACCGGATACACCGGCGGATTCAGGTTCCAACTGAAATCGACGCGAATCGGGCCGACCGCCGTCTTGTACCGCGCCCCCAGCCCTACCGCGTGCGAATAGTAATTGAAGTTGCACGTCCCGAACGGGAAGGCCGACGTCACCTGGGGTGGTCCCACGTTCGCGCAGGTTGACTGGTCCGGCTGATGAAAGTGCGTCAGGCTGGGGTACATATCCGAAATATGTGTGAACGCGTTTCCCATATCGTGAAAGACGACGAAACTCACGTTATCTCCGACAAATGGAAGCGTAGGCGCAGGCAGACGTAACTCCGTGGTGTTCACAAACACCGCATTGCCGCCCACCGGATAACCTGTCTGCAAGTCGCGCGGCCCCGCATCGTTGATCCCGAACCCGCGATGCGAGGTCGCGCCGCCCGCGTACAAACGCTCCGGCAGCGGTACCGCGTTGCAGCTCGGGTTAGTCTCCAACAGGTTCACTCCTCCCGTCGACGAATAGTTCGTGCATGAACTGTTTCCCTCGTTCGGATTTGCGCCAAAAGTGGTTTCAAATCCCATCCGCGTATTGCGCGCCAACACATACTTGTGTTTGCCGAACACGTAGTACGTCGAGTTGGTCACGTCCGCGCGGTTGAAGTTTGCCTCCGAACCGAACTTCGACGACGCGAAAAACTCCTGCACCGACGTATACGACCCGCGCTGTGCATCCAGCGGGCTCGGGTCCCGCGTGTCATGGAACCAGGTAAGCCCCGGGCCGCCCACGCGCACCGGTTGCGACAGCAGCGGGATCAGGTTGGCCGACACCTGCAGCGTCGCCGGGTTCACCGCCACCCGGCGGAACTCGAAGTTATAGATGATCGTGTCCGCCCGCTTCACCTTTTCGGTAATGCGATAGTCGCCCTGCAGCGTCGATGCCTGAAACGTCGAGATATTCTGCACATTCGAGTAGCCGCCCGATACGCTCGTGGTCAGGTTCGGCTTGCCGAAGAAGTGCGGGTTCTGAAACGTCAGGTTCGCCACCTCTTCCAGCAACCCATACGTCGAATGCAGCGTCAGCGAGTTGTCCGTCCCACGCAGATTGATGCGGCTCACATCCAGCGCAATTCTCGGGCTCACCCCGGTCTTCCCGTTCTGCGAGTAGACCGCGCTCGGCGAAAGCCCCAGCAGAATCGCCGACGCCGGGTTAATCACGCCTTCCTGCGGCGTGCCCGTCTCCGCTTCGAAGCCGAACCCGTAGGTCACGTCCCAGCGCCGTGCCTCGGTCAGTTGCAGCAACACGTTCTTCCGCAGATCGTCGCCGTCGGGGTTCTGCACCGCGGCATTCACCTCGTTGAACAGCGCCAGGTCGTAGAGCTTCCTCTGCGTATCCAGCAACGCGCTCTGGTCCAGCGGATCGCCTGCGTGCATCTCTACCCGCCTGTCCACCACCGCCGGTCGGGTGTGTTCAATCCCCGAGAGCAGGACCTGGTTCACGAACACCTGCTGGCCCTCGGTCACGTTCAGCGCCACATCCATCTTCTCCGCGTCACCGCCCCGCGGCTGCTGCTTCACTTCCACCTTGGCCTGCGCAAAGCCGTGGCTCAGGTAATAGCCAAGCATCGTGTCCCGGTCGCCCGACAGCGTAATCAGCGAGTAGGGCTGGCCCTCCTGCGAGTTC
>CAZAXI010000244.1:0-5899 GCA_964489045.1 uncultured Granulicella sp. | reverse complement strand
CCACCATGCTCGGCCACACCTGGGCCGGCGATCCGTGCCCCAACCTCGACTGCGTTGGCTTTCAAACGTTGCTCGCTCGCGGCGTCCAGTGGGCCGCCACCGGCCGTGTCACCATCCCCATCCCGCAGGACTTCCCCGGCCCGGACAAGATTTCGCTGAATAAGTTAACCTAAGTTGATCGCTGGATTGGCGAACACAACCTCGGTGTGACGGTGAAGATATTCCGCCGGGGTGGGAGGCCCTGGGTTGGATCTCGCAAGTTCCAAGACAAACTACGCCAAGTCCGCCGCAGCGTGCGAGCCAGCCGCAGCCAACCAGTGATCGAGCAAAACAGATTTCGTCGATCAAACGATGGCTTCCCTATACTTGGGGAAGTGCAGCAATCAGACTCTGTGCTAATCGATTAGGAGCGCACCCCGATGGCAGCAAGAATGAAAGACATCGCGAAAGCGCTGAACGTCTCTATCGTGACCGTCTCAAAAGTGTTGAACAAGAATGATTCGAAAATCAGCGAGGCTACTCGGCAACGAGTATTGGCGTGCGCTCGTCAGCTCGACTACCGCACAAATCTTGCCGCAAAGGGGCTGGCAACGGGACATTCGAAGACGATTGGCCTGATTGTTCCTGAGCTATTTCATGGGTTCTTCGCCGAGGTCGCTGCAGGCATGTCAGACGCTTTGGCACAGCAGGGGTATGGCCTGATCATTTCGTCATCCCGAGACGACGTGAAACTCGAGAACAGAGATATCAAGCAGATGCTGGCGCGCAGCGTGGACGCTTTGGTCGTGGCGAGCTGTAGCTCAGACGCGGACGTTCTAATGTCCGCCGATCGCGAGGTGCCAGTGATTCTTCTGGATCGGCGGGTAGACCACAGCGGAGCGTTCTGGCTTGTCGGCGCCGACGACTTGCTAGTTGGTGAACTGGCCACACAGCACTTGGTCGATATTGGGCGAAAACGAATTGCGTTTATCGGTGCAGCGAGTTCTAGCCCGTCGAGCGATCGCAAGAAGGGCTATCGCAGCGTTATGAGCGGGGCCGGACTCAGTGTCCCCCCCGGATTTGTGGTCAGACTTCCTCAAAACGAGGAGTCGAACCACGTTCTGGGTGCGAAATTCACAAGGCAACTCCTGAAGCTGAAGCCAAGGCCCGATGCAGTCTTTTGCTATAACGACCCGACCGCATGGGGTGCGACGTTTGCAATTCATGAAGCAGGGCTTCGCATTCCAGAAGACATTGCAATTCTGGGGTGCGGGAACAGTATTTACAACGGCTTTTTCGGGGTGCCTCTCACGTCGGTGGATCTGAATGCGGCACACATGGGACAAGAGGCTGCGAATCTGGTTCTGCGCGTGATCAAAGAACGGTCGCAGAAGGCGCGGCACACTCCGACGGCATTACTTCTGAGACCGACGCTCGTCGTGCGCGGATCCACCATCGGGGATACACGCAACAAAGACCGCAAAGGTTCGAAGTAGAGTCCGATCCGGTCGGACTCTTTGGCCTCACCCCAAGTGCAATTCGGTTTTATTCTTGACAGCTCTATTCGCATGTGGGTAGAGTCTTTCTGTCGTGGATTAGCGCTTACCCCGGCCACACCATTGCTCGTCCAGCCCCCTGCGATAACCAGCTCACCCAAATAAAGGGCCATCGTGATGCCCCATTTGACAGCGAGCCGTCTAGGGTAAGCGCTTATCCAGTCTGCCAAGGAATAAAGCGTTTATCTGCGGAGGCGCCATGCGAAGCCAGAAATCGAAGCACCAGATCGTTCGTAGCCAGTCAATCACGTCTCATCTTCAGGCGGCCGTTCGCGTCAGTGTTTGCCGCCTCCTCTGTATGACCATACTTTTGCTGTTGAGTGCCAGTCCCCTGCTGCGGGCCCAGATTAGCGGGACTGGAACGATCCAGGGGACAGTCACGGATGCGACTGGGGCAGTCGTCCCAGGCGCAACAGTCCAGTTGATCGAGGTCAAGACAAATGTTGCGCATACCCAGACGACTACGGAGGCTGGTTTCTATTCGGCTGCTGCGTTGGATCCAGGACTGTATAAGGTCACGGTCACCGCTTCCGGATTCAAGACTTACACGCAGGAGAATGTCTCTCTTGATTCCCTTCAGACCTTCGGCCTAAATGTGAAACTTACCGTTGGCGGGAATGATACTACCATCACTGTCACCCAGGCTCCTCCCGCTCTGGACACTGTTAACGCAACCCTTGGCAGTTCCATGGAGGTCCAGACCTACGAGGCTTTGCCTTTGGTGCTAAACGGTCAGCCGCGCGATCCAACTGCATTCGTCTACCTTACTCCGGGCGTCACGGGCAGCGGCGGAGCGGACCAATTCAACGGCGGCCAAAGCAACCTAAATGAAACCTACATCGATGGAATTGCCCTGGACGATGTCAACCAGCAAAGCGACTGGGCGCCGATCCACAGCACTTTCTCCGTGGACGCTGTCGATCAATTCCAGGCGCAGACCAGCGGCATTTCAGCTGCTTACCAAGGGCAGGGCCTTCAGAATTTCACACACAAGTCAGGAACCAACACATATCACGGGGCGGTCTTTGAGTACTTCCGCAATACCGCTTTGGATGGCTGGGGCTTTTATGCTCCTTACGTCATCAACGCGGTAACCGGCAAAGCAATCAAGCCTGTTGAGCACAACAATGAGTTCGGGGGCACCTTCGGCGGCTATGTTCCGCCCTTCAAGAACAAGATATTCTTCTTCCTTTCCTACGACAATGAACACTATATCCATGGCACCAATCCTGGATACACAACTATTCCAACATTAGCCGAACAAGCAGGCGATTTTACTGCCTTGCCGGCCAATCAGCCGATTTTTGACCCCTCGACCACCGTTTGCGCCGGAAGCACCTGCACGCGCTCGCAGTTCCATGGGAACAAGAACGGAGTGCCAACGCTCGATGTAATTCCGTCCAGCGAGATTTCTCCGATCGCCCAATACATGCAGAAGTTCTTGCCGATGCCCAGCAACTCGAATCTCACGAATAACTGGCTGGGCGGATTCAACACCGGCTTCAATTACCCCCGATACAGCGCCAAGGTGGACCTCGATCTTATACAGAATCATCGCTTCAGTCTTCTCTTTCTAGAAGGCGGCCGCTACGCCAATCCGGCATGCTGCGACTCGAGCGGACTTCCCCTTCCATACACCAACACGATCGGCAACTCACAGAACAACCTGACTGCGCTGGTGTCCGACACGTGGACGATCAATGGCCGAATGGTCAATAAACTGACCTATAACTTCAACATGAATGGTTTTAACGGCGGCGCGGGGTCCATCAATCCCAGCGCGAGCAACCCGACGTGGTTCGCCACGGCTGCGGGCATCACCAATCTCCCTGCGGGCCAGGCCTCGAATTCCTTCCCGAAGACGAGCTTCGGCGGCTCCAATGCTCCTGCTCAGTGGGCGGGCGGCGAGGGAACCTTTGGCGGCGTATATGCCAAGGTTTATCAGCTTACGGAGGGCGTACAGATACTCAAGGGCAGGCAGTCCATCAGCTCTGGTATCGACTATCAGTGGCAGCAGTCGGACCCCGTGCTAATTCAAAACAATACGTACTTCACACTCTCGTACTCCAATAACGAGACCGCAGGCTTCAATGCGGCTGGGACCTCGCTCGTAACCACGCAGGGTGCAAGCTATGCGAGCCTGTTGGTCGGGGCGGTGGATTCAGCGGGCATCAGCGACGACACCCCACTCCACGAACTGTACGGGCGTTACCATAATTTCTCGCCGTACATCCAGGACGATATCAAGGTCAACAGCAGGCTTACTGTGAACGCAGGCCTCCGCTGGGACGTTTATTCGCCGTATACAGAGAAGTTGAACCGCTTCTCCTTCGTCAATCTCGATGTTCCTAACCCAATTACCGGAACTCCAGGCACTCTTCTGTTCGGCGGCAGCGGTACAAGCGGGACCTATTGCAACTGCACGTCTTCCATCAGCACCTGGTATAAGAACTTCGGGCCCCGCCTGGGCCTTGCGTACGCAATCGACAGGAAGACGGTGCTGCGCACATCGTTCGGGCTCTTTTACAGCCACGCGGGCGGAACTGGCGGCCGGGCCAATGCCAACTCCGGCACGGGCCAGCTTGGCTTTACCGGTGGTGCGTCGCCAGCTTCTTCAAACGGCGGCATCACCCCCGCATTCTATCTGAACAACGCGGTTGGGTTTGTTGACTCGAACAGTGCCGTTCCCAGCTACATACATCCGCCCATTATCGATCCGGGGAGTGGAACCGGATTCTCAACAACTCCGAATTACACAACCCTGTCTCCCAATGGCGTCAACTATCCTGACCCTTATCTCAGTCGCCGCGCGCCGTATTTCGAAGACTACAACTTTGGCCTGCAGCGCGAAGTTCTCCCTCACACAACCCTGAGTGTCGATTACAGCGGATCCAATGGACACTTCCTTGGTACTGGCATCGGACGCACGATCTACGGGAATCAGTTGAATCCCTCAACGTATGTCCTTGGAGGACTGCTGACACAGCCTGCCAGCCCCGCCAATGTCGCCGCGGCACAGGCCATCCTTCCGTCGTTCAAGCTGCCCTTTGCCAACTACTCCCCATCGGCCTCAATCGGCCAGGCGCTTCGCCCCTTCCCCCAATTCAACGGGTTCAGCGATATCTGGGGCGACATCGGCAACTCGAATTACTCCTCGTTGCAACTGGCGCTCAAACAGACCGAGCTACGCGGGTTCAGCTATGGATTGACATACACCTACGCCAAGACCTACGACGACACGGGAAGCTCAAGAAGCGCCTATGGGTACAATGGCCTGACAGCAGGGCAGGAAGAGCATGCCCTCAGCACCATCGATATCCCCAGCCGCTTCACGCTGTACTACGTCTACAATCTTCCGTTCGGTAAGGCCGATGGCAACCGGTTGGTGAATCAGCTGATCAAAAACTGGGCCATCTCAGGGCTCGTCACCCGTCAGTCGGGTACACCTCTGTCCATCACTGCCACCGGGTGCAACGACCCATTCGGCGGGACCTGCTTCCCGAACATCAATTCGAGCTATTCGGGCCCTGTGCGCGTCAACGGGGGCTGGGGCCGTAAGAATACCGCTACGACCAGCTATTCGTACATCACGAGCTACGCGAGTTTAGGCAGTTCAACAACACCACAGCCTTTCTCACTGCCTCCGGCCTACACCATTGGCAATGCTGCTCGGACCTATGCCTATGGGCTGCGCAATCCCGGGAACTACGACGAAGACATAAGTGTTCGCCGTGCCTTCAATATCTGGGAGAACCTGAAGTTCACCTTTGAGGCAAGCGCCTATAACCTGGATGGTCACGTGGACTTCAGTGGCCCTAGCACGACTTGGAGTCAGACCAGTACCACCTTTGGCGTCGTAAGCAGCCAGGCGAATAGCCCCCGGGATATTCAATTGTCTGGACGTCTCGACTTTTAGATTGAATCCACTATGGCTGAATGCCGAAGCCGGGTCCATCTCTGCAAGCAGTCTGGACCCGGGATTCCTATATGTGGGGCTCAAGCTTCCGCCGAGCCCCGATGCAGGGATTCGCATCAGGTGCTTCCGGCCCGTTCCATCCCGATGTCGAAAGGGTTTCGCATATGTCGTCTCGCTCTCCTCTGTCACTGTCCCGCCGCCGCTTCCTCGCGCAATCCTCTCTCATCACCGCAGCCGCCACCATCCTCCCGCGCACTCTGCACGCCCAGACCGGCGCACCCGCTGGCTCGCCCGATGCCTACGCGAAACCGAAGCCCGACCTCGACGGCCCTTTCAAGCCCACCTGGGCCTCCATCCGCGACAACCACCGCACCCCCGCCTGGTTCAATCCCGCCAAGTTCGGCATCTTCATCCACTGGGGCCTCTACTCCATCCCCGCCCGCATCAA
>CAZAXI010000243.1:0-5903 GCA_964489045.1 uncultured Granulicella sp. | reverse complement strand
GAAGGGGATAAACTTCTGCCCGCCGAAGCCCGGGTTGACGCTCATCACCAGGACATAGTGCACCATGGGCAGAATCTCAATCAGGGTCTCGACCGGCGTGGCCGGGTTGATGACCACCCCCGGCAGACAGTTGTGCTCGATGATGTTTTCCAGCGTCCGGTGCAGATGGCGGCACACCTCCTGCTGCACGGAGATCATGTCGGCCCCCGCCTCGGCGAAGGCGGGGATATAGGCGTCGGGGTCCTCGATCATCAGGTGGCAGTCGAGCGGCAGCTTGGTGATGGGGCGCAGCGCCTTGACCATGGGCGGGCCGAAGGTGATGTTCGGCACGAAGTGGCCGTCCATCACATCGACGTGGACAATAGTGCCGCCGCCGCGTTCGGCCGCAGCCACCTCATCAGCCAGGTGCGCAAAGTCAGAGGCGAGAATGGAAAAGCAGAGTTCGATCATTTCTTAGGTTCGAGGTTCGAGGTTCGAGGTTCTAGGTACGAGGTGCTGGGGGAAGTGTATCAGTGGGCTAGTGTAGTGCGTCGAAAATAGGGGTACGTATCAGGTGCCGTGAAATCATGGTTTTTCGGAGTAGCAGCGGGCTTTAGCCCGCGGTAAGTGGCACGTACAATTATCGGGCTTTAGCCCTGGGCCTCCTTTTACCTCTCCGATTCAAACGCGAATACATGCCGCTCTGTGTGACGCACTACACTAGGTGGGTTGGGGTTTGCGACGGCTTTTGAAGGCGGGTGGTGCGTCGGGCTTGGAATCCAGGGCGGGGACGGTGCGTTCGACGTCGGGCCGGCCGGGGCGGAGGGTTTTGGTACGGGTGGGCTTTTGCTCTTCGTCTTCGGGGTTGCGCTGCGCCAGATCACGCTGCGTTTCCGCCATCGGTTTAGGATCACCGAAAACCACACGAGCAGCCCCGTTGAGGATGCGGCGCGTCGGCCAGTTCCCGTCCTCCTTCGGAAAAAACACTTCGCCAATCCGCTGCTTCTCCGGCCGGTAGTACCAGCGCCGCAGCAGCGAAAGGTGGTCCGAAAGCGTCGCCAGGTCAGTCGGCGCGGATGCCCGTTCTTCGAGCGAGGTGATCACTGCCGCAGCGCGTACCTCCGGCGATTCCGCAGGAGTCAGCGGCGCGGCACTCTCCGCCGTCTGCGCGTCCTCGGCCAACGGCACGGCTTCCAGCATCAGCGGCTGCGCGAACAGCGAGCTCCCGACTGAAGTCTGCTCTCTCACCGCCCGCACGCCCAGCGTCGAAAGCCGCGCCGGCCCGCTCAGGCAGCCGCCATGCAGCAAAAAAATCGCCGCCGAGTCTCCCATTCCCTGTTCCCTGATCCCTACTCCCTGTTCCCCGTCCTCCGTCGCCTTTTGCACGATGAAAGCACGGAGGTGCGGGATCGGCAGGACGAGTTCATCGGCGAGCGATTGCGCGGCTTTGACCCGCTGCCACTGCGCGTGCAGTTCGGCGGCGCGCTCGAAGTCGAGTTCGCCGGAGGCGGCTTCGCGGTCGGCGGTGAGCGGCGCGAGCATGGACTCGCCGCGCGTGTCGAAGAAGGCCCGCACGGCGGTGGCTTCGGCGGCGTACGCTGCGGCGCCCGCGGGAGTGCAGGCCTGGTTGCAGGGCGCGAGGCACTTATTCATCTCGCCGTAAACGCAGCCGGGATGTTCGGGATAGGGCGCCAGTTCCTCGACGCAGCGGCGCAGCTTGAACAGGTCGAGCACGGCGTCGCAGTATCGATCAGCAGCGGCGCGCGAGGGGAACGGGCCGTAAGTGGTGTCCAACGCGCGCTTGTTCAATCGGTTGGTGGAGTAGACGCGCGGGTAGGCGTTCTCTGCGGTGAAGCGCAGGAAGAAGGGTGTGCGTAGCCTCAGCCGTCGCCGCGCCTCCGCCAGGCCGAAAATCGTAGCCGCCGCGTAGTAAAGCGTCAGCGTCGACTCAAACACCGAGCCGGTAACGGTGTACTCGATGCGGGCGACCCGGTCCCGCAAATTCAGCCGCTTCGACTGCGAGTCCGGCGGTGCGAGGATGCGGGTAATGCGCCGGCGCAGGTCCGCAGCGCGCGTGAGGTACGGCTCGGCTTCGGCTTGTCCTTCAACGCGCGCGCCATGCAGCGCAAACACTCCCGGCAGCGCAGGGATGGCGCGCAGAATCTCCGCCGCGTTCTCCGGCGCAAACGCAACCGAATGCCCGAACTCGAAACGCGCAGCCACAGGAGGATTGTAGACGGGGCGGCGGCGAAACGCGTGCTACCTTGAAAGTGTCCCCCCAGCGATTTCTCAAGGAGTCCTGTATGCGCATGCGTGCCTCTTGCGTGTTGAGCCTTCTTCTCATTGCGATTCTGCCCGCGCGAGCCCAGCAGAAGCCGTGGCCCGTGCGCGCCGTCATCGTGGTGACGTTCGAAGTGGGCGCGGACACGGGCGATGCCCCCGGCGAATTCCAGTTCTGGGTGGAGCGCGAGCATCTGGACGAGGTGGTCGACTTCCCCGGCGGCGTGCATCCGCTGCGCACCAACAAGGACCACACGATCCTTGGCATGGTCAGCGGGACAACGTTGGTCAACGCGACCGCGTCGATGATGGCACTGGGGCTCGATCCGCGCTTCGATCTGTCGCATGCGTATTTTCTGATCAACGGCATTGCCGGCGGCGATCCTCAAGCGGTGTCGTTGGGGTCGGCGGTGTGGGCCGACTACGCGATCAATGACGTGGCGCGGGAGATCGATCCGCGCGAGGCGCCGAAGGAGTGGCCCTACGGGATATTCCCGACAGGCTCTTGGGCCCCAAATCCGCCTGCGCTGAAATCGACGACGTGGTTCGCAGGGAACCTGTATCCGCTGAATCCCAAGCTGACGGCCTGGGCGTTCCAGCAGACCAGGGATCTCAAACTAGCCGACGATGCGAAGGCGGCTGAGTTCCGTGCGGCCTATACAGATTCTCCGAATGCGCAGAAGCCGCCGTTCGTGACAGTCGGCGCAACGTTTGCCTCGGACTACTACTGGCATGGCTTCATCATGACGCAGTATGCGCGCGACTGGGTCCGATTGCAGACGGGCGGCAAGGGCACCTTTGTGACCACGGAGATGGAGGATGCGGGTTTCATGAATGCGATCCAGCGGCTCAGCGCGATGCATCGCGTCGATGCGGACCGTGTGCTGGTGCTGCGCGCGGTGAGCAACTATACGCAGCCGCGCCCGGGGCAGACGGCGCTTGATTCGATTGAGACTCCGTACACCGGAATGAGGCTGGCGCTTGAGTCAGCATATCTGTGCGGAAGCACAGTGCTGCACAACATTCTTGCGCACTGGGATACAACCTACGCGAAGATTCCCGGCGAGTGACTAGTTCATCTTGATGCTAACTGCGGAGCCGCTGTACGTGACGGTGCGGTCGGCGGCGTCGGTTGGGGCTTCGCCGGTGCCGTGCGCGGGGCGGACAAGGACAATGTGAAAGGTGGTTTCGCGCGGCATGTTGGGATAGCTGCCCTGGCGCACACCGATGGTGAGGGTGCGCGTTGCGTCGGACCATGTGAGTGTGGTGGTGGCGTGAGCGCCGCGCTCGTAGTTATAGTTGTCGCCCTCGTCGTTATAGAGAGTGAAGCTGCCGTCCGCGCCGGGATAGATGCGCAGCTCGATGGGACCGTTCGGCTGGGCGTCAGCGTACTCCTCTTCCGGGCCGAGCGGCAGGATGGAGCCGGCGCGCACATACAGCGGAATGCGTTCGAGCGGCGCAGCGGCTTCGATGTGCTGGCCGCCCGTAATTCTTTCCCCACTCCAGAAGTCGTACCAGGTGGTGTCCTTCGGCAGATAGACGCGGCGGCTGGTGGCTCCGGCTTCGAGCACGGGATTGACCAGCAGCGCAGGCCCGAACATGAATTGCGTGCCGTCGTTCCAGGTCAGCGGATCGTTGCGGAAGTCCATTGGCAGCGGGCGCATCAGGGTGTAGTCGTCGCTCGACACGCGCCACGCAAGCGAATAAATGTAAGGCATCATGCGGTAGCGGAGCTTATCGAAGGCGATGAGCGAGGGCTCGACCAGCGGGTAGGTCCAGATCTCGTTGTGCGGTCGGTGGCCGTGGCTGCGGAAGACGGGATTGAATACGCCGAACTGGAACCAGCGCAGGTAAAGCTCCTGATACTCCGGCGTGTTCAGGTCGAAGGTGGGCCAGTAGCCGCCGATGTCGGTAGTCCAATAAGGCAGGCCGGAGAGCGCATAGTTCAGGCCGCCCGCGACCTGGTGCGTCAGCCCCCAGAAGCTGGAGTAGACGTCGCCCGACCAAACCGTGCCGCCAACGCGCTGCGAGCCGAGGAACGCGGAGCGCGTCAGCAGGAAGACGCGCTTCTGGTCAGTGGTCTTGCGCCAATTCTGCTGGATGCCTTCGTTGTGCAGCAGCGGGTAGATGTTGGTGTAGGTGGCGCCATTGCCGATAGCCATGGTGCGGGTGGTCAGGATGGCGTCGCCGAGATGCGGAGAGTACTCCTCGGGCTCGGCGGAGTCGAGCCAGAAGGAGTCCCAGCCCTGCGCGAACAACTTGCCGGGAAGGTTCTGCCAGTAGAGATCGCGAGCGTGCGGGCTCGACGCGTCGTACACATGCGCGTCGGCGAGCAGCAGGTGTTCAGCGTCGAGTTTCTTGTAGGTCTCAGACGCGGGATCCATCATGCCCCAGGTGGAGATCATGGTGTGGAAGTGCTCGGCATGCAGCTTCGCCAGGTCGGCGGGAACGTCGTGGTAGTTGGAGTTGAAGACGGGATCGCCCTCATGCTGCCACCAGTACCAGTCCTGCACCATGGTGTCGATGGGGATATGTTCGGCGCGGTAGCGGGCAGCGATGGTCTGGATCTCGTCGAGCGAAGTGTAGCGGTCCTTCGACTGGATGAAGCCGTAGGCCCAGCGCGGCAGCATGGGCGCATGGCCGGTGAGGTTGCGGTAGTCGTGCAGGATCGCGTCGAACTCCGGGCCATAAAGCACGAAGTAGTCCACGCCGTCGCCGCTGAGGGTGTCAAACTTCATCTCCAGCGGGAAGCGGTTGTCCATCGTTGTGAGGCTTGCCGTATTCCACATCACGCCGTAACCGTTAGTCGACACCAGCATGGGGATGGCGATGTCGGTGTTGTTCTGGCCCAGCTCGACCGTCGCGCCGCGATAGTTGAACAGTCCGCTCTGGTGCTGGCCGAGACCGTAGATGGCTTCCGTCTGGTCGGGCGAGAAGCGATCGACGACGCGATAGGTTGGCTGGCCATTCAGGATCTCCTGCGTGTAGGTGCGCGGGACCGAACCGCCTTCGCGAAGGAAGTTCTTGCCGTCGGGCGTGGCAAAGGTTAGATTGCCGTGGTCGAGCGCGAGCGAAACTGTGATCGCAGCGGTCTTCAGCGTGGCGCGCTTCGCATCCTGCGTGAATTCGAAGCGCGCGCCCGGACACGATTGTGCGGCAGGCAGCAGCCACGGCTGCGCGAGTTGCGCGTCGCCGCCGTAAGGATGCGTGGCCACGTGGACAACCGTGTCCGCGCAGACGGTGACGCGCATCGTCTCCGCGCCGATGGCGGCCTCGAAGCCGCTTGCGGACTGGGTTACGCGGACCGGTGGCGGAGTAGGGAACTGCTGGCCCGGCATTTGGGCGATCGCGTTGCTGGATACGGCGAAGGCCAGTGCGGCGAGAAAAGTACGCGTCGAGAGCATGTACTTTTCTAGTCCGATTGAATGGAAAATGCGAGGCAACGTCCGGAACGGTAGTGGCCCACTTTCATTTTGTTTCGTTAAGGGCACGGCTGGTAACCCAGGACTTTAGGCCTGGGTCTCCGTGCCGCAACCTGCCGCTTCGTTAAATCGGGGCTTCAGAAGCTGCTGAAAAATGCCTTTTCGTCAAGGGCACGGCTGGTAGCCCAGGACTTTAGTCCTGGGTCTCCGTGCCGCAACCTG
>CAZAXI010000242.1:0-5929 GCA_964489045.1 uncultured Granulicella sp. | reverse complement strand
GCGAGGATCTGGGTCATGAAGTCGTTGGCGGCGCCGGGGGAGTTGGGCAGGAAGATGGTGTTGTTGCCCTGCTTGGTGCCGATGTCCTTGAGCGTGTCGAAGTATTGCGTGAGCAGGACGAGAGCCATGACGTCCGAGGGGGTGGTGCCGGGGACGGACTCGCGGAAGTTCTCGATGGAGGAGCGGAGGCCGTCGATGATGGCCTGGCGTTCGGCGGCGATGCCTTTGCCCTGGAGGGCTTTGGATTCGGCCTCGGCTTCGGCCTGCTTGACCTTGAGGATCTTGTCGGCTTCGCCGCGGGCCTGGGCGGCGACCTGCGCGCGCTGGGCGGCGTTGATGTCGTTCATCGCGTCCTTGACCTTCGAGTCGGGGACGATGTCAGTGACCAGCGCGGTGAGGATGTTGTAGCCAAAGCCGGACATGATGGCGTCGAGCTCGGTTTTGACGTTGACGGAGATGCCGGACTGCTGCTCGAAGGTCTCGTCGAGGGAGAGCTTGGGAACGTGGCCGAGGATGGAGTTGAAGACGAAGGACTCGATCTGCTTTTGCGGCTGCGAGAGCTTGTAGAAGGCGTCGTAGATTTTGTCGGGCAGGATTTGATACTGGACGCTGACGGGGATCTGGACGAAGACGTTGTCGCGGGTCTTGGTTTCGACCTGAAACTGCGCCTGCTTGACCTGGAGGTCGACGAAGTAGACAGACTCGGCGAAGGGGACGAGCACGCGCAGGCCGGGCTGCACGATGCGATTGAACTTGCCGAAGCGCTCGACGACGCCGGCGGTGTAGGTGCGGACGGTGTAGAGGGTTTTGAGGATGGTGATGAGCGCGACCAGGGCGAGAACGCAGAGAACGACGAGCAAGACGGTGGTGGAGGTGTCCATTTTGAGGCCCTTTCAGAGGTGGGAAACGGAGTCGGGGTAAGCATACATCAGGGGGATTCAAAGCAAAGGCCTAACACCGATTTGCAGTGATTGGACCGACTGAGGATAAGGGTCGGCCTAGTTGGTTTGGGGGAATATTGGCTGAGAATTGGCGGAAGGGGCGTAGAATTCCCGGTACTTAGATTTCCGGGTTTTAATTGTGTTGTTTTCCAGGTTCGGCACGTCATGTACGCTTTGTCTCGGCCCCGTTTTGCCCTTTCTGTCTTCCTCCTATCTGACAAGCGAATCCTAACCCGGTTTGGCAGGTTGATTTCTGCGATTGCGGTGCTGTGCGTGTGCGCGCCGATGAGCGCGAAGGCTCAGACGAGCCAATTCGGTCATTTCGTTTACACGGCCGGGGCGTTTACTAATTCGAGCGAAAACCTTATTTACGGATATTCGATCAATGGCGCTAGCGGCGCATTAACGGCGATACCGAATACGCCCTTTTCAGCCGGAGACAACGTGCAAGTAATGGTTGCTGCCCCCTCCGGCAACTTCCTCTACGCAGCGACGACGGGAAGCAGCGGATCGCATGTGGCGGCGTTCAGCATAGATGCGGTAACAGGTGGGCTGACTCCGGTTTCCGGCTCCCCTTTCGCCGCGGGCACATCCGGAGGGTATCCCATTGGTTCGGCGTTTCCGCTGCTCACGATGGATCCATCTGGCAAGTTCTTGTATGTGGCCAACGAAACCAGCGGCCAGATACAAGAGTTCTCCGTGAATGCAACATCGGGCACGCTGACCCTCTCATCTCAGACCTCAATTCCGTATGTCGATGTACTGGCGGAGGGGCCGCATGGCGGCTACCTTTATGTGAATTCCTCCGCCGGATCCAGCGGAACGACGGTCTACTCGATCGATTCAACCAGCGGCGCACTGACGCTGGTACAAACCGCTCCCGGCTGCGGCGGTAGGCAAATGGCCGTCGATAGTAGCGGGCGTTTTCTCTATTCATTGGTTTATAATACTGGCGGCATCTCGGCCTGCCAGATCAATCAGTCATCGGGGATGCTGGCTCCATTGAGCGGATCACCTTTCGGCCCAAGCATCGGGTTTAGCGATCTTGGCGCTCATCCGTCGGGTGCATTTCTCTATGCGGTGACCGGCGGTGACGGCAATCCTATCTACGGCTTCACAATCGATGCGACCGGAACGCTGACGGCTATGCAGGGTTCCCCATTTGCCTTGCCAAACGGGCAGGTGTATGACAATTACACCTCGGGCGTCGGCGTAGAACCGAGCGGCAAATACGCCTATGTGGCCGACGCCACCTCCGGCGTGGCAAGCTACTCGGTCAACCAAACCAATGGTGAGCTTAGCCCGGTTTCCAGCTTCTCCCAAGGCGGTTACGCACAAATGGTACTGACCGTGGGCTCGCCGGCTTTATGGGATCCCGGAGTCACATGGTCTACTCCAACGGCCATTTTTTACGGAACGGCTTTGGGCGGCGCCCAGTTGGACGCATCGGCGGAGGTCCCTGGAACGTTTACCTATTCTCCTGCAGCAGGAACTGTGTTGGGAACCGGCTCTCAGCCACTCGCCGTTGGATTCGTGCCGAACGACACCGCGGAATTCTTGACGGGCACGGCAAATGTGACGCTAACGGTCAACAAGGCGACGCCGGTGATCACGTGGCCTAATCCGGCGGCGATTACGTATGGGACGGCGCTTTCGGGGGCGCAGTTGGATGCGGCTGCGCCGATTCCGGGGGCATTTACATACACCCCGGCTGCGGGAGTGGTTCTGACGGCGGGGTCGCACCCCCTGTCGGTGAGCTTCGCGCCGACTGACACGGTGGATTATCTGCCGGCGACGGGCGGGAATACGGTGGTGGTGAACCTGGCGCCGCTGACGGTGACCGCGGCAAATGCTTCGCGA
This sequence comes from uncultured Granulicella sp., assembly GCA_964489045.1. Classification (GTDB taxonomy): domain Bacteria; phylum Acidobacteriota; class Terriglobia; order Terriglobales; family Acidobacteriaceae; genus Edaphobacter. Next base: position 3,128 of record CAZAXI010000242.1, on the reverse strand, counting down.
GCGTATGGAGCGGCGAATCCGGTGTTTACGGCTTCGGTGGCGGGCGCTGTGAACGGCGACAGCTTTACGACATCAGGGTCCTCCATCGCGAGCCGCACGAGCGCCGTGGGGACGTATGCGATTGTGCCATCCGTGAGCGGGACTAACCTGGCGGACTATACCGTGAGCTATGTAAATGGGACGCTGACGGTGACTCAGGCGGGGTTGACGGTGGTGCCGGGGACGTCGACGCGGGCGTATGGTGTGGCGAACCCGGTGATGATGGGGAGTGTGACAGGCGCGCTGAACGGGGACACGTTTACGGTGACGGGCGTGTCGGCGGCGACGGAGACGAGTGCGGTGGGAAGCTATCCGATTACGTATACGGTGACGGGCGCGAACCTGGGGGACTATACCGTGACGCCGGCCACGGGGACGTTGACGGTGACGCAGGCGACCCCGGTGATTACGTGGGCGACGCCGGCGGCGGTGACGTATGGGACGGCGCTGACGGGGGCGCAGTTGAATGCGACGGCGGGGGCGGCGGGGACGTTTGTGTACTCGCCGGCGGCGGGTACGGTGCTGGGCGCGGGGGTGCAGCCACTTTCGGTTACATTTACGCCGACGGATACGACGGACTATGCGACGCCGAGTGCGAGCACTGTGGCGCTGACGGTGAATAAGGCGCCGCTGGCGATTGCTGCGAACAATGCGGCGCGGGTGTTTGGGGCGGCGAACCCGGTGCTGAGCGGGACGGTTAGCGGCGCGGTGAATGGGGACACGTTTATCGAAGGCTTTGTGACAAGTGCGACGGCGGCGAGCATTGTGGGGAGCTATCCGATTGTGCCTACGGTGCAGGGCGCGAACGTGGCGAACTACTCGGTGACGCCGACCAACGGCGCGCTGACGATTACGCAGGCGGGGACGGCGACGACGTTCGCGTTGACCAACTCCGACCTGACGATGACAGCGACGGTGTTGTCGCTGACCAGCGGCACGCCGACGGGGAATGTGGGGTTCTATCAGGGGCAGACGCTGGTGGGGACGGGCACACTGGCGAACGGTGTGGCGAGCTACACGGCAGCAGCGTTCCCGGCGGGCAATGTGGTTGTGAGCGCGCAGTACAGCGGCGATGCGAACTTTACGCAGTCGGCGTCGCCACCCATCTTCGTGCTGACGATGGCTCCAGCGCAGACGGCGATCACGGTGGCTCCGGCGGGGAGCGTGTCGGACGCGCTGACGCTGACGGCGGCGAGCGGATTTACGGGGACGTTGACGTTCTCGTGCGGTGGATTGCCGGCGGATGCGTCGTGCAGCTTTTTGCCCGCGTCGTACACGTTTAGCGGGAGCAGCAACTCGGCCAGCGTGACGATGACGGTGCAGACGGGCGTGTCGGCGAGCGCAGGAACTGGGCCGCTGGCCTGGCCGGGACTGACAGCGCTGGCGGGAGTGGTGTGCGTTCCGCTGTTTGTGCTGCTGGGCGTGCGCAGACGGCCGCGAGTGCAGTTGCTGATGTTCGTGCTGCTGCTGGGCGGCGTTTGCGGGTTGATGACGGCATGCGGAAGCAGCTCACCACAGACACCGGCAGGCACGTCGACGGTGCAGGTAGTGGCGAGTGGGGCGTCGGGGTTCCAGCAGACGACGAGCGTGACGCTGACGGTGCAGTAGCGGTGAGTCCGATCTCGAACGCGGGATCGGTCGTGAACTCACCTTAGCGGAACTTGGATGGGGCAGTCGGCACCCGGCGGAATCAAGGACAACGACGGAGATTCTGACTCTGCGAGTCAAAATGACGGCGGGGGTGGGGGAGAAGACAAATGCGGGGGTTCTTCGCTGCGCTCAGAATGACAACTTTCGGGGGCTGCGGCTGCGGGGGTTAGTTTTTCTGGGACTGGCGGCCGCCGAACTGGTAGAAGACGGTGACGATGGCCTGGACGTCGTTCTGGCCGAAGGCGGCTTGCGGCAGGCCGGCATAACCACCGTGATGGAACTGCTGGCGCTCGTAACGGACCTCGGGACGGATTCCCCAGCGCGGGCCGGGAAAGATGGTGAGTCCGCTGCCGAAGGCGTAGTAGAGGCCTCCCTGGCCGTCGGCGAGGCCGTTGCTGCCGACGGATGCGAGCGAGTGGAGGTTGGCGCCACCGAATCCGAAGACTGCGTAGGGAACGACGTCGGACGACCCGGAGCAGGAGATGCGCACGACGCCGCCGTAGGTTTGGAGATGCTCAGTGTAGGTGGTGCCGGTGACCAAGATGCCGTTAATCGTCGCGTATGGCGTGGTGTTGGAGCCGAGGGGGGTGTATTTGTACTCGAAGCCGGCGGCGACGACTTGATTGAAGTTATAGAGGCCGGAGCCGCCGAGGGCGACGTGGTTATTGCTGGTTTCGCCGGGGACACGGGCGTAGCCGAATGTGCCCGCGGCATCGATCGAGCCGGTGGCAATGCCTTGCGCGAGGACGGGAGCGGATGCGGCGAGGAGGAATATTACGGAAGCGCAGAAGGTCTTACTTGGAACACGCATCTTGGGAGTCTTGCCTTTCATTCCTGCGGCCCGGAGCCAGGGTTGATGGTGCGGATGAGGGCGAGTTCGCGACGGGCTCAAGGGAGTTTGTTTCGTCGGGAATCAATGGTACGCGGAATGGGGGTGGGGACAATGAAAAAGTGGGGGTGGGCGGTGTTCGGACGGCGCTAACGGCAAAAGGCTTAACACGGATGAACACGGATAGAAGCACGGATTGAGAGCAATGGGCATTAGCAGAGGCCCGGGGCTGAAGCCCCCCTTTTTTGTTATGCGTATTCAGGGGCCTGAAGGCCCCTGCTCCCTCCGGGGTCGAGCGTTGCTCGACGGAAAGACTGCTAGAGGAGTTTGGCGGCGGATTTGGCGAAGTAGGTGACTATGAAGTCGGCGCCGGCGCGGCGGATGGAGAGGAGGGATTCGGGGATGGCGCGGTCGGGGTCCAGCCAGCCGCGCTGGAAGGCGGCGTGGAGCATGGAGTATTCGCCGGAGACCTGGTAGGCGCCGAGAGGGAGATCGAAGCGCTCGCGGGCGGCGCGGATGACGTCGAGGTAGGGGAGGGCGGGCTTCATGAGGAGGAGGTCGGCGCCTTCGGCTACGTCGAGGTCGATCTCGCGCATGGCTTCGCGGAGGT
>CAZAXI010000241.1:0-5949 GCA_964489045.1 uncultured Granulicella sp. | reverse complement strand
ATCCGAGCGAGATTCTGTTTGTCGCGGACGCGATGACGGGGCAGGACGCGGTGAAATCGGCCAAGGCGTTCCATGATCTGCTGGCGCTGACGGGCGTGATCCTGACCAAGATGGACGGCGATGCGCGGGGTGGGGCGGCGCTGTCGATCCGGCACGTGACGGGAGCTCCCATTAAGTTTTTGGGGACAGGGGAAAAGCCGGACGCGTTTGAGCCGTTCCATCCGGACCGGATTGTCGGGCGGATTATGGGCTTCGGCGACATTGCGACGCTGCTGGAACATGCGGAAGAGAAGCTGGACCGCGGCAAGGCGGAACAGTTTGCGAAGAAGGCGCTGTCGGGGGATGGGTTCTCGCTGGATGATTTTCGCGATCAGCTAAGGCAGATCAAAAAGATGGGGTCGATGAAGTCGATTCTGAAGATGCTGCCGTCGGTAGGGCCGTTTGCGGGGATGCAGCAGGCGGCGGAAAACGTGGACGAAGGACAGTTCAACCGCGTGGAGTCGATCATCAACTCGATGACGGCGAAGGAGCGGAAGGACCACGAGTTGATCAACGGCAGCCGGCGGAAACGGATTGCGCGCGGGTCGGGGACAACGGTGCAGGACGTGAACAACCTGCTGCGGCAGTACGCGCAGATGCGGAAGATGTTCAAGAGCATGGGCGGGGGTGGGGGGATGAAGGCGCAGCAGCGGATGATGAGCCAGATGCAGGGGAGACAGAAGTTCGGGCGGTGAAGGATTGTCGAACGAGTTTCGTCCCTAGTTTTGCACAGTCAAAGCGTCACTTTGCTGAGATGATCGAGGGATGATGAGCCAGACGCTTAGGACGATTGAGGAGAACGACCCGCCGGCCACCTCAACGACGGACGTCTACTTCTCGGCGGACGTAGAAACGGATGGCCCGATTCCCGGCCCTTTTTCGATGCTGTCTTTCGCTTTCGTGTTTGCCGGTCGATTTGACGGTAAGAGTTTCGAACGCCCGAACGACTGGAACGATCAAAGCTTTTACCGAGAACTGCGCCCAATTTCAGGGAACTTTCAATACGATGCTTTGAAGGTGAACGGACTTGACCGCGATCGATTACTGCGCGAAGGTTGTGAGCCCGAGATTGCGATGAGAGAAGCGGCTGAATGGATATACAGGACCGCAGGTGGTGCTCGACCTGTGCTTGTGGCGTATCCATTGAGCTTCGATTGGTCTTGGTTGTATTGGTATTTTGTTAGGTTCAACCTTGGCGCGTCGCCATTTTCGCACTCGCAATGCTTCGATCTCAAAACCGCTTTTGCGATCAAGGCTAATCGCACGATTGCTGAATCTGGGCGATCAAAACTGTTGGCTTCACTTCGGTCCCACAGGGTGCATAGCCACCACGCTTTGGATGATGCTGCTGAACAGGCGGAAGTATTCGCAAATCTGTTTGAATGGAACGGTTATTGATGGGTATAACCCTAGACGAGAGAAGAACCGAGACTGCGAGACGCTTCAACGACCTAAGATTGACGTTGGCTGACGCCGAGGCACTTTGCAAGGGAAAAGCTTGTGTGTATGCTACAGGCTCATTTGCCCGCGGAGAAGCCCACCAATGGAGTGATTTGGACCTCTTTATCGTCGGTCAAGCCACCAATGGCCGCCGTGATCTGAGGAGGCTCGACGAGATCTGTATTAAAGCTGACTTGATTGAAGCAACGCAAGCGAAGGGGATACCAGAGTTTAGTGGCGATGGAAGATATTTGGAACACTATACAGTTGGCGAACTCACCGGGACGCTTGGAAAACCGGAAGACGATGTTACGAACACATTTACGGCTCGCCTCCTATTGCTCCTTGAGAGTCGACCCCTTCTCGAAACCGCTGTATATGATCTTGTGATTGAGGATGTAGTCGGAGCTTATTGGCAAGATTTTGAAGACCACAAAAATGACTTCACTCCAACATTTCTGGTGAATGACATCCTCAGGTTATGGCGTACGTTTTGCGTAAACTATGAGGCCAGAACCCAAAGGGTACCGGCCAGCGAGAAAGCCAAACGTAAGCTGAAGAATTACAAACTGAAATATAGCCGGTTATTGACGTGCTACTCGGCGTTGCTGTATCTCCTTACAATCCACACCAGAAATAATACGGTCACACCCGAGGATGCCAAGTCCATGGTCCACCTAAGTCCGACGGAAAGATTGGAGTGGCTGCTTGTGCAGCCTGATACCGCGGCCGCTCATGTAGGGATCGAAGGGTTGATTGACTCTTACGAGCGCTTCTTGACGAACACGGGAAAGCCCGAGGCAGAGCTAGTGGAGGAATTTCTAAATAAAGCCACGAGCACTGATTACTTCGCCGCCGCAGCATCGTTCGGGGATCAAATATTCGAAGTAATCGAGCTAATCGGCCAGCATAAGAAACTCCATAGACTACTCGTGGTCTGATCGACTGGCCGCCATCTGACATGGAGGATCGTCTCAGGCTTTGTCGTAGACGGATTTGGAGTCGAAGGCGCCCTGGTCGAAGACGATGTGGGTGGCGCGGGTGAGGGTTTTGCCGTCGTCGGAGAGGGTGAAGGTGGAGATGAGGGTGCCCTTGGAATCCTGGAAGCTGGTGGTCTGGGTGATGACCAGCGCGTTGTCCTTCCACTCGGCTTTGGAGGTGAGGATGCGGAAGGGCGAGTCGGCGGGGAAGGCATCGGCGGCAATGGGGGTGTCGGTGCCGTCGAGCTTGGCGGAGAAGCTGTAGTTGATGGGGAACTGGCCGGTGGAAGCGATTGCGATCTTGATCTCGCCGGCGGTCTGGGTGACGGTGTAGGTCTCGCTTTCGGGCGCCATCTGGCCGAGGTCGCTCTTCTGCAGGTTCAGCTTCCAGGTTCCGGCAAAGTTCGGCTTGGCCTGGGGTGCGGTTTGGGCGACGCCGATGGTTGCGAGAGTTGCGAGGGCTATCACTGCTGCGAGTCTGCTCTTCATTTACGTGTCCGCCTTAGATTGATTCGGGATTGCGGGATGAATGTATCACGGGAGTAGAAGAGGGGAGAAGCATTCTAGCGGGCGCCGGACGAGAAAGCGGGGACCTCAGCGGCTAAAGCCGCGCTCACCAATAGCCGTTTACGGCACGGCTGAAGCCGTGCCCTTAAGCGAGACAACGCGAGAGGCTCCTTAACGCCAGAAATCCCATCCCCCGAAGAATTCGCGGGAGATGGGACTCTGTTCAACCTTAGTTGTGATTACCGGCGTCCGCCGCCACCACCACGGCCACCGCCGCCGCTGAAGTGCGCGCCGCCACCGGCTGAACCGCCGCGGAAGCCTCCGCCAGCGACTACACCGCCGCGGAATCCGCCAACCGCTCCACCGCGGGCAACGCCACCGGCATAACCGCGTACTCCGCCTGCTGCGTAGCCGCCACGAACGCCGCCAACGTAGCCGCGTCCTGCGTAGCCATATCCACCGCGGTAGCCGTAGCCACCGCGACCGTAGTATCCGCCGCGGAACCACGGGCCGGCTCCGATGAAGATGCCGCCGCTAAACCAGCCTGGACCGTAGAATCCATAGGGCGCGCAGGCGTAGGGGTAGTAGTCATAGTAGCCATATGCGCACGCCGGAGGACCGTAGGCGTATCCGCCGTAGCCATACGGCGCCACGCCAACGCCGACAGCAACCTGCGCGTTGGCATACGCAAACGGGAGAATTAGAACTGAGAGAAGAGCGAGATACTTGAGGAACCGCATTTTGCTGCCTCCTGGCAGGAACCCTAGTTCCCGCGGGCCAAGCGTTGACGCTTAAGTCCTGCTCCTAAGAACCCAAAATAGTCCAAAATGTTGCTGCTGTCGATGGCTGGCGGCGAAAACGGGGATACCCATCCCGGTGTGGAAATGAGTGCTGATTCCAAAGGCCTGATTGGGGCTAGTTACGCTCCAGCACGGCGGCGAAAAAACCGTCGCAGGGAAGCACGCCGGGGAGGGTGCGGAGAGCGGTCGCGTTGATGGCTGAGGCGGTGAGGTTTGCGGCGATTTCGTGCGCGAGGATGCCGGAAGTGGCGAGATTTGCGAGCAGGGGTTCGACGGGAAGGCGATCGAGGCCGGCTGCGGAGGCGACGGCATCGACGACCTGCTGGTTCTCCTCGGGCTCGAGCGAGCAGGTGGAGTAGACGATGCGGCCGCCGGGGGCAAGGCGGAGTGTGGCTGCGGTGAGAAGGTCGCGCTGGCGGGCAGACTGGCGGGCGAGATCTTGCGGGCGGAGGCGATGGCGGATTTCGGGATTGCGGGCGAGGGTTCCGGTGCCAGTGCAGGGTACATCGCAGAGGATGAGATTGAAGTTTGTAGCGACGGTGGTTGCTTGCGTGGCGTCGGCGGCTTCGGTGCGGACGTTGGCGGCGTAATTGTGTTGGCGGAGGCGGGTGGTGGTGTGGGCGAGGCGCCTGGGGCTGATGTCGGTGGCGAAGATTTCGGCGGTGGGGTGGCGAAGAGCGAGAATGAGGGTCTTGCCACCGGGCGCGGCGCAGCAGTCCCATATGCGGGGGGTGCTGGTGGTGTGGGGAAGCGCGGCGGCGGTGAGTTCGGCCACGAGGCGGGAACCGTCGTCGATTTGCGGGAGGGCTTCGGTGGGAGTGAGTTCGGTGGGTGGGAAGAGCGAGCCGGATTGGGGTTCGCGCTGATTGTATTCGCAAATGGCGAGGGCGGCTTCGCGGCCGTAGGCTGCGACCCAGCGTTCAACCAGCCAGAGGGGGTGGGCGAGGCGCTCGGCGAAGGCGGCGGGGGACTCGAAGATGCGCGCGCCGGGTTTCTGCGCAGCAGCGAGCTTGCGGAGGATGGCGTTGACCATCCCGGCGGCGTGAGGATGGCCGGCGGCGCGGCAAAGTTCGACGCTCTCGTTGAGGACGGCGTGCGCGGGGATGCGGTCCATGTGGAGGAGTTGAAAGGCGCCGAGGCGGAGGGCGAGAGCGACGGGCTCGGCGAGTCGCTGATCGGGACGGGCGAGGAGTTTGCTAAGGCGGGCGTCGAGGGCGATCTGCCAGCGGAGGACGCCCATGACGAGGGCGGTGGCGAGGTTGCGGTCTTCAGAGGTGAGGGAGGAGGTGCGCGAGGAGTGGAGAAGCTCGTCGCTATGGCCCTTGTTCTGGCCGACGAGGGTGAGGATCTCGAAGGCGGCGGCGCGGGCGGGGGCGATTTTCGAGAGGGACTCTGCGGCGGTTGCGGTGGGTCCGGCTGTTGCGGGGCGGGCGCGTATTTGCTCCGGGCTTTTCGGCTTGCGCGGTGTGGGCTTCAACTGCCGAGCCTTTCGCCGGTGCGGATTTGAAAGCCGCGCAGGAATTCGGCTGCGGACGTGCGGCGCTTGCCTTCCATCTGGACCTCGTCGAGAACGATTGAGGTGCCGTTGCCGCAGCCGACGCAAAACTCGGCGCCGGGAATGTGCAGGACGCCGGGTTCGGGGCCGGGGTGGGGGCCGATGTGCATGCGGTGGGCGATGAGCTTCTTGCCGCGGAGGAGCGTGTGCGCGCCAGGCCAGGGCTGGAAGCCGCGCCAGCGGTCGTAGATCTGATGCGCGGGACGGGCGAAGTCGATGGCGCCATCTTCGCGGGTGAGAATGGGGGCGAGCGTGGCTTGGGTGTTGTCCTGCGGCTGCGGGGCGAGGATGCCGGCGGAGAGGCGAGCGAGGGTCTGGACCATGAGCCCGGCGCCGACGTCGGAGAGGGCGCGAAAGACGTCGGGCGCGGTCTCGTTGGGGGCGATGGGGATGGTATGCGCGAGCAACATGGGGCCGGTGTCGAGGCCCTCATCGATACGCATGGTCGTGACGCCGGTGATGGGGTCGCCGTTGGCGATGGCCCACTGAACGGGCGCGGCGCCGCGATACTTCGGCAGCAGTGAGCCGTGGAGATTGATGTTGCCGAGTGGAGGCAGATCGAGCATCCATTGCGGAATGATGCGGCCGTAGGCGACGACGATGATGGCGTCGGGGCGGATGGATTCGA
>CAZAXI010000240.1:0-6054 GCA_964489045.1 uncultured Granulicella sp. | reverse complement strand
AGTTCGGCGGCGAGCTCTTCGGAGGCCTTGCGCGAGGGGGCGTAGACGATGGCGGGGCGGGTTGATGGTGGGGCGAGGAGTTCGGCGGCGAAGGCGTGACGGCGGGGCTTGGACATCTCGACGACTTCGATGGCGAGGTTGGAGCGACGGAAGCCGTGGATGAAGAGCGCGGGATTTTGTAACTGAAGTTGAGCGACGATGTCCTGCTGCACGGTGGGCGTGGCGGTGGCGGTGAGAGCGATGATGGGTGCGGGGCGCAGGGCGGGGAGATATTCGCCGAGGGTGCGATAGTCGGGGCGGAAGTCGTGGCCCCAGGCGCTGATGCAGTGGGCCTCGTCGATGGCGATGAGGGAGGGCTTGCGGCGGGCGAGCATCTCGGGAAAGCCGGGGACGCGGAGGCGCTCGGGAGCGATGAATAGGAATTGGAGGGCGCCGTCGAGATAGTCGCGGCAGGCCTGGCGGGTGTCGTCGCGAGACAGGCCGGAGTGGATGCGGCCGACGCGCAGGCCGTGGGCGGTGAGCTTGGCGGCCTGATCATCCATAAGGGCGATGAGCGGGGAGACAACGAGCGCAGTGCCAGCTTCGCCTGCGGATTGGCGGGCGATGGCGGGGAGTTGGTAGCAGAGAGACTTGCCGGCGCCGGTGGGCATGACCAGGAGAACGTCGCGGCCGTCGGTAGCGGCGCGGCAGACGGCTTCCTGGTTGGCGCGGAAGGAGGGGAAGCCGAAGGTGCGTTGGAGCAGGGAGGTGAGGTTGGGCATTGCTCGGGAACTTGAGACTAGTGTCGCACAGCGGTTAGAACTCGATGCCACGCTGGGCGAGGATGTTGCGCTGGTAGGCGTGTTTGACTTCGCGCATCTCGGTTACGGTGTCGGCTAGTTCGACCAGAAGGGGGTGGGCGTTGCGGCCGGTGAGGATGACGTGGGTCATCTCGGGCTTGCGGCGGAGGACGTCGGCGACGGTTTCGGGGGCGAGCATGTGGTAGCCGATGGCGTAGTTGATCTCGTCGAGGACGACGAGGTCCCAGTCGCCGGAGAGGATGGCGGCGGCGGACTCGGCCCAGGCGGCTTCGACGAGGCGGATGTCTTCGGGATCGGTCTCGGCGCCGCCGACTTTGACGAAGCCGCGGCCGAGCTGCTTGATGACGAAGTTGGGAGTGGCGCTGGAGCCGCCGAGGGCGCGATTGAGGGCTTCGGCGGCGTCGAGTTCGCCATAGTGCCAGGAGCCTTTAAGGAACTGGAGGAAGAGGACGCGCATGCCGTTGCCAGCGGCGCGGAAGGCGGTGCCGAGGGCGGCGGTGGTCTTGCCCTTGCCGGGGCCGGTGTTGATGAGGATGAGGCCGCGGCGGGTGGTTTCGGGGGTCGCTTCGGAGGTGGTGGCGGACATGTGGTTAGTGTAGAGGGTTCCAGGTGCGGGGTGGATACGTGGATGTAAGAGACTGACCCCACTATAAACGAGGGACTCGCGCCCTCTCGTTGATCAAGGGGCACCCAGGTTGATCGCCTGTCAGTGGCCGGAGTGGTAGGGGTGGCCGGCGAGGATGGTGAGGGCGCGGTAGAGTTGTTCGGCGAGGACGGCGCGGGCGAGTTGGTGGGGGAGGGTGATGGCGCCGAAGGAGAGCACAAGGCCGGCGCGGGCGCGGGCGGCGGCAGACCAGCCGTCGGCGGGACCGATGGCGAGGACGACGGACTGGGTGCCGGAGTCGCGGAGGCGGCCGAGGTGGGCGGCGAAGGCTTCGCTGGTGAACTGCTTGCCGCGGCTGTCGAGGAGGATGAGGACGGGGGTGGTGCGGGTGGATTGGCGGGCGGATCGGTCGAGCCAGGCGAGCAAGGCGGCCTCGGAGGGGTGGGATTGGGCTTCGCAGGGGAGATAGCGGGCGGCACGGGTGAGGTAGTCGGCGGCGAGGGTGGCGGCGGCGTCGGATTTGGGTCGCGAGCGGGTTGGGGAGATGGAGGCGAGAAAGATCTTCACGGGATGAGGGTATATGACTGGTTAATGACGGGTACGGGGGTAACTATGATTAATAGGATTGCGCATGTATGAATCATAGCTAGAATGTCAGCAACTGAATTCTTCTGCGTGGAGGTAACAGAAAATGCGGGAGTTATTTGGGGTTCAGAGGGTATTGGCAGTCGCATTTGGTTTGGAGACAGGATTGCAGTTCAATTTTGGATAGTAACCAAAGAACAATGTTACCGGGTGTCTAGGACTTAAGTGTGATTCCGCAAGTCTGGCGGAATGGGTTTGATTACGCAAGGAGAAAACTATGAGGAAACTTCTCGGCTTGGCGGCGGTTTCGATCGGGATAGTGATGATTTGCGTGGCCTTCCTGGCCGGCTCCACGGGATTTGCGCAGGAAACCAACGGCACGATCGCGGGCAGCGTGGTGGATGCCGCCGGTGCCGTGGTGGTCGGCGCGTCGGTGACGGCAACGTCGATCGATACCAACGACAAGCACTCCGCGAAGACGAACAAGGTGGGCGCCTATCGCATTGAGTCGGTTGCGCCGGGAACCTACAGGGTGGAAGTGACTGCGGACACGTTCGCGAAGACGACGGCGGAGAACGTGGTGGTGAATGCATCGGTAGTGACCTCAGTGAATGTGACGCTGAACCCTGGGGCGGCGACCACCACGGTGGAGGTCCCCTCCGACGTGGTGGAGGCGCTGAAGACTGATAGTGGAGAGCTGAGCGACACGCTTTCTCAACTTGAAGTGAGCAATCTTCCCATCTCAAGCCTGAATCCGTATCAACTGGCGGTGACGCTGCCTGGGGTCACCACGGTGACGGGCGACAACTACACGAACGGCTACGGGTTTTCAGTAAACGGCAATCGTCCGCGCGATAATAACTTCCTGATTGAGGGCGAGGACAACAACGATCAGGGGTTGCATGGGCAGGCGTTCCAACCCGAGAACCTGGAGGCGGTGCAGGAGCTTACGATTCTGGTGGATTCCTTCGCGGCCGAGTATGGCCGCGGCGGCTCGGTCTCAAACCTGGTGTTCAAGGGCGGATCGAACCAGTTCCACGGAGCGGCGTATGAGCTTCTGTTCAACTCCGCTCTGGACGGAGAGGACAAGGGCGACATTCTGAACCAGGTTCCGAAGGTGAAATCGCGGGAGAACATATTCGGTTTCCGCGTAAGCGGGCCGATCATCAAGGACCGCATGTTCTTCTTTGTCTCGAACATTTGGGACCGGTACCGTGCCACGGCGAACCTGGGCATTCTGACGTTGCCGACGGCGTCCGGGTTCACAACGCTGCAGACTTACTCCACCAATCCGCGGATTGCCAATTTGCTGACAGCATATGGAACGTTGCGCGGTGTCAATACCCATTATGCGAGCACGGTTGCGCTGGGTAACGATCCGGTAAGCGGTTTGAACCGCGGAGTGGTTAACTTTGCGGGGGTGCAGCGGCAGTTGGGGGATGACACCAACTCTCGCGAGCTCGAAGCGACTTCCGACCTGATTGTTTCAGACAACGATCGGGTCCGTTTCCGTTTCATCCAAGCTCCATATTCCGTGCCGTTTGACGTGGGCAACTTCCCCAACCAGTTACCGGGTTTCGACACCGATCAGGCGGGCGTAACCTACAACGCCGGGATCGTCTACACGCATAATTTCACTCCGAATATATTGAATGAGCTGCGTCCGGCGTGGAGCCGGATCGGTTTCAACTTCGCTCTGGCTCCGAGCACCTTAGCGAATCCGCTGGCGCTTATGCCGGCGATTGGCATCACGGGTATCACCGGATACGGCATCCCCGGCAATGTGCCGCAGGGGCGGTTCCAGAACACCTATCAACTGGAAGATGCGGTGACCTGGATCAAGGGCACGCACACGATGAAGTTCGGCTTCGATATCGAGGATCAACGCATCAAGGACGGTATTCCTTTCGAGTTCTATGGGGCCATCGGATTTACAGCCGCGCAGACCGCGGGTTATACGGCGCTGGCGAACTACCTCGACAATTTCGGCGGCACGGCTTCCAGCGGAACTGCCACGATCCAGTTTGGCAATCCGACCGCACGCCCGCAGATCTGGGTGCAGAACTACTACGCCGAAGATAGCTGGAAGGTCGCGCATAACTTCACGCTGACTGCCGGTCTGCGCTACGAGTACAACGGCACACCGTTCAATTACCTGCCGAATCCGGCATTCAACCCCAACAACCCCACGGCGTTTCCGGGCGGTATGCCCGAGCTACCGAACAAGCACGACTTCGGGCCGAGAGCCGGCTTGAATTACGCCATAAACGAAAAGACGGTGATAAGCGCGGGGGTTGGATTCTTCTACAGCCACATCTTCACCAACATCATCGACAACATTCAGGGGAGTTCGCCGAACGCGGCGTCGAAGGACGTGATTACTTCGTCTTCCGGTCGCGGAACTGCCAACTGGGCGGGCATTATCGCCACATCGTTCAATACGCCTGCCAGCCAGCTGCCGCTGGCGACCGATACCTCAAACGTGATCCCGCAGCACCTGCTGGAACCGCTGACGTACGAGTACAACCTGCGGGTCCAGCGCGAGTTGCCTGCGGAGTTTGTGCTGGCTGTGGAGTATGTTGGCAACCGGCAGGAACACCAGTATGCGACGACCGAGTTCAATCCGTTTATCAATGACATATATTCGGCCGCCCGCCTATTCGCGAATCGCGGACGGATTATCCGCGAGGACAATACGGCGGACTCGAACTACAACAGCGGGCAGATCGAGTTGCAGCACAAAGTGCGTGGCGGACTGACCTTCCGGGGCGCGTACACCTACTCGAAGCTGCTGGACGACGGTTCGGAGGAATTCACGGACTCGGGAGACGGCAATCTTTCGACCTACGCCGAGCTGCAGTATCCGAACAACCGGCGGCGGGAGTATGCGGATTCGGCCTTCGACCATCGCAACCGCATTGTGGTCTCAGCGGTGTACCAGCCACCCAAGTGGAATGCTGGAGAAGGCTATCACTGGGCGGGAGCGGTCGTGAATGGATGGACATTCTCCGGCATTTCGACCTTCCAGTCAGGGGGGCCGATCAATGTTGAGATTGGGTACGACTGGAACGGCGATGGCATCAGCAACGATCGTCCGATACTGCTGAACAAGAATGCGCCGATTCAGAACTGGGCCATCAAAGGAGACGACCCGATCGTCGGCTTCGGCCTGGCGCCGGGCACGTTGTGCGATGGACCTGCATGGTGGGCCACCAACGACAATTGCCATCCGGTGACCCAGGCGAACACGCACTGGGTGACGTCATACTTCGGCACAACGCAGAACACGGTAAGTCGCAATGTCCTGTCTGAGGACCATGCTTCCAACACGGACTTTACGATTGAGCGCTCGTTCCACACGTTTGAGCACCAGGACTTCCTGTTCGGAGTTCAGGCGCTGAACGTGTTCAACCACGGTCCAACGGGGGCCTACAACTCACAACTGATCGACGGCGTTCCGTACAACGGGGTCGATATGGTAGGGAATGTCTATAGCGGCGCCGTGACCTTTGGAGACAAGGCGCTGACGGTATCCGGCAACCGTGTGCTGCGGATCAATGCTCGCTACGAGTTCTAGCAGCTAGTGAGTTCCAAACAAGTACGCCGTCTGCGGTTTGCAGACGGCGTATTTCTTTGGGGCTGAGTCTGGCCGGGGCTGAAGGATCAGTGCTTTATTTTGCGGCGTGCAGCAGGGGACTTCGCAAGTTTCCTGACTGGGGCCTTTGCCGCCTTCTTCGGGGCTGATGATGCCTTGGTTGCCTTCTTCGCTGCTTTCTTTGCGGGGGACTTGGCGGGGGCCTTCTTCTTGGGGTGACTGGCGCGGGTGGTGGCGATGGCGGCCTTTAGTTCGGCGTTGAGGTCGGCGACCGAGATGGTGGTGGCGGTCTTGCGCAGGCGCTCGAGGCCATAGAAGGCGCGCTTCTCCGCGGAGAAGACGTGGACGATGAAGTCGATGTAGTCCATCAGAATCCACTCGGCCTGGCGGCGTCCTTCGACGGAGTTGGGATAGACGCCGAAGTCGCGCTTGAGGCGCAGCTCGATCTCGTCGGTGATGGCGACGTTCTG
>CAZAXI010000239.1:0-6175 GCA_964489045.1 uncultured Granulicella sp. | reverse complement strand
GGGCTGCCGCAAGTGCAAGCACTCCGGCTGGATTGAGTTGCTGGGCTGCGGCATGGTCGACCCCACCGTTTTCGCCGCGGTCACCGGGGAACGCCGCAAGCTCAACCCTGCGGACGACGCCTACAACCCGGAAAATGTCACCGGTTTCGCCTTCGGCATGGGCGTCGAGCGGATTGCGATGATCCAGCACGGCATCTCCGATATTGGCCAGTTCTACTCAGGCGACATGCGGTTCCTGGAGCAATTCGGATGAAGCAGCAAGTCAGCGAGTCAGCAAGTCAGCGAGTCAGCGGGAGAACGCGGCACTTTCGCGATCCTATCGCCTGGCAGAAGTCGATGCGTTTAGCTCGTGAGACCTATCGGATAACGGCGGCCTTTCCAAAGAACGAACAGTTTGGCTTAATTGCCCAAATGCGGCGGTGTTCCGTTTCAATTCCCAGCAACATCGCAGAGGGTCATGGAAGACTGACTGACAAAGGGCTACGTGTTTTCATCGCCCAGGCCCGTGGTTCGACTTTTGAACTGGAGACGCAGATGCAGCTAGCGTCTGACTTGGGATACTGTGCAGAGGATGTAGCAAACGCGTTGATTGGAGACTGCAACGAAGTCGTCGCACGCATATTGAACGGACTCCTGAGGGTCCTGGAGGACAAATCCGCTGCAGCCGGTAGTTAGCTGACTTGCTGACTTGCTGACTCGCTGACTCGCTAACCATGAACATTCTCAGCAACTGGATTCGCTCCTACGTCCCCAACATTGCTGTCGACGATCGCCAACTGGCTGACGATCTTACCCTCCGCGGCATTGCGGTGGAGGGTGTGCACTCGCTTGGGTCCGGCAACGGGCACTTGTTCGAGATGGATATCACCACCAACCGCGTGGACGCGATGAACCACTACGGCATCGCGCGCGAGGCAGCGACGATCTACAACCTGCCGCTGGTACCGCTGGATAGCGGGTTGCCTTCCGCAACCTCCGGCGCGAAGCCGTTTTCGGTTGCGATCGAGGCCCCGGAACTGTGCGGCCGCTTCACCGCTCGCGTTCTTCGCGGCGTGACCATCGCGCCTTCAACCGGCCGGGTTGCGGAGTACTTCGCCCTGCTGGGGTCGAAGCCGATCTCGAATGCGGTCGATGCATCCAACTTCGTACTGCAGGGAATGGGCCATCCGACTCACGCATTCGACCTGGACAAAATTGATGGAGGAATCATTGTCCGGCTCGCGCGCAAAGGCGAACGGCTGAAGCTGCTCGATGGGACCGAGCGCACGCTGGAGGCCGACGATCTGGTGGTCGCGGACCATGCGAAGCCGCTGGGCCTGGCCGGAGTGATGGGCGGCTGGGACTCGATGATTACCGCGGAGACGAAGAACATTCTGGTCGAGGCTGCCTGGTTCGATCCGGCTAGCGTGCGCCGCAGCGGGCGGCGGCATGGGCTGCACACGGACGCGTCGCACCGCTTCGAGCGCGGTGCCGACTTCAACGCCTGCGGCGTGGCCAATGCCCTGGTCGCGAAGCTGATTCTGCAGGCGGGCGGCGCGGCCGAGGGCGAACTGGTCGACGTCGTGATACCTGAAGCTGCGGCGCGAACGGCCGGGCGTCCGCCGATTGCGCTGTCGCTGGGGCAGGTGCGGCGGCATTTGGGCGCGACGCTGGACGATCAGCCGGGCCAATCCGCCATCACTAGCGAACTGGTGTCCCGATACCTTACCGCCCTCGGCTGCGAGCTAACCCCCGCTGGCAACTCGCAACCTGCAACTTTCAACGTGCAACTCCCTTCCTGGCGGCTGGACCTTGAGCGCGAGATCGACCTGGTGGAAGAGATCGCGCGTGTCTACGGGTACAACCGATTCGCCAACACGCTGCCGACAGCGCTGCCCGTGACTGCGCATCCGCTCGCAGCCGCGGAGGCGGCGGTGAGAACGCGCCTGCTGGCGCTGGGCTATACGGAGGCGATTTCCAGCAGTTTCGCCTCCGATGCAGATGGCGAGGTGTTTGCGGCAAAACAGCGCGGCGTGATTGCGCTGGAGAATCCGCTGTCCGAGGAGGCACGGCTGCTGCGGCCTTCGCTCGCGCCGGGAATGATCGCAATGCTCGCCCACAACCTGAACCGCGATGTGCGCGAGGCGCGGTTGTTTGAGCAGGGTGCGATATTCACCGGGTCGCCGGAAAAAGCGATCGAGTTGCACAGTCTCTCGCTGGGTTTGACCGGAGCGGTGCCTGCAAGCAGTCTCTACTCGCCGGCGGACGCGCCATTCTTTGAGTTGAAGGGCGCGATCGAGTCACTGCTTTGTCTTTTCGACCTGGGCGGCGCGGCCCTGACCTTTAGCGCGGAAGCTCCCGCATGGCTGGAGGCGGGCCGCTCGGCCACAGCCCTCCTGGCGGGCAAGCCGATCGCGGGCTTCGGCCAGCTTGAAACCGGGCAGCGCGAAGCCCGCAAGCTGCGCCAGCCCGTCTTTCTCGCCGAGATCGACCTGGAAGCGCTGTACAAGCTGCCGCTGCGGCGCGCG
Source organism: uncultured Granulicella sp. (assembly GCA_964489045.1). Lineage (GTDB taxonomy): Bacteria > Acidobacteriota > Terriglobia > Terriglobales > Acidobacteriaceae > Edaphobacter. The sequence goes on along the minus strand of CAZAXI010000239.1, from coordinate 3,668 downwards.
ACCGCGCACGAACTCTCCCGCTTCCAGGCGGTCGAACGCGACTTCTCCTTCGTCTTTCCCGATGCCGTCGCGTGGGGCGGCATCGCCGACGCCATCGAGTCACTTGGCATCTCCGAATTGCGCGACCGAAGGCCAGTTGAGGTCTGGCGCGATCCGAAGAAGTATCCGGGCGTCTATTCGTTGCTTCTTCGTACGGTCTTCCAGTCCGACGAGCGGACGCTGCGCGAGGAGGAGTTGACCGGGTGGTCGACGAGGCTGATCGCGGCGCTGAGCTCGCTGGGCGGGGTGATTCGGGCGTAGCGAGGCGAGTACGCAGCCTTTCTTGTGGCTTTTGTGCGATGAAAAGGCCGCATTTTGCACAGCCGCTTCAGGACCACATGGAAGAGAAGCTGCCAAACGGCTCTATACTTCGGGTATGAGTTCTGGTGTAAGTGTGGATGAATTTCAGGCGCTCGAGCAGAAGGTGCTGCGGGCAGTGGAGATTGTGAAGCGGGAGCGTGAGGCGCGCGCTGCGGCCGAGGCGGAAGTAACTGCGCTGCGCGAACAGCTTGCGGCGCAGGCGAAGGGCTCGGAGAGCCAGGTTCAAGCCGTCGTGCGCGAAAAAGATGCTGCAGAGAAGCAGGTCGCGGTGCTGAGCCAGGAGCGTGACGCGGTGCGGCAGCGGGTAGAGCGGATGCTGCAGCAGATGGACGAGTTGCTGTAAGTCGGATGAGTGAGGTCGCGATGGCGGAGACAAAAGGGAATCCGGACGGACTGGGCACGATGGATGGCGCCGCGAACCCTGAGGCGGTGAGCGTCGATATCTACGACCAGGTGTATCACCTGCGCGGCACCGACGTGGAGTACATCGAGCGGCTGGCGGGGCTGGTGGATGCGAAGATGCGAGCCGTGGCAGCGCATGGCAGCACGGTGGATTCTCTGCGCGTCGCGGTTCTGGCGGCGCTGAATATAGCCGACGAACTGGTGGCATTGCGCGGGCGCTACGAAACGCTGGCGGGCAGCGTGGACCGGACCGAGGGCAGCATGCGATCGCGTGCAGGAACACTGGCGGGAATGCTGGACGAGGTGTTGGAAGACCGTCGCGCCGGGTGATGGGCGCTTGACGTTGCATGCCGAATCGGCGTAACTTCGGCTTCTCCCCAAGGGCCTTGCATCTAAATCCAATTGTCCAGGAACGCCGGCGTCAACCCGGCGGCAGGAGAATTCCATGCGCATGGTGATGCACGTTTACTTCCCCGTGGATGTATTCAACGCTGCAGTCAGGGACGGCTCCGCGGGAGCCAAGATGCAGAAGATTCTGGCTGAACAGAAGCCCGAAGCGGCGTACTTTACGGAGTACCACGGCCAGCGGTCGGGGATTTTGATTGTCGATCTGAAGAACGCGTCGGAGATTCCGAAGTTCGCCGAGCCGTGGTTCCTTCAGTTCAACGCGCGGCTGGAGCTGCATCCGGCGATGGTCGCAGCGGACCTTGCAGCGGCGGGGTTGGAGACGCTGGGCAAAACGTGGGGATGAGGCTTAGCTTCCCTTCGGAGGCCGGCCGTTGGCTGGCTGGGCCTGCGGAGTTTCGGATAGGGTCGTTTGGATCGGGCAGTAAAGGAGGTCGACATGGCGCTGAGTTTTGCGACGGATATACGGCCGCTGTTCCGGGAGGGGGATGTTGACTGCATGAAGCCCGACGGGGTTTTGCTGGATGATGCGGCGTGGATGTGCGTGCAGACGAACGCGAAGAGCGTTTACGACTGCGTGGCGAATGGTTCGATGCCGCCCGATGAACCGTGGCCGGCGGAGCGGGTGGCGCTGTTCAAGGCATGGATGGACGCGGGCTGCCCGAAGTAGCGGGGAGCCCGCGCGCGTCGCTAGAGGTTGCGGGAGCGGTTGCCGGAGATGAGGCGAACGATCCAGGTGAGGATGACCGCGCCGAGGACGGCAACCAGGATGGTGTAAAGCATGCCTCCGGAGCCGGCGAAGCCGACCATGCGCATAACGTAGCCGCCGATGAGGGCACCGACGATGCCGACGATGATGTCCATGAAGATGCCGTAGCCGCTGCCCTTCATGAGTTTTCCGGTAATGACGCCTGCGATGAGGCCAACGATAATCCACCAGAGGATGTCCATCTGCGATTCTCCTTTTGAGTGCTGAGTTGGGGCCGGGTTGAGTGCGGGGACGCGGCGGGGAGAAAGGCAGCGCGTTCCGGCGCACAAGGTAACCGGCACATTCTACTCAGAAATGGGAGCGGTGTCCGCAGCACGGGGGGGGCATATACCCCTATGTGGTGTTTCTAAGGTGGTTAGCGGTGGACTCGGTACATTTTTTGCTGCGAGAGGGAAGCCCGAAGGTCGCGGAGGAGATCGGCGAGGGACAGAAGCGGAGCCGGGCTGAGTGCCATCTGGGCCAGTTGCATGAAGGCGTCGAGTGAGTCGGGATCGCCGGGGGTGTTCTGGTTGGCCGACTGAAGGAGTAAGACGAGGAGGCCGGCGGTCGCGGGGTCGAGCCGGCCGCCGATGACCCGGGAGACCACTTTCGCGAGGGCGCGCTGGATGGAGGCGCGGTCCTGGAGGCTGGGCATGCGGAAGCCAGGCAGTCTTGGCTTTCGTCCGGCTGTGCGCGGGCGCCGGCGGGTGGGGTGGTGGTAGAAGCAGAACTGCTCGCCGCGGAGGGCGGGCGAGCCGCAGCGGTGGCCGGAGGGGTTGAGGTGATGACAGGTGGGAGAGGATGCGGACATGGGACTCCTTGGTGATGAAAGGCGAAAGGGAGTTAAAAAGGGAAAGCCCAGCGGTTAGCCGGGCTTTTCTTTTGATTTCTTACTACTTCCATTTTATCAGGTGGACCATAACTCATCTGCTATGTTTCTTGATTTTTGATGTGGTTTGGTTTGAGGGTTGTGGACGGGTTTTGCAGAGGTGAGGGGGCTTGACAGTGTTTTGGGGAGGGTCGTGGCGAGCGGATTCGGTGGCGCTGGGGAGAAAGGCAATTCAGTCGTTGCGCGCTTCGCGCTGCACTCCGGCCTTCGGCAGAGCGGAAGCGTCCTGCGGACGCGGCTTTTTCCTAGGCCTGCGGCCTAGGCTAAGATAGGTCGCGCCCTCAGCGCTCTTGTTTGTCGGCGGGCGGGAACGCGTGCCCTTCCGAGGGCTGGACTTTTGGGGAAATGGGGGAATAGGTATCGTGTCGCCGTATTGCGCCAAGAATCTGGGTGCCCCATTCATCGCGGTTGTATCGCGATGGGTGGGGTTGCGGCTCGTTCGCGGCGTGAATAGGTCCAGTGGGATTCGATTTCGATAGGGCCGGGTGCGCCGGTTTGCCAGTGGAGGAAGCTGCTCCAGGGCCAGTCTTCGGGCTTTTCGACGAGGCCGCGTTCGACTGGATTGCGGTGGATGTACTGGAGCTTCTCGACGAACTTGGGTTGGGTGAAGACGTTGAAATCGTAGTAGCGAGTTTGCCAGAACTGGGTGCGGGCGTCTCTGAGGAGTTTGGAGGTTTCGCCCTTGAGGACGCTGATGGTTGTCGCGAGTGGGTGAGACTTTGGTTCGGATAGGAGAAGGTGGACGTGCTCCGGCATGAGGACGTAGCCGAAGAGGTAGAACTGGTGGCGCTGGCGGAGTCGTTCGAGGGTGTTGAGGAAGACGATGCGGGAGTGGTCGTCGTTCAGGTAGGGCAGCCGGTGGTA
>CAZAXI010000238.1:0-6260 GCA_964489045.1 uncultured Granulicella sp. | reverse complement strand
GCATCGACTCCAGCTACATCCCGGAGGAGAACCAGCGCCTGCGCATGTACAAGCGTATAGCCGGCGCCGAAGATGAAGCTGCCCTCGCCGATGTGCGCGCCGAACTGCAGGACCGTTACGGCGATCCGCCCGAGTCGGTCCTCAATCTCCTCGCCGCTGGTTCGCTGCGCCTGCGCTGCGAGCGGCTCGGCATCGCCCAGCTCGACCGCAAGCGCACCCAGGTCGAACTCCCGCGCCCTTCAGCGTCTCCCAGCGGAGGTCCACAGCACACCATGCTCACGCTCACCCGGAGACCGCAGCCTGCCAAGCCTGCCGCAAAGGTCTTCGTCGAGATGCTCCACATTCGCTTCGCTGCGGCCGCAGCGGACACCTCTCAGCAAGCCAACGCATCGCTTGCACGCGCTATGGTGGACCCCGCTGCCATGATGAAGCTCGTCTCCCGCAACGCCAAACGCGGCGCGCAGTTCACGCCGCAGGGTGTCCTTCGCTGGCCGCTCACCTCGGCCAAGGCCCAGGACGTTCTGGCCGAGACCCGCACCCTGCTCGAGTCCCTTAGCGCATAGATTGCCCCAGGAGCAAGGAACGGCTCAAAGCGGATGGACTCTGGTTTGTCGTGGGAGCGTTGCCCTCAAGCATTAGCGATGGCGGAAGTTCTCGCGGATGCGATTGGCGTCGTGCCGGCGCACCGCCGGCTCAGTCTCCATGGGCGCGGAGGTGTCCGAGCCCGCGGGGTAGAGCACCACGAAGCGCCCAGGTCCTTCACCACTCGAAGCGGTGGGCAGACCCGATTCGCTGAGAATCAGGTGCAGCATCCGCCGCTCGCGCGAGGTCATCGCAGGGAACGGGTATGGCCGGCCCGTGGCCCGCACGCGCTCAATCGCCAGCGCCGCCGATTCCCGCAACTGCCGCTCGCGGTTCGCTTTGAAGTGGTCCGCGTCAAACGATACCTGATCGTGCGCCTCCGGTTCGAGCCGTAGAATCTTCGTCGCGATGTGCTCCAGCGCGTTCAGCACTTCGCCGTTGCGCGCGGTAAGCAGGGAAGTGTCGGGGCCTATGAACTCAACGTAGAGACTCCGCGGCGCCTCGTTGCTCGCGTTCTCCAACGGCTCTTCGGCTCCTGGATTGCCTTCAGCGGCCGTCTTTCCGCTGCGCAGTTTCACGCGAAAGCGGAGCCGAAGCCCGCCGGCCGACGTGAAAGCCTGAAGGAATTTTCCGATTGTCTGGGCTGCCTGAGCCACATCGTCCATGACGCATTCTTACCTTAGCAATCAGCTTATACCAATCTTCCATGCCATGAATGTGAGGAGGGTCACACGCAGGAGTGTATCCACGCAAGACGATTACGGCGCCTGGCCGTCGCCGGCCTCCGCCGTCGGGACCCGGCGCCCCTATCCGCCGCAATTCTCGCTGTCATTGTCCTTCAGCATCTCGTCCTGATCGCGATGACCCAGTTGGTCCGCGAAGGAACTGAGTTGCCGGCGGCAGTCCATCCCGATGGGATTGCCATCGTCTTCCATTGCGCCCTTGAACCTAGCTTCGTCGCGACGAGCCATTGGGGAGGTATACATAGGATTCTCCTGCGTCTGGAATGGATTGATAGTAGCACCGCCCAAAGCGCGCCGTGCAACCATTTCGGGTGAAGTTTTTTTCGCCGCCTGCGTCCCTCGGCTTAACTCAGCGTTTCCATCAACTTGTTGATCGTCCGGTTCATGTCCTTGTCAGAACGGCGGTGCTCGTCAATCTTGGCGATGGAGTGCATCACGGTAGTGTGATGCTTCCCGCCGAACTGACGGCCAATTTCCGGCAAAGATGCCTCCGTGAGCTGCTTGGCGAGGTACATGGCGATCTGGCGCGGCACCACGATCTGGCGCGAGTTGTTCTTCTGCTTCAATTCCGCGATGCGCATGCCGAAGGACTCGGCGACCGCCCGCTGAATGGCCTCGATTGTGATCTTGCGCACCTGGGTGTCGATGAACTGCTTCAGGCACTGCTGCGCGACCGCCAGCGTAATCTCGACGCCGTGCATGGAGCACCAGGCGATCAAGCGGACCAGCGCGCCCTCCAACTCGCGCACGTTGGTGCGCACATTGCTCGCAATGAACAGCGCGACATCAGTGGGAAGTTGGGTCTGTTCGGACTCAGCCTTCTTTTGCAAAATCGCCACCTTGGTCTCCAGGTCGGGCGGCTGGATGTCGGCGATCAGGCCCCATTCGAAGCGCGAACGCAAGCGGTCTTCAAAATCCGGCAGTTCCTTGGGAGGCCGGTCCGACGCGATCACGATCTGCTTCATGCTCTCGTGCAGCGTGTTGAAGGTGTGGAAGAACTCCTCCTGGGTGCGCTCCTTGCCCGCCAGGAACTGGATGTCGTCGATCAGCAGCACGTCCACATTGCGGAACTTGTCGCGGAAGCTGGTCATCTTCTGGTAGCGCACGCAGTCCACCATCTCATTCATGAACTTTTCGCCGGAGACATAGCAGATGGAGGCGTGCGGCTGACGGCGCTTCACGTCATGACCGATGGCGTGCATCAGGTGGGTCTTGCCCATGCCCACTCCGCCGTAAATGAACAGTGGATTGTAGGCCTTGGAGGGGCGTTCCGCGACGGCCTGGGCCGCAGCCATGGCGAATTGATTGCCGCTGCCGATTACAAACGCGTCGAACTGGTAGCGCGGGTTCAGTTGCGAGGCGGTATTCCAATCGAAGCGGGACTGCTCAGGTCCGGCTGCCATGCTCCCGGGAGAGCGGCGCGAGTGGGGAGCGTTGGAGTTGTGACTGGGAACCGGAGCGAATCCGCCGTCTTCCCGCACCCGCGGCGCGCTGGGATCCTGTTGCGGCGTGGTGAAGGTCACCGTCTCGATGTCCAGGCCAAGGTTATCGATCGCCTCCTGGATGAGGTCGGTGTATTTCTCGCATACGTCCTGAAATTCAGCGGAGGGAATGCGGACATAGAGAGTCTTGCCCTGGATGTGGGAGAACCTGGTTGGCTTGAGCCATGTTTCAAACGACTGGCGATTGATCTTCTTCTCAAGCGCGCCCAGGATGCGGACCCAATAGTTCAGTACGGCGGTCGCCGTTGGGACGAATGACATGCGTAGTTTCCTTCTTGGATTTGATTCCAAGTTTTCTTCGTTCGAGATGACAAGACTGACCCAAAAACCAAAAAAACAGCAATCGTGACTGCGACGGCAACAGTGGTCCTCCATCGCCCAAAGGGCAAGCGGAGAACAGCGCTGGTTGCTGGAGATCTTCGCTCCGGTATTTTGAGTCCCATCGCGAAGAGAAACGACAACGTAAACCAAAGTACGATCCAGATGAATTGGAAAACCGTCTTTGGTAAGCGGGTTTGATAGTAGCACGGAAAACCAAGTCCATTTCAAGCGATTGCTGGACATTTTTTTTGTTGCACCATTCCTTGTGAAGATCGGTCAGAAGACCAATTTGGTCCCCTTCGCGCATGCTGTTTTCCCAGGGTCGGAAGCTGACCATCTAACCCCTTTCCTTCTGCTGCCTGCTTGGGAATCGCGAGGCCTTTGAGGTATACTGAGGGACTGTTGCACACACCGCAAAGAGATTGAGCAGGAGTCGAGTCAAATGCCCAAGCGCACCTTCCAGCCGAACCGCCGCCACCGCGCCAAGACCCACGGGTTCCTTACCCGGATGAAGACCAAGGCGGGCGCAGCCGTGCTCAGCCGCCGGCGCGCCAAGGGGCGCCACAAGATCGCCGTCAGCGCGGGTTTCCGCGACAACTAAACCTCGCGTTCCGAGCATTTTTTCAGCTTTTCGTGGGAACCTGTCGCGGGGCTGAGCCTTGCCACTACCCAAACATCGCGTTTCACTAGAGCCTGCGAACCACCCAGGCTCATCTCTGGCGTCAGTCAACCGTCCGCCGGCGCGACCAAGGGGCTTTCTATGATCGCCGCCATTTGCAGGCTGCGCAAGCACGCCGACTACCAGCGCGTGTATGCGGCCAGCCGCAAGCAGTTCGGCAAGCAGATGAGCTACTTCTTCCTGCTGCGTCAGCCCGGTACCAGCGCCCTGCGCACTGCGGAACCCGGCAGCGCGCGCGTGGGGCTTACGGTCGGCAAGGCCATGGGCAAGGCGGTGGACCGTAACCGCATCAAGCGGCGTATGCGCGAAGCGGTCCGGTGCCAGCTTCCCCTGCTGCGCATGCCGGTGGATGTGGTGCTCCATCCCCGGCGCAGCGTCATCGACCTCGACTTTGCAACTCTGGAACGCGAAGTGGCCGCGGTCTTCCGCGCCATTCAGAGAGCGGCCGAGCAGGCGGCGTCGCTGCCGTCTGCTCGGGATTGAGCGCAACCATGGGACGAATCCAACCAGCGCTGGACCACCCCGATCGCGCCTCGCAGGCGGCCGGCACCGACGGCGGCGCGCCTGGGCTCGCCTTCCGCTTCTACAAGGCGTTCCTCTCGCCGGTGCTGCATGCCATCTCCCCCAGCCGCTGCCTGTACCTGCCGACGTGTTCGGAGTACGCCTACACGGCGGTGTCCCGTTTCGGGATGCTGCGCGGATCATGGCTGGCGCTGCGGCGGTTTGCGCGCTGCCATCCCTGGGGCAAAGGCGGGCTGGATCCGGTGCCCGAACTCGTTTCCTCCGCGCGCCCCCGCGCTGCCCAGCCGGTTTCCTCCGATTCCGGCGAGAAGGGCACAGACCATTTACCATAGAGAACAGGCTGGGAGTGAATCGACCCCAGTTCCCAGCTACCCGCAAGAAAGCTACCCGCAAGAATAGGACGTATCACTTGGCAGAGTTCAACAACCCCAACCAGCAGGGCGGACAGGACAACCGATCGCTTTTGGCGATGATGGTCGTTTTTATCGCGGTCCTCTTCGGCGCTAATTACTACCACTCGAAGATGAACCCGGAGCCGGCGCCGTCCCCCGTGTCGCCCGGTGCCTCATCGCCAGGTGCTGCGTCGCCCAGTGCCGCGCCGCCGACGTCCGCCCAGCCCGCCGCTGCGGCGCCTGCAACCGCCGCGCCGACGGCCCCGGCCGCAGCCGCGCACAAGTCGTCAGCGCCTGCCGTGCCTGCAATCCAGGCCAGCGCGGAGACGACGACGGTCATCGAGAATGAGCTGTACAAGATCACGTTCTCGAATCGCGGCGCCCAGGTGACGAGCTGGATCCTGAAGGGCCCCTCGTATGTGGACTCCGAAGGCAAGCCGCTCGATCTGGTGAACCCACAGGCGGCCAAGCTGTTCGGCTATCCGCTGTCGTTCTACACCTACGACGGAGCATCCGCATCGATCACGGCGGTGTCGCGCAACAATCGCGTGGTCACCCTGGCCACGGCGGGCAATCTGCCGGCCGGTCTCAGCGGGCGGGCGGTCGCGATCTCGGGCGTGTCCGACAGCAGCTTCGACGGGACCTACGTCGTGACCCAGGCGGGCCCGAATACGCTCACCTACACCCAGGACTATGGGGACAACGGCAACAGCACCGGCGGAACGCTCGCCACGGTGAATGGAGCGACCGGAGAGGCTCTGAGCCAGGCGCTGTTTGTGCCCTCGGTCACCGGGGCGCTGACCGCGCCGGCCACCGTGACCTTCAAATATTCGAGCAGCGGCCTGCAGGCGACCAAGACGTTCTCATTCGATGGCTCGTATGTACTCCACGCGGAGGCGCAGGTGACCGAGGACGGCGCCCAGCAGCGGGCGCTGCTGAGCTGGCCGGGCGGCTTCGGCGACCAGAACGACGACGCGCGAGGCCGCGCGTATTCCGATCAGCAGCTCGACAGCGATCGCAGCGGCAGCGACCAGCATCTTGCGCCCAAGAAGATTACCGGCGGAGCGACCCTGACCGAGCCGTTCGACTGGGCGGGCGTCAGCGATCCGTTCTTTGGCGCGGTGTTTCTGCCCGACTCGCCGGCGACGGCGACGCTGGTGACGCTGAGCAACCAAATCGACGTCTCCAAGACCATCAAGCGCATGGGCTTCAACGCGAATTCGGCGCCCACCAAGGCCCAGATGATGCCCATTCTCGGCGCTGCGTACGCTGACAGCAGCGGGCCGACCGAGACCCACATCTTCGTCGGACCGAAGGCGATCAATGTTCTCAAGGGCATCCACGCAGCCAATCCGAAGGTGACGCTGGAGCCGCTGCTCGAGTTCGGCTTCTGGGGTTTCATCGGCAAGTACCTGTTCCTCGCATTGCAGTACATGCATTCGCACATCGCGGCCAACTGGGGCTGGGACATCATCATTCTCACCGTGCTCATCAATGTGGTGATGCTGCCGTTCAAGGT
>CAZAXI010000237.1:0-6269 GCA_964489045.1 uncultured Granulicella sp. | reverse complement strand
GAGTTGGCGGTGACGTCGAGCCAGGTGGGCGAGGTGAGGGTTTGGAGCTGGCCGGTGGCAAGAAGCTGGGCGTACTGGTCGGGCGTGGGCGACTGGGGCGAGCCCATCGCGACCCAGACGGTGTAGGCGTTGGAGTGGGTGTCGTCGATGCGGAAGTGCTGGAGCAGGACCCGGTGGACGCCGGCGGGAATGCCGGTGATTTTGACGGTGACCTGGGTGGCGGGGACGGGGAGATCTTCGTCGTGATAGTTCCAAAGCATGACGGCGGCTTCGTGGGCGGATTTGGTGGCAAAGGCGTCGATGTCGGGCTGGGCGCGGACGCCGGATTTGGCGATGTCTTCGGCGGGGACTTCGGAAGAGCTGGTGGCGGCGACGCGATCGCCACTGAAAAGGCCGGCCATACGGAAGATGTTGAGGACGGGCTGGTCGATGCCGTTGGTGGCGAGGGTGCGGAAGCCCTCGAAGTACTGCTTGCCCTCGAACTCGAAGGCCCAGGTGACCATGCCGATGAGGTTGACCTTGTTTTCGGCGGCGAGGTCGGCGAGGGCCTTCATGGCGGCGGCGGTGTAGGTGGGGTAGACCGGGCTGTTGCGGTAGGCGTTATTGGGGTTCTCGCGGGCGGAGCAGGCGGCGCAGCCTTCGGGGTCAGCTTCAGAGAGGATGATGGGGAGATTGTGGTATTTGGCGGAGGCGGCTACGGTGCGGAAGCCGTTGGCCGCGGCGCTGATCTCGTTCTGGAGGCCCATGCGGATGTGCGCGGTCTCGCCGGGGCCGGGAGGGACGAGGCGCGGGCTGCCCTTGGGATGGAAGGAGATGAAGTCGAGGGGAATGGGACCGCCGGTGGCGGCGGACTTGCCGTTGGCGCAGTGGTTGAGGAAGTTGGTGAGGAAGGTGATGGCGCGCTGGCTGCCGGGGCCGGTGGAGCCGGGGCCTCCGACGCGGGCGCTGGGCAGCGCGGCGCGGACGCCGGCGACGGAGTAGTCGTAAAGCTTGAAGTACTGCTCGGGCGTGCCCTGCCAGTAGCTGATGTCGGGCTCGTTCCAGACTTCGAAGTACCAGGTGGCGACCTCGTCGCGGCCATAGCGCTGGACGAAGTGGGCGACCACGGTTCGCACCAGTTCGCCCCACATGGCGTAGTCCTTGGGCGGGGACTGGACGGAGCCTTTGATGGTGTTGGGATAGGGCATCTCGTAGTCCATGGTGCCGGAGGCGAGGTCTTTGGGCATGAAGCCGAGTTCGACCATGGGGCGGACGCCGGCGTGGTGGTACTCGTCGAAGATCTGGTCGAGGATGGTGAAGTTGTAGACGGGCTTGCCGGCGGCGTCGAGCGAGAAAACGTTGGTGGAAGACCACTTGAGCTTGGGCTGGCCGTCGCCCGAAGTCAGCAGGTGATGGGCGCGGATGTAGACGGGGACGGGCGAGAGGTCGTGGAGTTCGGGTAGAAGCTGGGTACCGTACTTGCCGGTGGTGAAGTTGATCTCGTCGTAGCCGAACCAGCTACCGATGTTGTGGTAGGAACCGAGCGATTTGGTCAGGTCGACCTGGATGGAGACCTGGGCGGGCGGAGGCGCGGCGGGCGGAGGCGCGGCGGGCGGAGGCGCGGCGGGCGGAGGCGCCTGGGGAAGGGCTGGGATTGCAACGAGGCATAACAGGGCGATTGCGAGCTGGCGCATGGAGCATGACCTCTAGAGGCGTAGTTGCCCTCGATGAAGAACGCAGGGTGGTGCGACGAAACAATTTTACAGGTTGGCGGTCCGCGGGCAGCCGCGTGCGCGATTCCCGACTAGGGCTTGGAGGGTGGCGCGTTGGGCGGCACGGGGGGCTGGAGCGTGCCGCAGTCGGGGCCTTTGTAGACCGAGGTGGTGGTGGCGGTCCACTCGATCTTGATGTCGTTGTCGCCGGGGTGAATAGTTCCGCTGAAGTGGAGGTTGCCTTTGGAGTGTTCGCTGTCGCTCCAGTTGACCTCGAGCGTCCCCTTGCCATTGATGAAGCCGGAGCAGACCATGTCGGCTGACATCCCGCCGGGCTTCTTCACAACATTGACCAGTTGGCACATGTTGGAGAGGTTCTCAGGCACTATAGCGCCGTACTTGTCGATCATCGCCTGAGTAAGGCAGGCCTGCCAGGTGCGCGGCGGATGCACTTCGGCAGTGGGCGAGACAGTGGTGGTGGCGAGCGTGACCTCGTACATGCCGGGCTTTCTGTCCTGGGCCGTGGCGGCGAGGGTTGGGAGGATGAAGCAGCCGAAAAGGAGGCTATATTTGATGGCGTGCATACGTACCCCGCGTGATCGAACTAAGGGTGACAACCCCGACACAGCACTCACTTCAGAGTGAGGCGCGTAAATAGCAACAATGCCCAGGGGGCGACTTTTGCGCGGAGGCCTGCGGTTACCGATCGCGGACCAGACTTGCAAGTCGCAAGGGTGAGGCCGGTTCTGGCGAGGCCGTTTCTAAAGACCTTCCTTCGCCAGGGTTCAGGTGAGGATAATAGCAGGAATAGGCGTAAATACGCAGCGGGAAAAAGAATAATGTTGGGAAAAAAATCTCGTGGTCAATCGGTTGCCGAGATTGGGGATCAGGGGGTTGGGCGGCACCTGGCCATAATGGCGGCGTGGAGGCGTTCGCGGAGTTCGGTGGGAAACTCGTAGATCTCGTTTTCGCGGTAGATGGCGATGGTCTGGCGAGTGGTGTCGAGCACGACTTCGCAGTGATGGCACTCGCATATGTGGGCCTGGACATCGGCGAGGAGCGCGGGGTCAACCTTGCCGTCGAAGTAGTCGGTGAGCTGGGCGAGGAAATCGGTGCAGGTCACGGTTTGGGCCCTCCGTTCTTCTGCCGGAAGTAGCGGCTGAGCCGCTCGCGCAGTTGCAGGCGGGCGCGCAGCAATCTCGACTTGACGGCGGGGACGCTCAAACCGAGTGCCTCCGCGGTCTCTTCAGTCGAGAGGTTTTCCACATCGCGCAGGGTGAAGACGGTGCGGAAGCCGGGAGGCAGACCCTGGATGGTCTTGCGCAGGATGTCGCCGAGTTCGTTCTGCCCATACAACTGCTCCGGGTTCGGTCTCCATTCAGCGAAGTCGCGCGGAATAGAGCCATCTTCCGTCTGGACGTCCTGGTCCATGGAGACGGTCTTGCTGGTCTTACGCTTGCGCAAACGCATCAGACTCTCGTTCACCGCGATGCGTACCAGCCAGGTGGAGAACTTGGAGTTGCCCTGGAACTGGTCGAGCTTTTCGTACGCCTTGAGGAACGCGTCCTGAGTAATGTCTTCGGCGTCCTCGCGGTTCTGGGTAATGTGCTGCGCCACCCGAAAAATCTGGCGTTCATACTGGCGAACCAACTGCTCAAACGCCGCCGTGTCACCCTTTTTCGCGCGCTCAACCAGCGCTACGTCTGGATGTATCTCTTCCGTGGCTGGAGATTGGATGGCTGGCATAGGCAAAAGTTGCAATTGTCTCGTCTAAATGAAGGCTGCTGCGTGGCACGGGCCGAGGGAGCCGAGCTGGAACTGCTCACCGCCAGCCCAAGTGTAAATGGGCTGCAGTGCAGCGGGCAATGGGCGCGCCCCTACGGACATGGATGCGATTGGAAATGGATGACATGCCGAGGTCGGAAAAGCAGATGTATCTGAAGTGGTACGCGCGGAGCTGTGGTGCGCGCGCGGAAGAGCGGTTGCGGCTTTAGAGTTGAAGTGTGGGCTTTGGCCGGTTGGAGTGCGGGCGAGCTTTGCCCTGCGCAAGCCGATCATTGGAGCGTGAAGGAATGCTGGACAGAAGTACCTGGTATCGAGTAGTTGCGGTTCTGGCCTGCCTGCTGTGGCCTGGAGGCAGACTGGTTGCGCAGGCAGCGGCTGGCACATCGCCGGCCGGGACGGCCCAAGCCACTGCGCCGGCGAACAAGAAGCCGGCCACGCCGGCGAAGTCAGTGACGGGCAAGACGACGGCGGCGGCCAAGGCCAATGCGGCGACGAAGACCAGCGGAAGGGCGTCTCACACCACGACCGGAGCCAGCACGACCCGCAGGCATGCGGCCTATAAGCCGCCGACGGCACGCAGCATCAAGCTCACCAGCGCATTTCATGCTTCCGAGGAGTTGCGGCCGATGGCGCAACAACTTGCCGCGACGCGTTCGGCAGCGGCGTACGCGGGCGTGCTGAGCTATGCGCACAACCATCCCGGGGAGGGTGCCGCGGCGGCGTATGTCGCGTTGGGGCATGCCTACGCACTCGACCATCGGTACGCGGACGCAGTTGCTGATTTTGGCCAGGCGAAGCGGGCCGGCAACGCTCTGGACGATTACGCCGACTATCTTGACGCACAGGCGGCGATCCAGGCAGGCCACGCTGGAGACGCGTATGCGCTGCTGGATCATTTTGCGGAACATTATCCGGACAGCATTTTCGCGGCTACCGCACCGGTGCTGCTAGCCAATGCTCATCTACAGCAGGGAGATGGACAGGGCGCGCTGCATGTGCTCCAGCCGCTGGCAAATACGCCGGAGGCCGGGCAGGCAGACTTCCTCTACCCACTGGGGCGAGCCTACCAACTGGCGGGGGATACAAGTCACGCGGCGCCTCTGTTCCGGAAGATTTACGTAACCCAGCCGCTGACGAGTGAAGCCGTGCAGGCGGCTGCGCAGTTGCAGGCGATGGGCACTCCGCTGAGCGCTGCCGAGCGGAAGACGCATGCCGACGCGCTGTTCAATGCGAAGCGATACAGCGAGGCCAGCGTGGAGTACGACGCCATCGGCAGGAACAATCCACAATTGGGGACGGCGGATCGCAACGCGTTGACGATCTATGCGGCGGTGTGCGACTTCAAGCTGAAACATGTGGGCCGGCGCGACATTGAGAAACTGCCTGAGACCACCGACGATACCGCGGCGCTGAAGCTGTATATGCTGGCGGAGTTGTCGCGCGATGAGGACGACCGCGCGGGGCATGATGCGCTGATCACCCAGATGATCCAGCGCTTCCCAAGCAGCCGATGGCTGGAAGAGGCGCTGTACTCCGGTGGCAACATGTACCTGCTGAAGCACGATGCAACCCAGGCGATCTACCACTACACGAAACTGGTGGAACTGTTCCCGAACAGCACCTATGCGCCTTCGTCGCACTGGCGCGCTGCCTGGTTGAACTACCGCACGCGCAACTACCCCGAGGCGGCGCGGCTGATGGATGAGCAGATTGTGCATTATGCCGGAGGCAGCGAAATTCCGGATGCACTTTACTGGCGCGGGCGAATCTATGAGGACGAGGAGCACGACTTTGCCCAGGCGGCGAACTACTACCGCAGGTTGACTGAGATTTACCCTGATTACTACTATTCCCTGCTCGCCAGGCAGCGACTGGCGGTGCTGGGCAAACAGCCCACGGTCCCGCTAGCTCCGCCTCTGAGTGCCGCGAAAAACGGGCCGGAACCCGATCTGACCGGCGAGCTTCCGGAAAATGACACGCATCTGATCAAGGCGCGGCTGCTGGCGAACGCGGCGCTGAATGAATACATCGGACCCGAAATTCACGCCAGTCCAACCGCGGAAGAGTGGGGTGCCTTGGCGCAGGCGGAGATCTACGTCTCCTATGGCGAGTACACGCGCGCCCTGCAGTCGATGAAGCACAGCGGCATCCCGTTCTACGCAGTGCCGATGGACCAGGTGGCCGTGATCTACTGGCACCTTCTATTTCCTCAGCCTTACTGGAAGGAACTGGTGGCGGATGCGGGGAATAACGGGCTCGATCCGTATCTTGTGGCTTCGCTGATTCGGCAGGAGTCGGAGTTCAATGCCGCGGCTGTGAGTCCAAAGAGCGCATATGGGCTGATGCAACTACTGCCGTCGGTGGGAAAATCCCTGGCGAAGAAGCGCGGGATGAAGGGCTTCACCACCAAGCAGTTGCTGGATCCATCGGCGAACCTGGAGTTGGGGACGATGAACCTGAAGCAGGTTCTGGACCGCTTCGGCGGCCAGGCGGAGTATGCGCTCGCGGCCTATAACGCCGGGGATACACCGGTCCGACAGTGGCTCGCGAGTAACGACTACAAGGATGTGCCCGAGTTTGTCGAGTCGATTCCCTACACCGAGACGCGTGAGTATGTTCAGTCGATCCTGCGCAATCGCGAGATGTATCGCGCGCTTTATCCGGCTCGCTAGAGTGGCAAGAGCCAATTTGGCCATCCGCGGAACGCCATCGGATGGGATGCGTAGGTTACGATGTGGAAGACTGAAGCGACGCCCGGATGGCGAAATTGGCAGACGCAGCGGACTTAAAATC
>CAZAXI010000236.1:0-6302 GCA_964489045.1 uncultured Granulicella sp. | reverse complement strand
CGCGCATACGCCGGCCCAAAGCTCTTCTCCAGGTCCATCGCGGTGCGGAAGCCATCCGGCTTCCAGTCGCCCCAGTCGTTGTCTTCCCCGCGCAAGCCCCGGCCGCGCAGCATCGCCCGCTCCAGCGTGCGCAGATACTGCACCCGCGTCGCCTCGCGCGTCGAAGGCGTCCGCCGGTCCTTGTCCGCCACCAGTTCCAGCGACCCCGGTCGAGTCTGCCCAAACCGGTGCGTAGTCAACCGCAGCATCCCCGCGCGTTCGACCGTTCTGCTCACCCGGCGAACGGTGTTCCGCTCTTCGCTCCACAACTGCAGCGCGCATCGTCCATGCTCGGTTGTCAGCGAGTACTTTGCCACGCGCATGTCGAACAGCACTTTGCCGTCCTCCAGCACCACCGCCCTCGGATGTTCGGCGAGGAACTCCTCCAGCGCTGCAGCGATCTGTTGGGGCGTCTGTTCGGATTCCGCGGAAGCTTTGCCGGGTCGAACTCTGGTCGGCATCATTCTGGGGAGAAGTCTAGCACTCGCCGCGCAACACCTACTCCGCCTTCTTGATGAAACAGCGCACGCAGTAGGATTCGTTCGCGACCAGGCGGTTCTCGCGATCGAACAGCGGACGTTGCCGCAGCACGCGATTGCCGTCAAATTCCGCGGGTCTATACCGCGCTGCCGCCGCGGTCTGCTCGAAGCTGAAGTCGCATTCATCCAGAAAGAAAAGCCCGCCCGGCTTCAGCTTCCGGTCGAGCATTGCGACCTCGGCATCGAATCGTTCGAAGGTAAAGCCGGTGTCGCCGGGTCGGGCGTTTTCAGTCCTGTGCTCGCTGCGCTGAAACACCGCCATGCAGAAGATGGCATCGAAGTCGGCCGCGTCGGCGAACTCCCCCGACAGACTGTGAAAAAAACTCAGTTGACCGCTGTGGTTCATCCTTGTGCACTGCTTCAGGCACCACGGGTTGATGTCGACGCCCACAACTTCGGCCCCCGGCAAATACCTCGCCAGCGTAAAAACCTCTTCCCCGGTCGAGCAGCCGAACGACAGGATTCTGACAGCAGAGCCGCCCGCGAAGTGCTGCCGGCACTGTTCGAAAAGCGCCGGGTAGCGGTCGTCACACGAGTAGGTTTCGAGCTGAAGGTGCTGGTCTCTGTAACGCACGCGGGTGAGCACTTGGGAGCGGATCCGCGGGCTCACGACAAAGCGCCGCACGGCCCCCAGCGCCTTGATTCCCCGATAGCCGGCCCGGAGCAGGGGATTGCCAGATTGGCCCATCTTTTCCAGCCGTGCTCTCAGTGCGTCCACCGCCGATAACCCCACAAGCACTTGCCGTTCCTAGGCCGACCGCTCTCACTCCAACCCACCTCCAGTGATTCTATGACAGCAACCTGAAGGTGCACTGCGCCTGGATGCCTTTTCGGCTGCGGATGCATCAGCGTATGTGAATTAACTTTCCGTAATATATGCAAATGATTGCAGATTGAGTCACACGCCGACCGCACCCGAGAATCTCGATCCGCAGCCAAATGACTCATTTCAGTACATTGGTCATCCAGCCAGCATTGCACTCCGACTGGCCCTCCAGTTGCACCGTAGTCATGTTGCATAGATCGTGCATCATACTGCACGCAATCTGTCTTCACTCTGCTTTGCTCTCACTAAAGGCGGACAAACGTCTGATTGCTGGACATTGAAATTCTGAATCAACAGGAGTCACGGGATGAACAACCACACGAGCTTCAAGTTGTTTGCTTTATCGGCAGCAGCGCTCTTTTTCGCGCAAGTGAGCTTTGGTCAATCCTGCAGCGAGGCGCCGGGCTACCCCAACAGCACCCTTGGTTACGTCCAGACGGGCTTCGTCTGCAGTCTGTCTGACACAAGTTCCACCTATAACGTCGATTTAAGCCCGTTTATTGAAGCAGGCGGAGGGACTGAGGACAACAACGATGTAGGAACCGCTTACCTCGTGGTTACCACTGACAACCCTGCGACGGCGAGTTTGAGCACATTGGAAGACGTAAGCGACTGGGCGGCGGTTCTTTATTTGCAGAACAATCAGGCCGGCCTGGGCAGCAGCCTCTTGACCATGTACTGGCCCGGCGACTTCCCATCAGCCACGACCGTGGTGAATTACGACAACACGGATTGGCCAGCCTATTCCACTCAAAGCTTCTTCTTTCAAGAATCTCCCGGCGGGGAAACGGTCCTCTTCCCGGGATCGCCGAATGTTTACGACGTGTACACGCCTGCTGTGACGTCTCTGACTCCAGAACCCAGCTCGTTTACCCTGTTGTTCTCGGGAGTGCTCGGGCTTGGCCTGTTTGCGGCAAGAAAGCGCATCCAGAACGCGCTGGGCCAGCGGGTATAACAGACTGACCGCGGCTAGCTCGCTGTAGTCGGAGAACAAAGTCTCTCGATGCGCCACCGGTTTCGCACTCCGGCGGCGCGTCTTCGTTAAGGCCGAGTCAAAATCCTCAACCGGCGCTCGCTCTCGTGTTGCCGATCCTCTCGATCGACGCTAATGCCAAAGTTACCAAGGCACTTCCGGCCGCAGGCAACCGCCAGTCGGATCATGTGTATCTCACCGCATACTGGCCGTCAGTCGCGATCGATGTATGACACGAAGGTGTCATATACTGTTCGTGAGTCTCTTATCACGCAGACACCAGTGTGCTACCATTAAATTGAGTTCATAAGACTCGAATGCGCAGTTTGGCCGTCACCAATCTTGGACACGAGACAATATTGCGATGGCCTATCGGCCGCCGTACTGCAGGATCAATCCGCAGCCACACAACAGACTCAACCACAGCGAGATCATAGGAGACCTACAGTGAAGGAACCAATTCTCGGAGCAGCGCCGATCAGGAAGAAGTTGGCTTGGGCGGAGCCGGTCATCAAGGTAATCGACCTCAACTCCGCAAAGCATGGGAGCTCAGGCCACCTTGATGGCGGCGGGCGCAGCTAGCGGGTCTTAGCCGGGTATCATGTCCGCCATTAGCTCCGTCTGGAACCAGACCTGCGAGTTACCCGTAAGCGTGTTGCATCAGGGCATGCTTTCTGCCCTGGAGATGTACGGCCCAGGTTGTCAGCTCTCCTGGAGCGACGATCGCATCGCAATTGGCGGTAATTTCTCGTACTCCCTCCCTGAAGACCACTTCGACAACCAGCCTCTCTGGAACAATGACCGCTCCGCATGCCTCGTCGCGGACATAAGGCTCGACAATCGGTCCGATCTGGCCCGGGAGTTGGGCCTCACTCATCCCGAAGAACTCGCCGATTCTGCGTTCCTGATGGCCGCGTGGCTCCGCTGGGGTCCCTCCTGCCTGGACCACATCGTCGGCGCCTTTGCCTTTGCTGTGTGGACGCCGGGCCGCCAGGAACTCTTCGCCGCCCGCGACCATGCCGGCGAACGTCCTCTTTTCTACTGCCGCAACCAGAACTTCTTCGCCTTGGCCTCCATGCCGAAGGGCCTGCTCGCCCTGCCCGGCGTTAGCGGCGGATTTCAGGAGTCGTACATCGCCGCCTGGCTCGCGGCGCTGCCGCCCGATGGCGCCGGCAGCTTCTTCGAAGGCATCGATCGCCTCCCTCCCGGCCACTTTCTTCGCGTCACTCCCGAATCTTTCGAGCGCAAACAATACTGGCATCCGGCCAGCGCGAAGCCCACGCGCTACAAACGGGATAAGGAGTACGCGGAAGCGCTCGTCGAAATTCTCGATAGCGCTACCGCGGCGCGTCTCCGCAGCACCACGCCCGTGGGTTCGTTTCTCAGCGCAGGACTGGACAGCTCCTCGGTCACCGCCTCAGCCGCTCTTACCCTCGCCGCTCAGGGCAAGCGCCTCGTCGCATTCACATCTGTCCCGCGGCCGGAGTTCAATGGCCGCGTCCAGCCCTGCTATCTCCCCAATGAGGGCGCGGGCGCCGCGGAAGTCGCCCGCCTCCATCCCAACGTCGAACACGTGCTCGTCGACTCCCGCGGCTACGACCTTCTCGGCACGATGAAGGCCTGGACCGACGCCATGGACGAGCCGTTTCCCAACATCGTCAACGCCCTCTGGATGACTGCAATTCCCGATCAGGCCAGGCAGCGCGGCATCGGTGTCCTGCTGGAGGGAGTGGTGGGGAACAATACCATCAGTTGGTATAGCTGGACGATCCTCAGTCAGTTCCTGCTGCGCGGTCGATGGCTGAAGCTTGCTCGAACCACCCATGGGCTGCACCGCCGTGGCGCGCTCTCGCTCCGGACTGCCGCAAGGGCCGCGACCCGTAACCTGCTGCCCATGTGGTTGACCCGCCAGCTCGTTCCCGCGAAGCACGTCGAAGACCTCTATCGATGTCTGGCGAATCCCGAGTGGATGCGCCGGTACCATTTGGAAGACCGAATCTTCGACTTCATCTACGACCAGCCATCCAATCCGCTCCACGACCAAAGCAGGCTGTTTGAAATGTATGACCTGGGGCCCATCCGGGCCGCAGCTCACGCTGTCACGCAGGTGGAAATGCGCGATCCCACCGCCGACAAACGCCTCTTCGAGTTCTGCTTCTCCATCCCTCAGGACCAGTACGTTGTCGGTGGCTACTCGCGCTCGCTGGTCCGCAGGGCCATGAAAGGCAGGCTTCCCGATTCCGTCTTGTACCGGAACACCCGAGGTCTGCAAGGCGCAGACTGGCACCTCATCCTGAACGAAGCTATTTCGGAGATGCGCAGTGAGCTTCTGCTTACTGGAAAGTCTCCCACCGCGCGCCAAGCGCTCGACCTGTCGGCCATGCAGACCCTCTTCGACAACTGGCCGCAATCTGGCTTTGAAACGGAAAGAGTGTTCATGCGCTGGCACTACTGGCTCACCCGCGCCTTGAGCATGGGCTACTTTCTGCGCAGCCACGAGGCCGCCTTCGCCCCCTCCTCTGCTGGCAACGATGCTCCCGTAGCCGCTCCGCTGGTTTAGCATTCACTCAAGATGCCAGCCCCGGTGCCCACCAGCGACCCCACCAACGAAAGCCGCACCAGCCCTTACATCTTCTTCCTCGGCCCCTTTCGATTCGAGTCGGAGATCGACATTCCCGAACTGCGCAATTCAAGCGGTCCCGGCGAAAAGCGGGTCACCATCCGCCTCGGCGGCGTCCCCCTCGCCATCCAGGCCGCCGCACTCTGCGGGGAGACTTGCCAGATTGCTTCCACTGAATATCTGCTCAACATCCCCGGCACTGCCCGCTACTACGTTCGCAGCGGCAACGAGGTGCGCCTGGAGATCGAACCCAGCGCTCCCATCGCCAACATCTCCACCTACCTGCTCGGCTCCGTCTTCGGCGTTCTCTGTCATCAAAACGGCATGCTTCCCTTGCACGCCAGCGCCATTGAGTGCGGTGGTGTCGTCAGCGCCTTCCTCGGAGAGTCCGGCGCCGGCAAGTCCACCCTGGCCGCCTGCCTGCAGCGCCGCGGACACCGCATCGTCTCCGACGATATCTGTCTGCTGCAGCCCGATTCCGGCGCGATGCGCGTCATTCCTGTGGCTGGCTGGCTCAAGCTCTGGAACCAGAGCCTGCAACACCTCGGCGAGACCCCCGTCGAACAGAACCGGGTCTTCTCCACCGACGACAAGTTTCGGCTCTTCCTGCCCGATCCCGGCTCCACGCGGTCCCAACTCGCTCGCGTCATCTTCCTCGCCCGGTATCCCGATGCGCACGCGCAGCCGGCGCTGCAAGCCCTGCCGCTAGTCGATGCCATCGCCGGCCTCATGGATATGACCTACGTTGGCTACGTCCCTGCGCTGGCCGGGCAACAGTCCACCCTGTTCCAGCAGTGTGCGCGTGTCTGCCGGCACGCGCAGGCCTGGCGCCTCACCGTCCCGTGGGGCCTCGATCGCATGGACTCCGTCCTCGACCTGCTGGAACGGGATATCTTCAATCGAATCGCCCAATAGCAGCAGCAAGAGAGCGGAAGCTCACCAGCCTTCGATCTCCCGCAGCCGCGTAATATGCGCTACGTGGTGTCGCGAGTGCCACGCATACATCTGCGTCGCCAACTCCACCGTCATCGGCCCGTTCACAGGATGCTTCATGCCGCGCGCCCACTGGTCCTCGGTCAGCGACTCCAGCAGCATCACCCAGCGCGCGTGCAGGTTCTCGATCAGCGCCACCGACCATGCCACCGGCGCCGCAGAATCGTGAAGCAGCGCCCACGCTTTCTCGTCGTACGGCGTAATCGTCGGCCAGTCCTCGGTCAACGCCAGCCGCACCCGCAGAAACGCGTTCATATGGCTGTCCGCAATGTGGTGCACCAACTGCCGCACCGTCCATCCGCCCTCGCGGTA
>CAZAXI010000235.1:0-6310 GCA_964489045.1 uncultured Granulicella sp. | reverse complement strand
CACATTATGGGATCGAGCATGATGAACGGGATTGGCGGCTCGGGCGACTTTGCGCGGAACGGGTTTATGTCGATCTTCATGGCTCCGTCGACGGCGCAGAAAGGGTGCATCTCGACGATTGTGCCGATGGTGAGCCACGTGGACCACACCGAGCACGATGTGAGTGTGGTGGTGACGGAGCAGGGGCTGGCGGACCTGCGCGGACTCTCGCCGACGCAGCGGGCCAGGCTGGTGATTGAGAATTGCGCGCATCCGGATTATCGTGCGGCGCTGAAGGATTACTTCAACCGGGCGCAGAGGCTTTCGTATGCGAAGCACACGCCGCACCTGTTGACGGAGAGTTTGAGCTGGCACACGCGGTATCTGCGGTGCGGACATATGCTGCGGCAGGACGACTAGGTTCGAGGTTCGGGGTTCGAGGTTCGAGGCGGTCGATTGCTACCGCAATCGATAACCCACCCTAACGACGATGAAGCTGTCGTGAGGATGGGGCACCCGCAGTTGAGCAGAGACTAACCCCACGATAAACGAGCGGATGAAGCGCGCTCGTTGATCATGGGGCACCCGATTTGTGGGGGGGTTGCGGGACCAGTTTGAGTTTTAGGGTGTATTGGGTGAGGAGTTCGACGGAAGTGAGCGAGGCCGGTGGGGCGTTGGGTTTGGGTTCGTGGCCGGGCTCGAAGAAGATAGGTGGGTTGGGGCGGAGGGGGTAGATGGAGAGTTGCAGGGTGGGGTTTGCCTGGAGTTGTGGGGTGAAGCGGGTGAGGCCTACGAGCCAGGGGCGGCCGTCGGCGAAGTTGTCGTCGAGGAGGTGGGGCTTGCCGTCGACGGTGGTGGAGAGGCGGGCGACGTCGCCGGTGTAGGTGATGCGGAGGAAGTGCTGCTCGGTGGGGGTGTCGGTGAGGGCGGATTTGGGGAGGGGGATGGAGTAGACGGCGGCGCGGGAGAAGTCGGCGTCGGTGGGGGCGGCGGCGACTATGCGGGGGCGGTTGGAGGGTTTGAAGTCGGCGGGGAGTGGGGCGGGGGCGTCGGCGGGTTTGGTTTGGGTGGCGGGGAGCCCAACGGTGGTGGTCGCCGATTGATTCCCGAGGTAGTAAGTATCGGGACTGCGCGGGAGTTGAACAGAGGGATTGGACGAAACGAGGTGCGCAATGTCTGGAATGAGGACGGCGTCAAAGTTGTTCTTGCGAAAACTCTGAAGAGTGGCAGTGTCCCCGTCAATGAAGGCTTCCTGCAGCGTGACTAGCAAAGCGCTTTCGCCGTTACGTGCAATCTTCCACCCATGCTCGGCGGTTGCCTGGCCGAGCAGGAGGATGGTGACGTCCCTTCCGTTCGGCAAAGTGAAACGCTCACCTGTTTCGCTTCGGATGGTGATAGTTCCGTCATGCCGGGTGACCTGTCCAGAGAGCTGCTCTGGTTGCCCGACGGGCTCGAGTTTGAGGCCGGGGATATCGTCGATGATGAGTTCGGCAGTGATGTAGGGTTGGGCAAAGAAGGCGTAGACGGGAGCGGTGGCGGTGCCGAGGATGGCTAGGGGTTGGGCGGTGGCGTAGCGGAGGTGGAGGCCGCTGAGGTCGAGGTTGAAGGGCCAGACGAAGTAGGCGTCGGCGGGGAGGGTGACGGGTTTGCTGGGGATGGTGAGGGATTTGTCGCCCGGGAGCTTGATGGTGACCTGGAAGTTCGAGCGGGCGGGCATGGGGTAGTCGCGGACGTGGTTGTTGACGAAGAGGAAGCCCGAGGAGCCGAGGGTGCGGGCGGCGACGCGGGGGACGGTGAGGTCGCGCGGGCCGGCGGGGAGGACGTTGGGCGCGTGCGGCTGCATGGGGGCGAGGAGGGGACCGAAGTCGTTGAGGAAGTAGTTCCAGGTTTTGAGCTTGAGGAGGGATTCGCGCTCGTCGCCGAACTCGCCGATGGGGGCTTCGAAGTCGTAGGTCTTTTGCGGGAGGTCGTTGGCGTAGTGGGTGGCGAGGGATTCCTGGAGGGTGGTGAGTTTGCCGTCGGGGTTTTCGCCGCCGTGGAAGACGTAGGTGCCGTAGAGGTTGACGCCGGAGCCGAGCATGACGGGCATCATGGCGGCGATGTCGTCAGCCGAGACGATGGGGCGGCGATGATAGGTGACCTGCATGCCGCCGCCCATCTCGGCGGTCATGAAGGGCGTGTCGAGAGTGAAGTTTGCGGCGTTGCCGGTGGGTTGGGCGGGATTTCCGTTCGCGCCGATTGCTCCCATATCGCCGGTGACGCGGCTGTTGAAGCGGAAGGCGTAGACCTCGGAGGGTGGGAGTTGCTTGATGGAGGCGTCCCAGGGGGCGTCGGGATAGCCGCCGTAGACGGGCAGGACGTCGCCTTTGGGGATGGAGGCGCCGTCCCAGCCGGTGACGGTGTAGAAGGGGACGCGAAGGCCGGCCGAGCGGGCGAGCTCCTTGAGCTTGAGGATGTGCGCGGTACCGCGAGTGGGGCCGCTGCCGCGGTATTCGTTTTCAAGCTGGATGGCGACGACCGGACCGCCTTCCGACCACATGAGGCCGCGGAGCTGGGCGGCGATCTGCTGATAGTAGAGGGCTACATATTGGAGGTAGGTGGGGTCGTTGGAGCGGGTCTGGTTGGTCTTGGCGAGGAGCCAGTCGGGAAAACCGCCGTTGCGGACTTCTGCGTGCGACCAGGGGCCGATGCGAGGGACGACGTACATTCCGTGTTTGGCGCAGAGTTCGACGAAGTGGCGGAGGTCCTTGTTGCCGGACCAGTCCCACTGGTCTTCGACTTCTTCGTGGTGGATCCAGATGATGTAGGCGGAGACGATCTGGACGCCAGCGGACTTCATCTTGAGGATTTCGGTTTCCCACTCGGCTTCGGGGACGCGGGAGTAGTGCATCTCGCCCATGACGGGGAGCCAGGGTTTGTTGTCGAGGGTGAGGTATTCGGCGTTGAGGCCGAGGATGTGGCCGTCGGGCGATCGCGCTTCGGCGGGGACGTAGGTGTAGTCTGCGGGGCCGGGCGCGGGGGTGGGAGCAGAGGCGTCGATGGTGAGGGGCTGCGGGGGCGCGGCCTGTGCGGCGAGTATGGTTGCGGACCACACGACGGCGAGCGCTGCGGCGAATAATTTCGTCGCAGTCTTTGGATTCATCGGGTTGCTCATGGCAGCCATGCTCGCAGGTAGATGCGGGCGCCGCAAGTGGGAGGGTGTGTGGTCGGGCTGTCTTGACAAGCGCATGGGGCGAATCTAGTGTTTCGAGTGCCATTTGTTTCGCCCCTGAAACAAATTCAAGAACTGCGATTGGAGCCGTCAGCCATGATCACAAAGAGTTTATCGTCCGTCTGTCTGTTGGGTCTGGTTGCGTTCGCTGCAGGTGGGCAGGCGCCTCCTGCGGCACCAGCGCAGACCGCGCCGGCAACGCCCGGAACGAGGCAGGCGCCTACGGGACCTCCCGCGGAGAATCCGATTGCCGGGATTCCGGTGAACTACCACGAAGACAAGGTGGGGACGTACACGCTGGCCGATCCGCTGAAGCTGGACAACGGCAAGGAAGTGAAGGACGCAAAGACGTGGTGGAACGTGCGGCGGCCGGAGATTTTGAAGATCTTCGGGACGCAGCAATATGGCGTGATGCCGGGACGGCCGGCGGACGAGAGCTTTGAGGTGACCGACGCGGGAACGCCGGCGCTGAATGGGAAGGCGATTCGCAAGCAGGTGACGATTCATCTGTCGAAAGACCCGACGTGGCCGGTGATCCACCTGTTGGAGTACATTCCGGCGAATGCCAAGAAGCCGGTGCCGGTGTACTTCGACATCAACTTTGGCGCGGTGCAGGCGGCGGTCGATGATCCGGGGATTACGCCGCAGAAGGTGCGCGATCCGAAGACGGATGAACTGGTGGCGCCGCCGCCTCCGGGAGGCCGCGGGTTCGGAAAGATTAATGTCGAGGTATTTCTCGATGCGGGGATCGGCGTGGCCACGTACAACTATGCGGAGCTTGATCCGGACACGCTGACGGGGTTCGCGCACGGGATTCGCGCGAAGTACCTGAAGCCGGGGCAGACGGACCGGGCGCCTGACGACTGGGGATCGATCTCTGCGTGGGCGTGGGGGATGAGCCGGGTGGAGGATTATTTCGAGACGGACAAGCAGGTGGATGCCAAGCGGGTTGCGATCCATGGGGTCTCGCGGCTGGGCAAGACGGTGACCTGGGCAGGCGCGTATGACCAACGGTTTGCGGCGGTGATTGCGAGCTGCGGCGGAGAAGGCGGCGCGGCGCTGAGCCACCGCGATTATGGGGAGACGATTGCGCACCTGACTTCGCCGAAGAGGTTCCCATACCAGTTTGCGGCGAACTACGCGAAGTATGGGGGTTTCCCTGACACGGCGCCCTTCGATGCGCACATGCTGCTGGCGCTAATCGCGCCCAGGCCGGTGCTGCTGCAGACGGGGAGCACGGACTACTGGAGCGATCCGAAGGGGGAGTTTCTGGCTGCGGTTGCGGCGGGGCCGGTGTACAAGCTGCTGGGCAAACAGGACCTGGGCACCGACGTGTGGCCGGCGGCGAAGGTGCCGCTGTTCTCGAATGGCCTGAACTACTACATGCATGATGGCCCGCACGGCATGGTGCCGACGGACTACGACATTTATGTCCAGTTTCTGAAGGCGCAGTTCCACCTGGAGCAGTAGCGGAGAGGATTCGTCGCCACTATTAGCGCCCCAAGGCTACAGAGGATGCTGAAAGTGGTTAGCAACTCGCAAGACTGACCTCAGCGGCTAAAGCCGCATTGCAAATGGGGCTCTTACGGCACGGATAAATCCGTGCCCTTAACGAGAAGTGAACACGTTGGAGAAGCTAATGACGCGCACGAACAAAGTTGCCCTGTTGACCCTTCCTGTTACCGCGATTCTGATTGCCGTTGGCGGGGCCATCGCCCAGAGCGCGCCGGCAGCACCGGCGCCGGATGCGCTGGCGAAGGGATTTGTGACGCCGCCCGACTCGGCCAAGCCACGGACATGGTGGCACTGGACGAATGGGAATGTGACGGAGACGGGCATCACCAAAGACATTGAGTGGATGAAGCGGGTGGGGATCGGCGGCTTCCAGTTGGTGGATGTGGCGTCGGGCAATGGGCAGGTGGTGGAACCGAAGATCAACTTCGGCACGCCAGAGTGGTACCACGCGGTGCTGCACTCGGCACAACTGGCGAAGGAAAACAACCTGGAGATGTCGATTTTTAGTTGCGCGGGATGGAGCGAGGCGGGCGGGCCCTGGGTGACCGAGCAGATGGCGATGAAGAAGCTGGTGTGGAGCGAGACAGATGTTGCCGGGCCGGTGAAGTTTGGGGACAAGCTGGCGTCGCCGCCATCGAACGAGGGATCGGTGCGGGATTCGACCGCGGGGGGAACGGCCAGCGATCCGCCTTTTTATCGTGATAGCGCAGTGATTGCGTATCGCACGCCGGCGGAGGAGATGCCGATGGCGCTGCTGCGCCCGAAGGCGACGTCGAGCGGCGGGCCGGTGGATGACAAAGCCCTGCTGGACGACAGCCTGAATACGTCGGTGACGATTGCGCCCGCGAAGGAAGGCGGGCCGGCGTGGCTCGAGTACGAGTTTGCGCAACCGTTTACGGCGCGGGCGCTGTCGTTGGGAGTGCGGGGTGTGATCCCGATCGGGAAGATCCTGGCGAGCGAAGACGGTGTGAACTTCCGCACGATCGAGGATATGCCGGGGCCGCAGGGGTATCACGGCGCGCAGATTCGGACGTTTGCGTTTCCGGCGGTGACGGCGAAGTTTTTCCGCATTGAATTCGACCGCCGGGGTCTGTCGCCGGCGGAGGTGATCCACGGTGAGGACGATAGTGCGCCGCCGCGTGGCGGCTTCGCGGCCGGACCTCCGAGCTATGTTCTGACCGAGGCGATCTTCTACAGTGATGCGCGGGTGAATCGCTGGGAGGACAAGGGCGCGTTCGGCAGCTTGATGGATGTGTACGACGTGGTGCCGACGCCGGGAGCGCCGAATGCGGCGGAGATTGCGCGCGGCGACATTGTGAACCTGACCGACAAAATGGACAGCGAGGGCACGCTGCACTGGGACGTGCCGGAGGGGCATTGGACGATTTTGCGGATGGGCTACTCGCTGACGGGAGGGCGGAACCGGCCGTCGGTGCCGGCGGGCAGCGGGCTGGAAGTCGACAAGCTGAGCTCGAAGTATGTGCAGCAGTACTTCGCGGGTTACATGAACCCGATGAAGAAGTACCTCGGCGACCTGATCGGCTCGACGGTGCAGTACATGACCATGGATAGCTGGGAAGCGGGGATGCAGAACTGGACCGACGA
>CAZAXI010000234.1:0-6327 GCA_964489045.1 uncultured Granulicella sp. | reverse complement strand
GTGCCGAGTCGGGTCGCTTCAAGATGTCCCCAGCCGATAATCAAGCTTCTCCCGAGAGTAGAGATTCTAAATCCGTGCAAGTTCCAAATTACGATATGCAACGCTTAGGATGCTTGTAAGAGCGCCGGCGAGTGACCGCGGACGCGTGGCGAGAAGCATCCCATCCATATGTCCATGCTGCCCAAGACGACCGCAACACCAACTACCCGGCGGACCTTTTGCTCCATGGCAGCCTCCTGCTGTGGCACCGCGACACTGCTGGGCCGGGTCGGCCTCCTGCGTGCCGCTGGCCAGGCTGCCGTGCGGGCGGCGCAGGTCCTCGCGGAGCCCCCGGCAACCCCAACCCGGCCCGACGTTGCCGCCATCGACCACGACCGCATCCTCGCCGCGGCCGAGCGCTACCTCACCCAGGCGCCCACGCCGCTCACCTCACTGCAATGCCCGCGCAGTCCCGGCACGGTGCACGATTACTACTCCGAAGCGTTGCCCGATACCAACTCCGACGCTGCACTGTCCGCGAAGGACGCCGCCAGGACCCCGCCGCCATTCACCGCGCACCGCGACGCTCTGTTCTCGCTGGGACTGGCGGTGCCTGCGCTTGCCGCCGCGCACCTGCTCACCGGCGAGCAGCGTTACGCCCAGCACGCCGTGGTGCAACTGCACGCGTGGTTCGTCGATCCCGCGACGCGCATGACGCCGAGACTGGACCTCGGCTCCGTCCTGGCGACTCAGGCCCAACCCGCGACCGACGCCCCCGTCTTTACGGTGCAGAACAACCCCAGCTTCACCGCGACGCCGGCTCCTCCAGAGGGCGGCCGCTTCGAGGGCATCCTCGAAACCCTGCCCCTCGTCGAGATCGCACAGGCTATCCCATTCCTCGCCGCCTCCACTGCCCTCGGCGAGGCCGACCTCAAGGCGCTGCACGCATGGTTCGCCGACTACCTGCGCTGGCTCACCGAACCCCAGGACACCGGGCCCCGGCTGCCTGCGCTGGCGCGCGACCGCAAGGACCACCACGGGTCCTCATGGCTGCTTCAGGCGACCGCGTATGCCAGCCTGGCCGCGCCCGAAGGCGACGTCCCCCGTACGGAAGACACCGCGCTGGCCGAGCTGCGCCACCGCTTCAAGACCGTCACCCTGCGCGCGCAAATCGCCGCTGACGGCACCTTCCCGCATGAATTGGGCTCGGAGGCGCCTTTCCGCGACTCGCTCTTCAACCTGGACATGCTCGCCGGCGTCTGCCAACTGCTCTCCACACGCTTCGAAAGCATCTGGGACTACTCGCTGGAGGATGGCCCCGGCATGCGCTCAGCCATCGCGTACCACTTTCCTTTCATCGCAGACCGCACCACTTGGCCGTTCCGCGCCGACCGCCAGCACTTTGACGAACTCCCCGGGCGGCGTGCGAGCCTGCTCTTCACCGCTCGCGCATACCAACGGCCCGAGTATGCCGCGCTATGGAAGACCTTGCGGCCGGATCCCCCCGATCCTGAAATCCAGCGCACGCTGCCCATCCAGCAGCCTCTGCTCTGGGTACGTCAGCCTCCGCGGGCAGCAGCTTGACAACCCGTCGGGATTTCTAAGCTCGTTTATGATTGCGTGCCGCACCGCCGGCCCCGGGCACGCGTTGGCTTGGCTCGATGCGATGGTGGCCCCGGCAGCGATACAGAAACGCTGACCCGCATGCGCCGCACTTCCACGGATAAATACCAAAAAAGCTCAGCACCCGGCGCTGCCAGAAGCCACTCCGGCTGACTCGTATCGCGACATTGCCCTTGCAGGCGGGACATTTCACTTGGTTCGACCGTATCATCGCTGCCCGTCCTGGAGTTACCTTGCCGCATCCCGGGGTCAGCCTGGGACGAAACTCTCGTCGGCAGTTGGAAGATGCTTCTTCTTGAGGAGGTGGATGTATTTAACCACAAAATCGCCCTCAGTGCGCGGCACTTTGGTTATCCCCGAAAGTCTCTCTCCTGGAAACCGGCTCAGGACTCCCGGAACTGGCGCACGATCGCAAGGTATTTGCGCGCGTTCTCGGTGATCGTCTCGGGGTGGCCTTCGGCAATAGCCTTCAGGTTCACCAGGTCCGCGCCCACCCCAAGGGCGAATGCCCCCGCTTCGAGGAACTCCTGGGCTGTCGCCAGCGAGACGCCGCCGGTCGGAATCATCTCCACCTGCGGCAGAGGCGCCTTCACCGACTTCAGGTACTTTGCACCGCCCAGCGAACTCGCCGGGAATATCTTCACCACGTCCGCGCCTGCCTCCCAGGCGGTGACAATTTCGGTCGGCGTCAGCGCACCCGGCAGCACCGCTATTCCGTAGCGATGGCACATCTCGATGGTCGCAATCTTCAGCGCCGGGCTGACCACAAACTGCGCGCCCTCCAGGATGCACATCCGCGCCGTCTCCGCGTCGAGCACCGTGCCCGCTCCGATCAGGATGTCCGGCCGCTCTTCCGCCAGCCGCCGCATCACCCGGATCGCGCCCGGAACGGTCATCGTCACCTCCAGCACCGTCACGCCGCCCGCCGCAATGGCCGCCGCCAGCGCCAGCGCCTGGGTTTCGCTCTCGGCACGCAGCACAGGCACCAGCCCGATCTCGCGCAATGACCTCAGAACTTCAGCTTTCTGCATTGTTTCTCCTGTCCCTATCCTGTTCCCTGACCCCTGTTCCCTGCTCTACCGCTGCACCCGCGCCCCGCCGCCCTTCATAATTCGCTGCACCTCGTCGAACGTAGCCATGGTCGTATCGCCCGGCGTAGTCATGGCCAGCGCACCGTGCGCGCAGCCGCAGTTCACGGCCCAGTCCGCGCCCTTCTCGTTCAGGAAGCCGTAGATCAGCCCCGAAGCGAACGAGTCGCCGCCGCCCACGCGGTCGAATATCTCCAGATCGGGCATTGGCCGCGCCTCATGGAACTCGCCTTCGTAGAAGCACACCGCGCCCCAGTCGTTCACCGTCGCCGTCTTTGCGTGGCGCAGCGTAGTTGCCACCGCCTTGAAGTTCGGAAACGTCGCCACCGCCTTCTCAATCATCTTGCGGAAGTTGGCCGAATCCAGCTCGCCGAGGTCCTCGCCCACGCCTTCAATCTTGAATCCCAGCGCCGCCGTAAAGTCCTCCTCATTGCCGATCATCACATCCACATAAGACGCCAACTCGCGATTGACTTCTGTCGCCCGCGCCTTTCCGCCAATCGACTTCCACAGCGAGTCGCGATAGTTCAGGTCGTAGCTGATGATCGTCCCGTGCTTGCGCGCCGCAATCATCGCCTCCTTGCAAACCTCGGGCGTCGTCTCGCTCAGCGCGCAGAAGATGCCGCCAGTGTGCAGCCAGCGCGAACCCTCCTTGCCAAAAATCTCGTCCCAGTCAATCTCTCCCGGTTTCAACTGGCTCACCGCGGTGTGGCCACGGTCCGAACAGCCCAGCGCCGCGCGCACCCCAAAGCCGCGCTCAGTAAAATTCAGCCCATTGCGCACCGTGCGGCCAACGCCGTCATACTTCACCCATTTCACGTGCGACTGGTCCACGCCGCCCTGCAGCATCATGTCTTCCACCAGCCGGCCCACGGGATTGTCGGCCAGCGCGGTCACCACGGCCGTCTTCAACCCAAAGCACCGCCGCAGCCCGCGCGCCACGTTGTACTCGCCGCCGCCCTCCCACACCTGGAACTGACGCGTCGTCGCCACTCGCACATCACCTGGATCGAGCCGCAGCATCACCTCGCCCAGGCTCACCAGGTCCCACTTGCACGCGTCCTTCTTCCGCAGCACCAGGCTATTCTTACCGTCTGCCATTGATCCAAGCTCCTCGCACCAGCTAACAACTAACAACCAGCAACTAAGAACCTACTTCAGGTCCTTGATCGCCACCGGATCCATGTCCGCGTAGTTCTGGTTCTCACCGCCCATGCCCCAGCAGAAACCATAGCTCTTGGTCCCCACGCCCGCATGGATCGACCAACCCGGCGACACCACCACCTGCTTGTCCGCCATGATGATGTGGCTGGTTGCGTCCGGCGGTCCCATCAGGTGCATCACCCGCTGGTCCGGCTCAATATCGAAGTAGAAATACACCTCCGACCGCCGCATGTGCGTGTGCGCCGGCATGGTGTTCCAGTTGCTCCCCGGCGCCAGCAGCGTAAAGCCCATCACCAACTGGCAGCTCCGGATCCCCTCCAGGTGGATCGCTTTGTAGATCGTCCGCTTGTTGCATGTCTCGGTCGATCCCAGCGCCCCTCCCTGCAGGTCCGCGCACTTCACCATGGCAGTCGGATGCACCGCATGCGCCGGATAGCTCAGCAGGTAGAAATACGCGGGCTTGTCCGCAGCCTTGCTGGTAAAGCTCACCGCCTTGCTGCCGCGGCCCACGTACAGGCAGTCCAGCTTGTCCAGCTCAAACGTCTTGCCGTCCACCGTCACCGTCCCCACGCCGCCCACGTTCAGCACGCCCAATTCGCGCCGCTCCAGAAAGTTCTCCGCACGCAGCTCCGGCTGCGTCTCCAGCGTCAGCGCTGCCGTCGTCGGCACCGCCGACCCAATCACCGTGCGGTCCAGGTCCACGTACGCGTACTCGATCCTCCCGGGGTTGAACATACCCTCCAGCAGAAACGTCTCGCGCAGCTCCGCACTCGTCATCCGCGCATAGCGCACGGGATCAGCCATCTGAAGCAGTTTCATGAGTCTCCTTCTTGTCCCGGCACGCAATCATGTTGTCGCGGGGACGCCGCCAACCATTGTAGCGGACAGAATCTGCACAGGAAGGCATCAAAGGCTCGAAACGCCTCCGGTCGCGCCAGCCTCGCGTTCCGCCGCCCCGTTTGCCCCACCCGGCAATCCCAGCGTAAAGTTATTTGCATCATGCCAAACATCCTCGACTCCTTCCGTCTCGACAATAAAGTTGCGCTCGTCACCGGCTCCGCCGGAGGCATGGGTGCGGCCATTGCCATTGCCCTCGCCGAGGCCGGCGCCGCCGTCGCCACCCACGATATCCGCCCTCCCGCGGAAACCGTAGCCACCATCGAAGCCGCCGGCGGCAAGGCAGCCGCATTTGCCGCTGACCTCTCCGACACCGCCGCTCCCGACGCACTCTTCGCCGAGGTCCTCAAGAAGTTCGGCCGCGTCGACATCCTCGTCAACAACGCCGGCATCATCCTCCGCGAAGACGCCGTCAACGTCCCCCTCGCCGATTGGCTCAAGGTCATCCAAATCAACGAGACCGCCGTCTTCCAGCTCTCCCAACTCGCCGGCCGCGACATGATGAAGCGCAACGCCCCCGGCAAGATCATCTCGATCGCTTCGCTGCTCAGCTTCCAGGGCGGCATCCGTGTCCCGTCCTACGCCGCGGCCAAGGGCGCCGTCGCCCAAATCACCAAGGCGCTCGCCAACGAGTGGGCCGTCAAGGGAATCCTGGTCAACGCCATAGCCCCCGGCTACATCGCCACCAACAATACCGCGCAGCTCCGCGCCGACCCGGTCCGTAGCAAGGCCATCCTCGAGCGCATTCCCGCCGGCCGCTGGGGCGAAGCCACCGACGTAGCCGGCACCGCCGTCTTCCTCGCCTCCGCCGCAGCCGACTACATTACCGGCCACGTGCTCGTCGTCGATGGCGGCTGGATGGCGCGCTAACAGCGACGCGACAACCGCCGTTCACGGGCCCGCCCGTATGAAGACGTTGTCCTCCAACGCCGACCTCGCCGGCATCCGCAGCCGCATCGTTCTCCTCAGCCCCGCGGACACCCGTCTGTGGGGCTCGATGAGCGCCCACCAGGCGGTCTGCCACCTCACCGACGCCTTCTGCTGCTCACTTCGCGAGCGCGTGGCCACCCCCATCAAAGCCTGGCCCATTCCAATGCCCATTTACAAATGGCTCGCTCTCTACTTCCCCCGCAAGTGGCCCGCCGGCGTGCCCACCCCACCCGAGATCAACCAGCAAATCGGTGGCACACCGCCCGCCGAATTCGCCGCCGACCGCACCACCCTGCTCATCAAGCTCGACCAGTTCGCCCAATCCTCCGGCCCCTGGGGATCCCACCCCATCTTCGGCTCTATGAACACCGCCGAGTGGATGCGCTGGGGCTACCTCCACACCGACCACCACCTCCGCCAGTTCGGCCGTTGACCCAGCCGCCTGACAAACGGCATCTAACCGGCCAGAGGATATCCCAAATGCCCCAGAGCCCCCACGACCGAGCCGCCGAGTACCACAACCTTGCCGCCCATGCCCACTCCGCCGCCGCAGCCTCGCATGGCCAGGGCAGCGTCACCGCCCACGAGCTATCCCGTCAGGCCCACGAACACTCCACCCGCGCCTTCGAAGAATCCCGCAAAGCCG
>CAZAXI010000233.1:0-6348 GCA_964489045.1 uncultured Granulicella sp. | reverse complement strand
CGAACCTGCCGGCTCAAGGCTCGAACGACAGCTTCGGTGTCTTTGCCCGGCACCTGGTCGCCGGAGCAGATTTCCGGATGGCTGAAGACACAGTATCCCGACGACAAGAGCATGCGCGTGTCCCACGAGACCATTTACCGAAGCCTGTCGCTCCGGCAGCTCGCCGGCGCTCCGGCCTGGCGCTCAGCTTGGCCGAGAGAGAGGACATTTCGCGAGGAATTGCTTCCGGCTCCTCGATCCGTGCGATAGCCACCGGCCTCGGCCGGGCGGCGTCCACGGTGAGCCGGGAGGTCGCGCGCCACGGTGGCCGTTCGGCCTATCGCGCCCTCGATGCGGACAAGCAGGCCTGGAAATCCGGGTTGCGGGCGAAGCGGTGTCTTCTAGCCGGGAACCGCAAGTTGCGGGAGCTGGTTGCAGTCCAACACCAGCTTACCCTTGACCAGCATGGCAAAGCGCGAATGACGCTCTACTAAAGTTGCGATGTAACTGTTCTTTGCCCCGCTCAGCAGATCGCCTTCCCAGTGCCCCGGAACCGCTCGATCTTCTGCTTCCGCAGGCCTTTCACGGATCGAGACGGCGTCGACGATCTGGCCGCGGGACTGTCCGCTGACCTTTGCATGGAGCGAGCGGCGCATGCGCCGCTTGCTCCGCAGGTGCTCCATCAGCTCTTGTTTCAGCACTCCCCGCGCCTGGAGGCAACAACACACAGCGAATGCAGTTATGGGGCTTGCCACAGGCGCGCCCAATCTCATGCAACGACTCCCCCGCCTTCCATCGCCTCCACACATCAGCTCGCTGCGCAGCAGATAGTCTCGACTGCTTCCAATCGCCCATAAACACCATCCTTCAATAGAAAGGTTCTACTAGATGGTGTTGCGTCGACCTATCGAATGCACCTGACTTTGCAGGCAGGTCGAAGGCCGTCATGGGAGCTCGTGACCATCGACGCCGCTCTTGACGGTTGGCCTCGACTTGAGCCATTGGCGCAGCATCACCTTTCCGATGCATGTGACTTGGTCGGTCGAGCCTAGATAGGTGCTGCGGATGACCAGGCGGATGGTTTCAGCCTTGCCGGGGTAAAACGGGAGATCAATCCATTCGTAGGCCTTGTGCGATTCGGGCCAGGGGAAGGTGAACTCGTCGGGCAGGATGGCGCTGCGCGTGTACTTGTTATTGACGGTCAGCTCTACCTCTTTGACGCGGGCATGACTAAACCAGTCCTGCTCCGTGGAGCCGCAACCGGGAATGACGCCGACCTGATCGACATGGGCTGAAGGTGCGATCTTAAGCGTCAGCACATCGCCGACGCCGGGTGCGTGAGCGGTGTGCCATTCCTCTCCCGAGATCGCGTTGCTAAGTTGACTGGCGGAATATTCTGACGAAGCGGACTCTCCACTCGCCACGAATCGGCGGTTCATATAGAAGTACCTTCCCGCCTCCAAGATGTAGTAATTGATTTTGGGCTCGCCATCACCACTGGTCTCCGGGTACTCAGCAATCGTCGACGAGTGGTTGTTCAGGCTGACAAGGATGTCATCGGACAGCGATGGCTTCAGGTTCCTGAACTCCCAGGAACAGGTTGAGCCCTTGCACAGGAAACGGCCGCGCGGTGAAAGAATGAGCCTGTCGGCTGGAACTGTGACAGCTTCGATAGAAACGTGGCCTTCGGCGATAGGCCCCTTCCATGCGGCGGCAGTGGAGAGAACGTAAGCGAAGCGGTCGTCGCAGTCCTCGCTGTCGTCGGAGTAGCCGCCGCCACAGTAGGCATAGAGGGAGTCGTAGCTGATATGGATGCGCCTGCTCTGCCCCACATCGAAATGAACCGTGGATACGAGCCACTCCAGCAGCTCCGGGCGCTTCTCCGGCGGATAGTCGTCAAGCTCACCCATCTGGCGGAACTTGGCGTCGAATAGCCGCTTAAATGGGGCCGGGTCGCCGGACTCCGTGGCAGAGGCAACTGGCTGACCGTCCGCACGGAGGGTGTAGTGCTCGATCTCCTGGTGCGGAACGTCTTCGAGCTGGACGCCTAGGCTGGGGAAGCCAGCGCGAACGTCGATGGCCGGTCCGGTGTTGTGGAGGATGTACTCGACTTCAACTTTGGCGCGGTCACGGTAGAGGCGGATGCGAAGGTCTTCTCGTTGCATCTCGACCTGATCGGTTCCGAAAGCGTGGAAGCTGCCGGTGGCGACGCTTCCCCCGGCAGTGCTGCCCCAGTTGGCATGGACGGGAACGCTCGAACCGAACAGAAGAATTGCAAGGAGAAACCGGGGTGCACACATGGTTGACAGGCCTTGGCAGCCATTCTAAGCGTTCGTAGTGCACGTAAAACGTGGTTTAAAGTAAAGTGGCCCCCGCAGGTGTCTTTATCGAAATGGCGACTTTTCAGGCACGCAGAACGCCGCCAGGCCAGGCGCCTCAGTCTCAAATCGAGATCGTTAGAGCATTTTGCCGGCCTGTCGACACATGGCGCTATTGCACTGTGAGAGTCCCCGACACCACATGCACCACCGTACCGGCAGTCCCCGTAAAGGTGATGGTATAAGTGCCCGCGATGGAACTGCCGAAACGGGATTTGCGGTAGCTTGCCCGGGCCCACGAGTTGCTCAGTTGATGCAAATCGCCGAGTCACTCATCGAGAGTTGATGAGGCAAGCGATTGTAGGGACACAACACGCCGATGGTCTTGTGCCGCACGATCACACCATTTTCACACCAGTACTTTAGAGGGCGGCTTAGTTCCGCTAAATTATTGAAAATAAATGGGTATTTTGAACTGCAAAACTAGTTTTTCACGCTATTTCTCTAGTATCTTATCAATCAAGAAATAGCCTATCCATGAGCGATAAGAGTATGCTGTATACATCATGCGTTGGAACTGGCAACAGCCGGACTGGCCGAACTTCACCTGGAACCCCGCCCGCCTGGCACGGGCAGAGGAGCAGTTTCTCCTTGGCGCCGGAGTCCTAATCGGTACGGCGAAACATCTTGGAAACACGGAATTGGAGCAGCTGACCGTCGACGAGATGAGTGTTGAGGCCCTCACCAC
The DNA here is from genome assembly GCA_964489045.1 of uncultured Granulicella sp. Lineage (GTDB taxonomy): Bacteria > Acidobacteriota > Terriglobia > Terriglobales > Acidobacteriaceae > Edaphobacter. Next base: position 3,303 of record CAZAXI010000233.1, on the reverse strand, counting down.
CTCCGAGATCGAAGGGGAGATTCTGAACCGGGCCAGTGTCCAATCTTCGATTCAACGACAGCTGGGGTTGGCCACGGACAGCCGTAGCGTTGCACCAGCAGAGCAAGGCATTGCGGAGCTGATGGTTGGCTTGTACCGCAGTGTCCCGGATCCTCTCTCTACTGAAATGCTCTCTGGGTGGCACAGGATGGTGATGGCCGGCCGCAAAGACCTGCACGCCGTTGGCAGCTATCGCACCGGCACCGAACCCATGCAGGTAGTATCGGGTGCAATGTATGCGCCCAAAGTCCACTTTGAGGCGCCGCCATCCGATCGGGTTCCCGCCGAGATGGACCGCCTCATCGCGTGGTTCAACCGCACAGCACCTGGCGGTTCGGAGCCCCTTCCAGCGCTGACGCGCGCTGGCATTGCCCACCTCTACTTCGAATCGATCCATCCGTTTGAGGACGGAAACGGCCGTATCGGTCGTGCCATCGCCGAGAAGGCCCTGGTCCAGGGCTTCGGCCAGACGATTCTCATTGCGTTGGGGACAGCCATCCTTGCTCACCACCGCGGCTACTACGATGCCCTTGAGGCTGCCAATAAGCGCAACGAGATCACGGAATGGCTGGCCTGGTTCGCCGGAATTGCCATCGAGGCCCAGCTTCGGACGACGGCCCAGGTCGAGTTCCTGATTGACAAGACCAAGCTGCTCGACCGACTCAGCGGTCAACTCAATGCCCGGCAACAAAAAGTCATCCTTCGAATGCTCGAGGAGGGACCAGTGGGGTTCAAGGGCGGGCTGAGTGCAGGGAACTACAACAAGATCGCCGGCTCGTCTCCCGCGACGACGACGCGGGACCTTGCGGACCTTGTCGAAAAGGGCGCTCTGACAAGAGCGGGAGAGAGGAAGCACGCTCGCTATACTCTCAACCTGCCTCTCAGGCCCATACCGCGAATAGTGATCGATGAGAACGGCGAGGTTGTTGACTCTGCCGCCACAACCTCTCGAACTTGATCCGCGAATTGAGGACACTCAATCCCATACCCTTAAGTCTCGGACAATGCATTGAGACACCAAGCCATCGATCGCTGTTGATTTCGACCACCCGCGCAAAACGGGCGAACTGCCGACGCAACTCCCAAAACGGTACAGTATTTATCGTTGAGATTGGTGCTTTTCCTGTTAATGGCCTCTGGATTTGGAGTACGTTGGAGTTGGCGAAGGCTTCGAGTGTCGCCCTCTGCGTTCGTGCAGCGAAATTATCTTGCAGTCGGCGAGATTCGACTGACAACCCTGGCGATTTGCTCGGCAAACAGAATAGGGGCCGAGAACACCGGAAAGAGCGATCGCGAACCGCTGCTTTCACTAAATACCCTCGAGGTGTTTTTTGGAAGCAGTTCATGCTGTACCGCGCTCGTTTTCCGTTGAGAAGGGTTCTCATTCCCTCCCCTCCTCGCACAACTCCAACAAAATATCAGCTATGCCCCCTCTTCGTGTTTTGAAGCGGGACATCCACAATCGCAATGCAGCCCAGAAACTCGACTCGCAAGACCGTTTGGAGTTGGTCCTCACCGCCGTCCGGCTTGGCATCATCTCGCGCCCATGCGCCGCCTATGCGGCCCTGCAGGAGGCTGCATGAGCGAGCAGAACAGCGTCCCGGCCAGCTTCTTCCAGTACCTCTCCGTTGAACAGGTTTCACTAATCCTGGGTTGCTCGACTAACACGGTCGCGCGGCACTTCGAGTCCGTCGAGGGCGTAATCGACATTGGCACTCCCGGTTCGCTGCACAAACGCCGCCAGCGGCGCTTGCGGATACCCCCGCAGGCATTGGAGCGCTACATCGCCGAGCGCCAGGTCAACCGCCGTCGCCATCATTGACATGCAGGCATACAACCACGAAGTCCCCGGCGCAACGCCGGGGGCTTCGTGCGTAACCCACTGTGTGGCTATGCCCCCCTTACTTGCCCGTCTCCGGTGTGGCCCACGTGCCTATCACCAGCGCGTCGGCCCTGTCCTGCCGTCCCTTGGACCACTTCGCGTAATGCTTCTCGCAAACTCGAAGCGAGTTGCCGAGCAACGCGGCAACCTCCTCCATCGGCACGCCTTTTTCTAATAGGTCCACTGCGAACGTATCGCGGAGGCGGTGACTCACCATGTGCCCACCGCACGGAATCTTTGCCGCGTCGAAGAGCGGCCGGATATACCGAGTAGTCCAGACGTTTGCTACCGTCTCGCCACGACCCTCGCCAGTCCAAAAGAGATAACGCGGATTGCTGTTGTCGAGCGCGAGAATCTCCTTCGCAACCGCCAAAGGAATCGGGACACTTACATCTGTCCCCGTCTTCGTTCGGCTGGTGACGACGCGATAGACACCATCTTCACGCAGAACGATTCTGGTCCGCTCCAACGTTGCAGCGTCCCGGATGCTGAGTCCGCTCCACCTCATGAGCAGGATCAGTGCGCGGAGCCTGTCCCTCGTCTTCCCTGTCGTTCCTGTCTTGCCGTCCCATCGCTTCGCGTCCATTGTGTTGATGTGGGCGAGTAGACGGACGAACTCCTCAGCGGTCAAGGTCAGTGTCTCCGGTTCGTCTACCTTGAAGCGAGTGACGGCGGGGACCCGTTCCAACCATTGTGCCTCGTAGCAATAACGCAGGAACGAGCGGAGACGCTCACGACGCTTCTGGCGGGTGTTTGATGAGGGGTACAGCGTCGGCCAGTCGGAGACGAACATCGTGAGTACGTCCGCTGTCAGTCCCCTGACTGTGTAGATGCTGCCTGCGTCACAGAACGTCCGGAGTCGGTTGAGCATCAGGCGATATCCACCGACGACGGAGTCCGACAGTCCCTGCGTCTTCTTGTCGGTGATGAACACCTCAATTGCTTCGGCAAGGAGCTTCGCGGAGGAATCCACTTTCAATTGCTTCGCCGCACGTCCGGAGAGTTGGTCTTCAAGATCGCGCTTCACCCGCTCGGCCTCCGCCCAGCTTCGGGTGTCGGCCTTGCGGCGGTATTGCTTGCCGCCCTGCGACCAGCGCAGGTGCTTGCGGCAGTTACAACGCTTCGAAGTCTCATCGGCGGAGTATTTGCAGCCGGGTGTATGCCGCACGTAGATGGCGACGAGTGGCGCCGTTGTCGTGCTCATTGCGCTCCTTTTCCGGGGCGCAGATGGATTGTGCTAATCTGGCGCTCCCGACTTCGGTAGCACAAAATTAGCACAATTTGTATCATCCTATTTTCTAGTACTTTGTTTTCAACACTTTAGACCTTGGGGCGGCTAGTGGGGGTCGAACCCACGACATCCGCTGCCACAGAGCGGCGTT
>CAZAXI010000232.1:0-6375 GCA_964489045.1 uncultured Granulicella sp. | reverse complement strand
CCAGCTTGCCGATGCCGGGGATGGTGAATTCGCCGTTCTTCTTGGTTTCCTTCACGGCCATCTCGGCCAGCAGCTCCAGCCCGGCGGCGGCTTGCTTGTTGGTGATTTCGAGCTTCTCGGCCATTGCGCGAACCAGCGCTGTCTTGGTCATACCTTTTGCCATGTGTGTTGCTCCTTGAATCGAATTATGGTGCGTGAATCAGTAGTGCGTACTGCGGTAAGCTACTTGCCTCTTCCGTGTTGCGCCGGTTCGCGGGAACGTCTGTCGAGCGAAATCTCCGGTGTTTATGCGGGTGCGAGGAAGTATACCGCATTTCACGATCAGCCTTTCGCGGAGGATTGTCAATGGGTTTTACGCGGTTTCCACAGGTTTTTTGCCTGTTTTTTGGGTTTTTGTGCGATTTCGGGCACAAAAGGGGCGATTTTACGGGGGATTTGGTGGGCACAGTTCGAAATCAAACGCAATTGTGCGAGTAGTAGCAGGGTGGGAAATGATTGAAGACCATCCAGAAGGGCCACCAAAGCGCCAACGGCGCTCCCACGATTGCCCACCATCCGCGCTTGCCATAACGCCAAAGACAGAATGCGAAGATGATGCCCCATGCGACCGCGAACGGGATGCTGACCGTGATCATCGCGGCGTAGTCGAGCGGCATTTGCCGGGCTGGAATTTCGTTGCCGAGGATGGCCGCGAGCAACGACGCCATCAACGCAATTCCGAAGCTCTGTCTTTCAGTCATATATGGACCACCCGCGATTGTATTCCCGGCTATGTGGAGAGAGCATACCAACTTCTTCGGACCCCGGGAGGGCCCAGGCCCCAAGGCTTGGGTTACCTGGAGGCCACAGCGAGAGTTCAGTCGAGGAGGTCTTCGGCAGGGTGGTGGGTGCGGGGTTTGGCGGTCAGCGGGGTGTTCAGGAAATGGACGATCGGCGCGGCCAGCGCGAAGCGCCGGGTGACCTCCTTTAATAAGGATGGGGCGAGCGCGGCGTCGGCGGGGAGGCTGGCCGAGACTCCCCACTGCCGGCACAGCAGCAGATCCAGGGCCGGCGAATCCGCCGGGAAGCCGCGCGGGGCGCGGGTCAGGCGGTGGCCCTCGAACTCGGTCAGCGCGGATTTCAGGCGGCGGCCGCTCAGCAGCGCGCGCAGCTCGGCATGGTGGAGCAGGATGTGGCGGCGGACCGCGAGCAGTTGCTCCGGAGAGGGCATGTACATGCCTGCGGCGATAACCACTTCCTTGGCGCTCAGGCTGAAATAGAAGCCCGCGCCGGACGTTTTCTCCAGGCCGCGGCGGACCCACCACGCGGCAACCTGGGTCTTGTAGGGGCGGGGCGCGGTGCCGCGCGCCGCGTCAAATCGCGTGTCGCGGTAGATGCGCATCATGGCCTTGTGCGGGGGACGGATGTGGTCCGGGGCGAAATCGGCGAAGCCGTGATTGATCTCTTCGATCAGCGCCAGCATGGGGAGTTTCAGCTCGCGCTCGTAGGTGCCTTTGCGCGGAGTGAACCAGGCGCGGTCGTTGTGGCGGGCCAGCGCGCGGAGAAAGGTGAGGGCGGCGGGAGTGAACTGGGTCATGGGGACTAGGCGCTAGTGTAGCGCGTCGGAAATAAGGGTACCTATGGGGCGGCCCTTCCACTCAAAAACCTCTGTGCTCTCTCTTTTTCTCCCTGTGTCCTCTGTGATTCGCTCTTGCTTCTGCCGCTCCAAACCTCGAACCGAGGCCCCGTCCCAGCGCAAAGAAGCCGTCATCTCGCAGCTCAAATAGAAGCGTCATCTCGCAGCTCAAATAGAAGCGTCATCTCGACCGAAGCGAAGCGTAGTGGAGAGACCCCACATTTGTCTTTGTCCTTGCCGTTGCCTCTAGGTACCACAAGCCTGGTAGCCCAAGGCTTCAGCCTTGGGTCTCATCGCTCCGAAGAAGTCCGCGGGCTTTAGCCCCGGGCCTTTCTTTCGCGCAGCCGGGCGCCCCATCACGTGCAAAGCACGTCCTCGAGCGCAGATCGACCCGGAGGGAGCAGGGGCCTGGTAGCCCAAGGCTTTAGCCTTGGATCTGCCCCTGAATACCGTCCCCAAACAAGAAGGGGCTTTAGCCCCGGGCCTTTCTACTTCGCCGCCAAATTATCCGTCCCCTTCAACGTCGGGGTCCCCGGCGAGCTTGCTCGCTGGGGTAATAGCCACTCCGTCGCTGTCACCCTCGCCCCCAGCACCCTTACCAAATCCGGCACATCGTACTTCTCCAGCACGCCCGGCAAAACATCCTGCGGAGCATCCAGCGGCATCGGGGCCTCCAGCAAACTCCGGTAGCTCTCCAGCACATGGTCCACCGTCACATGCTTGATCCGCGAATCCAGCACCGCCGCATTCAGCGCCACCAGCCCCATATGCCCGCTCGCCACCACCGTGATGTCCTTCGCATCCACATCCGGCCGCGCCGCCAGATAATCCACCGCGCGGATCACGTCATCCACCCGCATCCCGAGAATCGTCTTCCCCACCAGCTCCGCCCGCAGCTCCGTCAAATAAAACGGCCCCAGAATCGCCGCCTTCGTCTCCTCCCCGCCCGGCGGGCTTGGCCTCGGCGTGATTGCAAGTAGTTCCACGTTATTCATCGCCTGCGCCATCAGTTCCGCTGCGTCTTCCGCATTACTCGCGTCGAAGGGAGCCTCCAGATCATTCCTCAGCCGCAGAATTGCTGGATGTTTACCAGGGACATTCTTTCGGTAAAGATAGGCCGGGAGATCAATCCCGGGCGCGACGGACAAAGTCACGCGTTCCCGCGTCGAGCTGCCATCAACTTTAATCGGGTCAACATCCGGCCCATTCGACTGCCCCGGCACCGCCTCCGCCGCCGTCACCTCTCGCACATCCGTCTGCACCTGCAGCAGCGTCTGCACCGGCAACTGCGGCAGCTTCGCCTTCGCCCGCTTCAAATTCAGCGAGAACACCGTCTCGCTCCCCGGATAACTCGTCGCCACCTGCCCCGTCGCCGTCACTTGCAGCGCACCCTTCGGCACATCCGGCAGCGCAAACGGACTAGCCCCCGCCGCAGCCGCAGGCGGCGCCACAAACTCGTCCGCGCTCCTCCCCGCCAAATGCACCAGGAAGAACCCCACAATTTGTGACGTAATCGGTCGCAAATTCCCATGCCCGCCAATCCCCGCAATCACCTGGAACGGAGAATCCGCCCCCACCACATTCGCCGTATCCGGATTCAGCGTAGGCCCCGTCGGTGTCGGCAACTGAGAACTGACAACTGACAACTGAGAACTCCCCACCCCCGCCGCCCTCACATCGAACAGCGAATAAAACCTCCGCGCCTCCGTAGCCGTCGCCAAAAATCCCTTCCACGGAAACATATCGCTCACCGTGCCCACCATCGCGTATGCCCGCGGCGCGGCCAGCTCCACCCAATCCGCAAAGTCGAACCCGCTCGCAATGAATCCCGGTATCGACTGCTCCGCGTCCTGCGCGCCCACCGCTGACAGCAGCGCATCCATGGTCGTCAAATAGCACGCCGTCGCCGTCGCCTTCACCCGCTTGTCCGCCGCGCCCAGCAGCGCCGTCATCGCCCCGCCGCCCGAGCAGCCAAACGCCCCAATCTCCTCCGCATCCACCTCCGGCCGGCTCACCAGGTAGTCCACCGCCCGCATCCCGTCCCACAAAAAGTACCGCGCCACCGCATCCCCAATCAGCGTTGGCTGCAACCCCGCCTCGCCGTGCTCTCCTGTCGGCCGCGTCGCCAGCGACACTCCCGGATAAGGATCGCCCGCCGTCATCGCCGTAGCCTTCGCCGGGTCCATATACTGCAGCCGCTCCCCCTGCCCGATCGGATCATAGCTCAGCACCACAAACCCGTTCCTTGCAAACGTCGACGCCATCGCATAATCCCCGGCCTTCCCACTCGCCGCATGCCCCGGAGCCATCACCACCGCCGGAAACTTCGCTGTCCCCTGCCCCTCGTTTCCTGTTCCCTGTCCCCTGTTCCCTGTCCCCTGCTTTTCAGGCACATACAACAGCGCCGTCACAAAAAAATTCGGCTGCGACTCATACACCACCTTCTCAATCCGGAACCCCTCCATCTGCGTCTCGCCCATCACCTTCGCATTCAGCGGAGTCCGCTCGAACCCGCCCCCCATCAAATCCAGAATCCTCGACCGCACCTCCTGCTGCCGCAACTCCGCCTGCGCCCGCGTCGTAATCCCGGCAACCGTCTCCCGCCGCACCGCCTCATCCTTCGCCGCAATCCCATCCAGATACACGTACAGCGCATTCCGCCCCGCCTGTGCCGGACTATTCGGGTCAGCCCGGTTCAGCGGCGCAACTGCCGCCCTCCCCACCGCACCCGCGGGCGGAGCTTGGCCAAAGGTCATGGACGAGACGATCGCGAGAGCGCACAGAGCAGCAGCAGCAGAGATCTTCATAGTCCAGCCTTCATACTCCCTCCGCCCCAAAAACGTCAAAGGGGCGAGCCACCATCGCCCGCCCCTCGAACCTCGAACCTAGTACCTCGAACCTAGCCTACTGCTTCACCACATCGAAGCTGGTCGACCGCATCTCCAGCTTGTCTTCCGACACCGCCTTCGCCGTCTTCCCATCCGGAGACACCGTCATCGTAAACACGCTCACCACCTTATCGCCGCGTTTGTCCGTCTCCACCAGCGTATTCTTGCCCATCATCTTCACCTGCACGCTGGTCACTCCCGGGTCGCCTTGCATCGGCGCGTCGCTGCCATCCAGCTTCGCCGTATACGTCTGTCCGGTCCGCGCCGTCATGGTAATGTGGTCGCCGGTCACCTTGTAGCTCCACACCGTCGCGTTGTCCGACATGTTTTCAATCTTCGTCAGCCGCCACGAACCCGAGTACGCATGCGACCCCGCCGGCCCCGCCGCCACCAGCTCCGACTCACCCTTGCCTGTCACCGGAGGCCCACCGTTGGTGTCGCTCGCATCGCTGAAGGTGAACTTCGCCGTCTTCCCATCCGGCGAAATCACCGTCGTCGACGTCGCCACCACCTTGCCGCCCTTCTTGTCCACCTCTTTCACCTCGTGGTCGTTCACCACCGTAATCGCCACCGAATCGAAGTACGGATGACCCGTCACCGCCTGGTCCATCCCATCGGCCTTCACCCGGTACGGCGGCACGCACGTCTTGCACTCATACATCCCGCCCATCAGCACGTACACATCCGGCTTCTTCGAGAAGTCCACCTTGTTCATGTCGATCTTCCACGTCCCGCTCAGCGCTTCCTGCGCCACGCCCACATTTCCCGCCAGCATCAGGGCCCCGAGCGATACCAAAAACAGTAGCTGTTTCATCGTTCTTCCTCCCTCGGTTTTTTTTGAATTGGTGTTGCCATCGGTACGCCATCGATGAGAGTTCGGGTGGCCCATCCTTTCCGGCCTTATCGGAAAGGGTAGGTTGCCTTCCGCGCACCCACCGCCGTCTTGCATCCAGCAAAGGAGCGTCACCTCTGCCGAAGCGCTCTAGCGCTGAGTGGAGAGACCCCCCATTTTGCATTGGCTCTTCGTATTTGAAATGCAGTGGCAAATTCTACCACCGCGACCCCACCCCTGTTCACCCACCCTGCAAGAGTTTTTGTCCGTCTTTCCGCCGAGCAAAGCTCGGCTACGGAGGGAGCAGGGGCCTGGTAGCCCAGGGCTTTAGCCTTGGGTCTGCCCCTGAATACAGCCACCCCTGTTCACCCACCCTGCAAGAGTTTTTGTCCGTCTTTCCGCCGAGCAAAGCTCGGCTACGGAGGGAGCAGGGGCCTGGTAGCCCAGGGCTTTAGCCTTGGGTCTGCCCCTGAATACAGCCACCCCTGTTCACCCACCCTGCAAGAGTTTTTGTCCGTCTTTCCGCCGAGCAAAGCTCGGCTACGGAGGGAGCAGGGGCCTTCAGGCCCCTGAATACAGCCACGGAGATAGGGCGGGCTTCAGCCCCGGGTTTCTTCACCACCGGCGCCGTCGCTCTTGCCATTGCCTTCAACTAACAACTAGCAACTAACAACTGCCTTCCGCGCACCACCTACACCCGGTCAAAGTACGCGTGCTCCGTCATCATGTGCGGATCGCAGATATGCTTCGCTTCATACGCGCGCAGCTCCGCCTCCGTTTCAGCCCGCGCCACCGTCCGAAAGCATCTCCGGCAGATCGAGTCGTACGAACCCTCTGCATTCAGCCGGTGTGGATACTCAGTCGAGTTGTCCTTCATCCTGCCCGCCTTTGCGCATCTGAGATAGACCGGAACTTCAGTCTCCGCCCTTGCATCTGAGATAGGCCGGGACTTCAGTCTCCGCCCTTGCATCTGAGATAGGCCGGGACTTCAGTCTCCGCCCTTGCATCTGAGATAGACCGGAACTTCAGTCTCCGCCCTT
>CAZAXI010000231.1:6169-6383 GCA_964489045.1 uncultured Granulicella sp. | reverse complement strand
AGGACTACCTCGGCTCCACCATCGCCGAAATCGCCCGCGAAAAAGCCGGCATCCTCCGCCCCAACGGCACCCTCATCACCCTCCCCCAGCATCCCGAAGCCAACCAGGCCATCGGCGAAGCCGCCATCGCCCTCAACACCCGAGCCATCTCCGCCACCCCCTACCTCCCCGACCGCGCCCCGGACCAGGACGCTTCTAGGTACGCCAAGCCTTG
>CAZAXI010000231.1:0-6069 GCA_964489045.1 uncultured Granulicella sp. | reverse complement strand
GGTCTGTTTGACTCCCCCGGACCAGGACGCTTCTAGGTACGCCAAGCCTCGGGTCTGTTTGACTCCCCCGGACCAGGACGCTTCTAGGTACGCCAAGCCTCGGGTCGGTTTGACTCCCCCGGACCAGGACGCTTCTAGGTACGCCAAGCCTTCAGGCTTGGCTCTCATAGGCCAGCCGGAAATCGGGGCTTTAGCCCCTGGGGCAGATGTGCGTTCCTCCCCCCTCCCCCCCAACCACTACGACCTCCACCTCAATGGAGAAACCCTCCACATCCGTTCCCCCCTCCCCGGCTCCCACCAGCAACGCAACATCGCCCTCGCCATCGCCGCCGCCCTCGAACTCCTCGCAGCACCCACCTCGAACCTCGAACCTCGAACCTCGAACCTGCTCCAAACCATCGAACTGGGCATCGTTTCCACTCACTGGCCCGGCCGCCTCGAATTCCTCCCTCCCAATCTCCTGCTCGACGTCGCCCACAACCCCGCCGGCGCCTGGACCCTCCGCGCCGCCATCTCTTCTCTCCCCGAATCCGCACCCCGCGGCTTCACCCAGGAATCGCCCCGCACCCTCATCTTCTCCTGCCTCCGCGACAAGGACCTCACCGAGATCTCCCGCATCCTCTTCCCCCTCTTCGACGCCATCACCCCCAACAGCGCTTGTCATTCTGACCCTGAGGGAAACGAAGGGGAAGAACCCCCGCATTTGCCTTCCGCTCCTGCTTGTCATTCTGAGCGGAGCGAAGAACCCCCGCATTGGCCTCTTCGCCCCTCGAACCTCGAACCTCGAACCTTGAACCTCATCCTCACCCCCATCGACTCGCCCCGCGCCGCCTCCCTCGACTCCCTCATCGCCGCCGCCCGCGCCCTCTCCATCCCCGCCCACACCGCGCAGAATGCAACCGAAGCTCTCGCCCTCGCCCGCTCGCTCACCCCACCCGACGGCCTCATCGTCGCCACCGGCTCCATCTACCTCATCGGGGCCCTCCGCACCGCCGCCCTCTCGCAATCCAAATAGTATGTATCGAACCAAGTTACATAAAGTCGATTCAACAAAAATCCCCATCATCGGCGACAATCGGTATGGGCTTCTCCCTCGAACCTCGAACCTCGAACCTGTCCCATGACCACCACCCCCCAAATCCCGCCCGCGCCACTCGAGCCCGCGCCCCCAACGAACAACGTAGAACAAACAACGAACAACGCTCCCATCCCCCTCCATCTCCGCCTCTTCACCAACCTCTTCGCCATCCCGCTCATGGCCGCGGCCACCGCCTTCTTCGGCTGCATCTCGCTCGTCTGCGGCCTGTGGGACCGTTCCGGCCGCCAGCAGCATTTCATCGCCCGCATCTGGGCGCGCACGCTGCTCCGCATCTCCTTCTCGCCGGTCGAAGTCATCGGCGCCGAAAAACTTCGCAACGCACACACCGCCGTCTACGCCTCCAACCACCTCAGCTACATGGACACGTCGGTCCTCTTCGCCCGCCTGCCTTTCCAGTTCCGCATCCTCGCCAAGGGCGGCCTTTGGAAGGTCCCGTTCGTCGGCTGGTATCTCCAACGTTCCGGCCAGGTCCCCATCCATTCCGGCAGCCCGCGCTCGCTCATCGCCGGCCTGCTCCGCGGCGCCAAGACGCTCCAGTCCGGCATCCCCCTGGTCGTCTTCCCCGAAGGCTCCCGTTCCCCCACTGGCCAATTACAGTCGCTCGCCTCCGGCGGTGCCTTCATGGCCATCCGGGCCCAGGTCCCGCTCATCCCGCTCGCCCTCGTCGGCACGTACGAACTGCTCCCCATCCACACCTACGCGCTCCGCCCCCGCCCCTTGAAAATCATCGTCGGAGACCCCATCCCCACCCACTCCCTCACCACCCGCGACGCCGACGCCCTCACCGCCCAGCTCTTCACCGAAATCACCCGCCTCTACCACCTCCACTCCGACCCCTGATCCATCGTGGGGTTACTCTCTACCCTCGCACCCCCATCCGGATTGCCGAACCTGCCCTGAACGCTCTTGGAAGCGTCATCTCGACCGGACCCTGAGCGAAGTCGAAGGCGCAGTGGAGAACCCCCCGCATTTGCCTCTGCCCTGCCACATTTCCCTTGTCCCATCCCCATATCGGGAACACAATTGTCCCTGGCAACGTACCACCACCAAGGACCTTCCCATGAAAGCCTCCACCCAAAGCACTCTCGCAGCCACTCTCATCGCCACCGCTGTCGGCACCGGCTCGTGGCTCTTCGGCTTCGCCGCACTTATATGGCCCGCCCACCCGCTGATCATCGCCTTCCTGATCACCATCGGCGTCAGCGTCATCGTCAAGCAAACATGGCCTGTCAGCCACCCCAGAACCTGACCGCCTACTCCACCAATCCCCTTACCGCCGCCTCCAGCCTCCCCGTCACCTCCGCCGGATCGCTCGTCTCATCCGCCGCTCCCACCATCGCTCCCACCCGCACCTCGATCTTCCCCGCATGGAACCACCGCGCGCGCTTGTCCCCCGTAAGCTCATACAATCCCCGCAGCCCCACCGGCCACACCGCCGCCCCAGCCTCTTTCGCCAGCAATCCAATCCCCGGCCGGAACCCATGCATCTTCCCATCCCTGCTCCGCGACCCCTCCGGAAAAATCAGCACCGAGTAGCCTTTGTCCATCGCCTCGCCCGCATGCGCAAAGCTCCGCCGGAAGCCCCGCGCCCGCGGCAGCGGAAACACATTGAACAGCGCCGTCAGCAGCCAGTACGCCCCCGGCGCCAGCAAGTTCAGCACCCAGTTGCCCTGCCCGCGCCCGTGCCGGTAGTCCATCAGCATCTCTCCCGACATCGCGCACGCCACCCGCCGCCGCACCCGCCCCGGCAGCGCATACAGCACCAGCGCCCCATCGAACGCCGTCACATGATTACAAATAATCAGCACCGGCCCCTCCGGACCACCGCCCCTCCCCGGTGCCGCCGTCATCCCGACCGCAGCGGAGGGATCCCCGCATTCGCCTTTGCCTGAATTTCGAGCCGCCGTCATCCCGACCGGAGCGGAGGATTTGCCTTTGCCCACATTTAAAGCCCCCGTCATCTCGACCGAAGCGAAGCGCAGTGGAGAGACCCCCGCATTTATCCCTCGCTCTCGCTCGTCATTCTGAGCGAAGCTCAGAATCTCCGTATTTGTTCCTCCCCCAGTTACATAATCTCCCACCCGCCCCACATTTGCTCCTCCAGTAGTTACATATACCTTAGGCCGAGCCAGCACCCACACCAGCGGCCGCATCACCGCCTCGATCCACACCACCCGCACCCACCGCACCCACCACCACCAAGCCCACCGCGGATACACCACCTCCTCCCCGCCCGCCGCCCGCCGCCCACTGACCGCCGCCTCCGCAAACCGTTCTCCCTCGCTCGCCGCCGGCCGCCCTGCCTCCGTCAGGGTTGCATCTCCTCCTCCGGCTTCCAGGTACCCCAAGGTTTCAGAGGCTGCTGAAAAACTCCGTTTCGTTAAGGGCACGGATTTATCCGTGCCGTAAGCGCCGCGGAATAAATTGGGCTTTAGCCCCTGGGGTAGGTCTTTCGCATTGCCTCCCACCAACTTCTCTCCACCTACCCCCGCCCGCCCCTGTTCCCTGTCTCCTCCCAACTGCCCCTCCACCATCCTCCGAAGCTCTCCCACCGTCTCCACCGCTGCCACCGCATCTTCATCCAGCTCCACGTCGAACCGCTGCTCCAGCGCCGATTGCAACTGCACCCGCCCCAGCGAATCCAGCTTCAAATCCTCCGCCAGCCGCAGCGAATCCCCCGGCTGCCCAGCCTGTTCGCTGGGGAGGTTTCGATTGTGAGATGTAGGTTCTCCCGTCACCTCTTCAATCACCCCCAGCACTTCGTCTCTAGCTTCCAGGTACCCCAAGGCTTCAGCCTTGGGTCTCTCGACCGCCGCCGAAGAAAGGGGTTTTAACCCCTGGGGCATGCCCCCCACCTTCCCGCAAACCCACCCCGCCACCTCCCGCCGCACCAGCTTCCCCGTCGACGTATACGGAAACGTCAACTCCGGCCACCTCACCCATCGCCGTATCTGCTGATACTCCGCCAGCCCTCGATTTGCCTCCTTCACCGCCGCCGCCATCTCCTCGTCCGTCCCGGAAAACAGCACCACCGCCACCGCCTCCGGCCCCGCCGCAAATAGTCGGGGTCCCCGGCCAGCTTGCTGGCTGGGGTGGAAATTACATCCCACCACCACCACACCGCGCACTCCCGCCTGTCCCGCCAGCGCCGCCTCCAGGTCTGCCGGATGAACATTCATCCCCGCGGCGGTCACAATCACATCGCCCTTCCGGCCCACGAACTTCAGCTCGCCCTCCGCGCCCGCCTCGGCCAGGTCGCCGGTCGCCAGCCACTCGCCCTCCCGCCGACGCATCGCCCCATGCTCCCAGGTCGCCCCTGCCACCACATCCCCGCGCACCAGGATCTCCCCATCCGCCCCAATCTTCACCTCGCGTCCCGGCAGCGTCTTCCCAATCGTCCCCTGCTTAATATGGAAGGGGTGGTTCAGCGTCACCAGCGCAGTCGTCTCGGTCATCCCATACCCCTGAATCAGCGCAAACCCCAGCCCGCTCCAGAACGCCTCCAACTCCCGCGGCAGCGTCGCCCCGCCCGAGATCACCGCCCAGAACCTCCATCCCAGCGCCCGATGCACCCGCCTCCCCCGCCACCACTTCTTAACTACAGTTGTCAGGTGTAAGTTCTCAGTTCTCAGTTCGCCCGCGCCCAGCTTCGCGCCGCCCGCCCTTGCTTCTGAACCGTCCGCCCTTGCTTCTGAACCGTCCGCCCTTGCTTCTGAACCGTCCGCCCTTGCTTCTGAACCGTCCGCTCTTGTTTCTGAGATAGGCCGGGACTTCAGTCCCGGCATTCCAGCCACACTCTCGACAGGGGCTTTAGCCCCCGGGACACGCCTTTGCTCTTCCTCAGAACTGACAACTGACAACTGAGAACTCCCCTCGAACCTCGAACCTTGAACCTCGAACCTTGTGAGCAAATGCCCCCGCAATAACTCCAACACTCTCGGCACCGCCACCAGCACCGAAATCCGTTCCCGCTTGATCAGATCCACCACGCGTGCCGGCTCCAACTGCTCCGCAAAGTGGACCTCCGCCCCCAGCAGCGCCGGGCACCAGAGTCCCATGAACTGTCCAAACACATGGCTCAGCGGCAGCGAGGCTAGAAATCGCAGCGGATGGAACATCCGCTCCAGCCGCCGGTATTTCCGAATCTCCCGCTCGATCGGGTCCAGCGTCGCCAGCACATTCCGGTGCGTATGCACCACCCCGCGCGGCTCCGCCGTAGTCCCCGACGTAAACACAATCTGGAACGGCGTATCCAGCCCCACCGCCTCACTCACCGCCCACAGCGGCTCCCCCCCCAGCCGCCCCCCAATCCCCCTTAACTCCATCCGTTCAGGGAACAGGGAACAGGGATCAGGGAAAAGCGAGCCCTGCCTTTCTGTTCCCTGTTCCCTGTTCCCTAGTCCCTGTTCCCTGTCGCTGACCACCAACTTCGCCCCCACATCCTCGACCACCCTCCCCGCGAACCCCGCATCGCCCGCCGCATCCAGCGGCACCACCATCACCCCGCGCAGCAGGCACCCAAAGAACACCCCAATCCACTCAGCCGAATCCGCGCCCCACAGCACCACTCGTTCGCCCGGCCGCACCCCGCGCCGTTCCAGCTCCGCCGCGAACCGTCCCGCCAGCTCTGCCAGCTCGCCATAGGTAGTCGCATACCGCCGCACTCCGCGATGCGCCACCACGGCCGTCTCCGCCGCGTGCTTCCTGAACTCCTCCACCAAACTCGCCAAATGCGCCCGCATACGTCACATCCGCATACGCTGAATCATAGCCGCGTCCCGCCCGCCGCGGATGTCGCCTGGGACACTTTATGAAGTGCCCCAACCGCTTGGCACATCCAGAATGCTTTGCGCTGTGACGTGCGTCGCAGGTGAAGCGGTTCGGGATGTGTGCTCTCGGCTGTGCAGGCGTCGTTTGGAGGGTATTTCCAGTGGGTACTGGACGCCGCCTGCGAAGCGGTCGAGTGGCCT
>CAZAXI010000230.1:0-6397 GCA_964489045.1 uncultured Granulicella sp. | reverse complement strand
TGTTCGGCGGGCCGGTGCTGCGCGGCTTCTCGTTTGCGCTCACGGTCGGCATCGTCATTGGGACTTACTCTTCCATCGCGGTTGCCGCGCCCATGCTGGTGGCGTACCAGGACTGGCGCAAGCGCCGTGGCAAGGTTGCCAATCTACCCGCCAAGCGAGCCAAGGCCTAGGCGGTATTCGACCCCGGCTATCCGGCGGGATTGTTTTTCGTATAAGATTTCAGGGCTGCCCATTTCGGCTTCCCCGGGGTTCTCCCCGCGCTGCGGATTTACAGGCGGGAACAAAGTAGAACGGCGCGGTGTCTAAGCTGGGTAGAACGTTTCTTGCGAGGCTGTCCATGTTTGAAGACTCTTTGATGGAATCCGGCGGGCAGATTAAGTCCAAGGCGACTCGGTGGATGTGGGTGACGGGCACAATCAATCTCTCCATCCTGATCATCATCATCCTGATTCCGCTGCTGTATCCTGAAGCGCTGCCGGCGACGATGATGACCCAGATGCTGACCGCGCCGCCACCACCCCCACCGCCACCCCCGCCGCCGCCACCCGAGGTCAAGGTCCAGCCGGTGCATATCGTGTCCGAGATCGACCAGGGCTTGCACGCGCCCACCAAGATTCCCAAAGACATCAAAATGATCAAGGAAGACGCCCCACCCCCATCCAGCGTCGGTGTGGCCGGCATGTCCGGCATGGGCAGCGGCAGCAGCACCGGCGTAGCCGGCATGGCCAACCTGGGTCTCGCAAGTCCGCCCCCCGTGGTGCAAAGGGTAGTCAAGCCGGCCGGTCCGCAGCGCGTTTCCAGCGGCGTGGTACAGGGGTTAGCCATCTCGCAGCCGCAACCCGTCTACCCGCCCATCGCCAAGGCAGCCCACGTTCAGGGCGTGGTGGTGCTGCATGCCATCATCTCGAAGACGGGCACGATTGAGAATCTGAACGTCATCAGCGGACCGCCGATGTTGACCGGCGCCGCGGTGGATGCAGTCAAGCGCTGGCGCTACAAGCCGTATCTTCTAAGCGGGGAACCCACCGAGGTGGAAACCACCATCAATGTCAACTTCACCTTCTCCGGCGGCTAGTTCCACGCAGTTCTCGCACTCGTTTTCCCGCAGCTCATCTTCGCAACCCGGAACATGAATCTGCGTATTCGAATTCTCGTAGCCTTTTCGTAGATCGACTTTGAGGTTGTCGTCGATCCCGTCCAACGTTGTATAAATCAGGAGGAAAGATTCCAGTGATTCTCGCTCATCTCGCAAACTTCGCTCACGTTCCGGCGTCACTCGCCATGTACTTTCAGGACCAAGGTGCTGGTGGGGTCAGCTTCAGCGCCGCGGGTCTGATTCAGAACATGGGATGGCCCGCCCGCATTATCGCCATCATCCTGTTCATCATGTCCATCTGGTCGCTCGCCGTCATGATCGACCGCTGGCTATACTTCAACGCCGCCCGCAAGCAGTCGCGCGAGTTTGCGCCCAAGGTTGCCGGCGCCCTCAAGGATGGCCGTCTCGACGAGGCAATCAAGCTGGGAGACCGCAGCAAGAAGTCGCACCTCGCCGAAGTGGTCACCGCCGGCCTGCAGGAGTTCCGCAGCTTCGGCTCGGGCGGCAACATCACCGAAGAGCAGGTGGAGAGCTCGCAGCGCGCGCTCGAACGCTCCGAAGCGATCGTTCACGCCAAGCTGAAGAGAGGCCTCGGCGGTCTCGCGACCATCGGGTCCACCGCACCGTTTATCGGCCTGCTGGGCACCGTCATCGGCATCTTGAATGCCTTCCAGGCCATCGCCACCCAGAAGACTTCGGGAATCGGCGCGGTCGCCGGCGGTATCTCTGAGGCGCTGGTCACCACTGCGTTCGGCCTGTTCGTCGCCATCCCCGCCGTCATGACGTTCAACTACTTCACCAACAAGGTGGAAGCGTTCGACGTTGAGATGGACAACAGCTCCAGCGAACTGGTGGACTACTTCATCAAGCAGAGCCACCTGTAGGCTGCACTCCCTGCCTCAGTTGGCTGGGAGAAGTATTGGGATCACTCGGATAAGTACGGTCCGGAGGCCGAAGCGAACGGCCTCCGGAAGCGTACCAACCCTGGGGCGATCCGGTCGCAATTGGATACGCGCCGCATCTTAGCGGCGCACGCCGGCAACAATCGGACGGGAAAGCACTCTTATGGGAATCAACAAGCGCGAAGAAGGCAAGAAGGTCAACTCCAACATCAACGTCACCCCGATGGTGGACGTGATGCTGGTGCTTCTGATCATCTTCATGGTGATTACGCCCATGTTGAACAACAAGGTCAACGTGGATCTGCCGGTGGCAAACGCTGCCGTCATCATGGAGAATGCGAACAAGGAAGACGCGGTAACCGTGGCCGTCACCCGCGATGGCAGGCTCTACCTGGGTGGAGATCCGATCTCCCCCGACCAGTTGTCGGCGAAGATCGTGGACAAGCTGACCAACAAGACCGACAAAGAGGTTTACCTGCGGGCGGATGTTCGCGCCAACTACGGTAAGGTCATGGATGCTGTGGATCAGATCCGCGCAGCCGGAGTCAGCAACCTCGGTCTGCTCACCGAGAAGAAGGAAACGGACGAGCCGGTAAACAAGTAAGCAGCATTGCCGCCGGGGCCCAAGTGTCTCGCGGTCGAGAGAATAAGGAGATTTGCTATGGGAATGGGCGGTGGTGGCGGTACAGATAAAGCGGTTTCAGACATCAACGTTACGCCGTTGATCGACGTTCTTCTGGTGCTTCTGATCATCTTCATGGTGATTGTGCCGGTGACGCCGAAGGGGCTCGAAACCCTGATTCCGCAGCCCCCGAAGAACCCGCAGCAGGATCAGACCAACGACCGCACCATCGTGGTCTCGATCCAGGCGAACGGCAAAGGCGAGCCCTCCTACCTGATCAACCAGGATGTGTTCGCGAAGTCGCAGATCGAGCCCAAGCTGGCCGAAATCTTCGCCACCCGTCAGGAAAAAGTGATGTTCGTCAAGGGCGATGCATCGCTTGACTTCAGCAAGGTCGCCGAAGTGATCGACATGGGCCACGAGGCCGACGTCGACAACATCGGCCTGATTACCCCGCGCATCGCAGCGGGTGAATAGAGCTTTCCCCTGACGGACTCGCACCGAGCAGCCGAAAGCCCAGGAGGTTGCTATGGGCATGGGCGGTGGTGGCGGCACAGACAAAGCAGTTTCAGATATCAACGTAACTCCGTTGATCGACGTTCTGCTGGTGCTTCTGATCATCTTCATGGTGATCGTGCCAGTGACTCCGAAGGGGCTCGAAACACTGATTCCGCAGCCCCCCAAGGACATTGAGGCACCGCCGCCTGTAACGACCATCGTGGTTTCGATCCAGGCGAACGGCAAAGGCGAGCCCTCGTACCTGATCAATCAGGATGTGTTTGCGAAGTCGCAGATCGAGCCCAAGCTGCAGGAGATCTTTGCAATCCGCACGGAGAAAGTGATGTTCGTCAAGGGCGACGCATCCCTTGACTTCAGCAAGGTCGCTGAAGTGATTGACATGGGCCACGAGGCCGAGGTCGACAACATCGGCCTGATTACCCCGCGCATCGCGGCGGGCGAGTAGAGCTCATCCTCACCGGCCGGGAGGCCTCGCGGTTCCATCGTCCGCGAGCCGTCCCGACCCTTTTGCGTCTTCGATCCATCCCCGTCCGTCCAAACACGCATCCCATACACTGCGGTATAGTGGCTATGTATGGGTCATAACGGCCTCAGATCACGCGCCGAGTGTCCGTGGAGAATCCTCCTCGCGCTGCTCTGCGTTCTTCTGGTGGTTGTTGCCGGCACCGTGCAGGTCGCCCATACCCACGCGGACGGCACCGACACCCACGCCAACTGCTCGCTCTGCGCGGCGGCCCACATATCCGTACATCTGGTCCAGACCCCGGCTCCGGCGCCCACCGCCGCGGTGGTGGCAGTGCTGGAATCCATCCCGCCATCGGTCGTCCCCAGCGCCCTCTCGACCTTCGCGCTTTTTACCCGCCCCCCGCCGGCTGCTGCCGTCCCCGCCTGAGCATCTCTCAAAACTGGTCCCCGGAAGCCTGATAGCGAAGTGACTTTTCCCCTTTGGAGGAGCTGCTTTGTATCTTATTCTCCGGCGCTCCTGGCACGCGAGGGATGCTCCAGACTCACGCCGCAACAGGTACCCGATAGGGGAAAATCGATGCGCTTATCCCTAAGACGCGCCGTCTCACCACCGTTCGTGATCATGCTCTCGCTGGCTGTGCTGGGTGGGGCGACCACGCTTCCGGCCGGCGCCCAGACGGCTCCCGCGCCGGCCCGCCGCCCGCCGACTCCAGCTCGTACTCAGACCGCTGGCAACGCGGCCACGGTCACCGGCGTCGTCACCGACGCCTCCGGCGCCGTCGTTCCGAACGCCACCGTGACCCTCGCCAACTCCGTCAGCGGCTTCACTCGTACCGTCCCCACGGACAGCACCGGTAGCTACACCATCACCAACATCCCCTTCAACACCTACCGGCTCACCATCACAGCCAACACCCTGGCCACGTTCACCCAGACTGTCGACCTGCAGTCCTTTGTGCCGGTCACGGCCAACGCCGCGCTGCAGGTCGCAGGGACCAGCACCACTGTCGAGGTCACTACCTCCAATAGCGACATGGTCGAAGCCGACCCCGTCGGCCACACCGATGTCGACCGCGACCTCTTCTCCAAGATCCCGCTCGAGAGCCTGTCCTCCTCGGTCAGTTCGGTGGTCACGCTCGCCTCGCCCGGCGTCTCCGCCGACTCCAACGGCATGTTCCACGGCATGGGCGACCACGCTTCCAACTCCTTCTCCGTCGACGGCCAGCCCATCACCGACCAGCAATCCAAGGTCTTCTCCAACCAGATCCCCATGGACTCCGTGCAGTCGCTCGAAGTCATCCCCGGCGCGCCCTCTGCTGAGTACGGGGGTAAAACCTCGTTGGTCATCGTCGCCACCACGCGCTCCGGTCTTGGCAATCCGCAGCCCCATGGCGAGGTCACCGCGTCCTATGGCTCCTTCGGTTCCTCCAACGTCGGCTTCAATCTTGCTTACGGAAAGCAGAAGGCCGGCAACTTCATCTCCGCCAATGTCATGAACACCGGCCGCTTTCTCGACCCGCCCGAGTTCCACGCCATCCACGACAAGGGCAACGAGGAAAACCTCTTCGATCGCGTCGACTACCAATTCACTGCCGCCGACTCCATCCATCTCAACCTCGGCTACACCCGCTCCTGGTTCCAGACGCCAAACTCCTACGACAGCGAGTACGCCACCCAGTGGCCCACCAACTCCGCCGGCGTCGCCATTGGCTCCAACGGCCTCGCAGTGGGCCCGGCCGACCAGCGCGCGCAGATCCAGACCGTCAACTTCGCCCCCAGCTATACCCGCGTCATCAACCAGCACACGGTCCTGAATACCAACTACTTCTACCGCCGCGATGGTTTCAACTACTACCCCAGCAAGAACCCGTTCGCCGACCGCGGCGCACCCGACCTGCAGCAGGAGACCATCGCCCAGCAGCGCTCCCTGGCCAACACCGGCCTGCTCACCGACGTCACCTACACCCACGGCGTCAATAACGTCAAAGCCGGCGTCTCCTACGAGCAGACCTTCCTCAACGAGCACTTCCAGCTAGGCATCGTCGATCCCAACCTCATCAATCCGATCGACTGTTTCCCAACCACACCCTGCGCCGTCCTGCTTCCCTACGATCTGACCCGCGGCGGCAGCCTGTATCGCTTCAACGGCCACACCGACGTCAAGGAGTTCGCCGCCTACGCGCAGGACGCCATCACCGCCGGCCCCTGGTCCGGCAACTTCGGCCTCCGCTTCGATCAGTACAACGGCCTCACCATCGCCAACCAGGTCGAACCCAGGCTGGCGCTCTCCTACAAGGTCAAGCCCACCGGCACCGTTCTGCGCCTCTCCTACGCCCGCACGCTGGAGTCGCCCTTTAACGAAAACCTCGTCCTCGCCAGCGAGGGTTGCAACTATGCCGTCATCGCGGACCTTATCCCCTGCACTCCTTCGCCCAACCAGCCCGGCTTCCGCAACGACTTCCACGCCGGCTTCGAGCAGCAGTTGTCGAAGTACGCGGTGCTCTCCGCCGACTACGTGTGGAAGTACACCCACAACGCCTATGACTTCTCGGTCCTGGGGGCCACGCCCATCACCTTCCCCATCGGCTGGCACAACTCCAAGATTCCCGGCTTCGATGGCCGCCTGGACGTTCCTGCCATCCACAACTTCACCGCGCAGATAGTTTTCTCGTCGGTGGCGGCGCGCTTCTTCACGCCGCAGACCAGCGGCCTTGGCACCATCCCGGCGCCACCCGGCTCGACCGTAACCCACACGCCCTTCCGCATCGACCACGACGAGAAGTTCAACCAGAC
>CAZAXI010000229.1:0-6414 GCA_964489045.1 uncultured Granulicella sp. | reverse complement strand
CGGGAGTCGTGCTGCGCTACAACATGCACGCGAAGAACCCCCGCGACTTCGGCGTGGATATCGTGCAACTGAAACCGCATCTGGATGCGCTCCGCGTCCAGGACTACTCCGAGCAGACCGGCCAGGCCGCCGCGATGGAGGGCAAGCGCTCGTGGCTGACCGAGGAGCGCGGAAACATGGGCCCGGAGTTCAATCTCGTCAGCGGAGTCGGGGTGCGGCCGCGCGCTACGCCGGAGCTGATCCGGCAAGGCGTGAAGATCGCGGTCGAGACGAAGATGAACGGGATCATGCTGGGCTTCTATGACAGCGCGGACTTCACCAACCTGCGAGCGGTCCGAGCTGGACTGGCGGAAGCGGGCCTCCCCTAGCGGAGGCCTAAAGCAGTGCGTGTCTGCTACTAGTGTTTGAACTGCCTGCGAAGTCGGGTTTGCGATAAGGTGGCTCACGAGGGACCACCGTGCGCTTCGGTATCGAACTGGTCGTTGACTTATGCCTCGCCAAGATTCGGTCGGCCAACTTGGCACGGTTTATTCTTTCGGGAGTGATCAAGAATCAGAATGGCACTTCGGTGCTGTGGCGTGCCGTGATTTGGGTAGGATCATGGATACGAGGCTCCGCTCAACGCCATTCAACTGCGGCCGGAGTACGGACACAACATCTCGAAATCGGCGTTCAGCGAATGAATTACCGTGTAAGGCAACTTCTGCGCCGCACCAAGCGGAAGATCGTTCGGCGCTCGCTGCTGCAACGAGATATTGCTAACATCTCCTCCTAGATCCGATCCTATCCCTGCAGGCTTGTCAGGCGGCCAGGCGGCCACACCCGGCGCAGGACGGAAACCAATCTTCAACAAGCCCCTCTAGAAGTTGAACCTTCCCGCAAACTGAAAGTCTCGAGAGCTGTTTGCTTGGCTGCTAACTGTTCCAAAGCTTGAACTGGCAGCGTTAGTTGACGGCAGGGTCGTACCGATTCCACCGAACAGCACGTTGTTATCCACGTTGAAGACATCCGCCTGAAAGACGAACTGGGACCCTTCGCGCCACAACTTGAACGTGCGGCGCACGCTCAGGTTAAGCGTTGAGACGCCGGGGCCGAAGAGATTGTCCGCGCCGCTGCGTGCTATGTTGCCGATCTGATAGGTAGTGGGCACCGTAAAGGCACTGGGATTGATGAACTGGACGCTGCCTACTGTAGCCGCCGTCACGCCACGACCCCATCCGCCTTTCTGACGAGCGGTGCCGCTGAAGCCTGATGCGTAACTCGGCATGCAGGTTCCAAGCCCCACCGCCTGGCAACCCGAGCCAACAATGTTCAGCGGGCTCCCGGATACATAGGTAAAGATGCCGGACAATATCCAGTCCGACACCAGCTTTTTCACCAACCACTGGCCGCTGCCCTTGCCGAACGGGAGCTCGTAGACACCGAACGCACTCAGAACCTGCGGCTCTTCCCCGGCGCCCAGCGAACGATCGATGCGATCCTGCTTCCAAGCCTTGCCATCGGTAGTAACACCCGCGGGAATAGCGTAGCCGGTCCGGAAGGTTCCGGTGTCATCGATATCCTTGCTGTACGTGTAGTTCACCGTGTAAGACAGCCCATGCGCGGGACGCTGCGCGAGAGTAACCTGCACCGAATTGAAGTCGGCGTTGGATACGTTGCCCCACAAGTCGGTTACGCTACTGTACTGAGGGAACGGATTCAGCATGGCCTGAATGGTGCCGTTTGCGGAGCCGAAGTTGCCGTAGGGCAACTGCACGCCCGGCACGATGGCCTGCGCCTCACTCAGGTAAGTTTTTCCGGTTGCCGGATCGATGCTGTTTGGCAATTTAGTTAAGAGCGACCCGAGTACCTCATACTTAGGGTCCAACTGATTGACGTAATACCCGCGGGCCGTCTCGGCGCTCCATATGAAGTGCGACTCGCTGCCCGAGTAACTGACGGACGCGGTAATGTCCCGGGTGAGCGCCCGCTGGAAGCCGAGGCTCCAGTTCTCGGAATAGGGGGCACGGCCGCCCACGATGGGATCAGCATAGGTGATGCTGCTCGGGGTGATGGCGACGCCGGCGGAGTTAATGTAATTCCCCGAATTAACTATGGGACTGATGTTCGGCGCCGTTGAGTAAGCGGGAAAGGCCGTATTGCTGAGCGCTCCGATGTTGGAGTTGAGGTAAAACGCCGGAATGCCTCCCTGTCCGGAGCTGAGAAATGAGGGATTGGCGCTGAGCCCCAACTGTCCCGATCCATTGGTTGCACCCGACGCGCCGCCCACGCCGCCGCCATGGGAGTAGGTGATGTTGAAGGTGCCCCGAACCACGGTCTTGTCATTTAGCAGGTAGGCGAATCCCACGCGAGGCCCGAGGTTTTTCAGATACTCGTGAACCGGTGTCCGGCACTGACAACTGTCGGTGCCGTTGCCGGCGAATTGAAGAGCTCCCGGCGTTCCAGTTGCGGGATTGATGAGTACGGCATTCAGGAACGACCATCTGTTCTGCGCTTCCTTGAATGGCTGGAACAGGTCCCAGCGGAGGCCCAAGTTCACGGTCAAGCGGGCATTCGGCCGGTAATCATCGGCAATCCAAGGAGAGAAGTTGTAAAACCGGGAGCCAAGGGTGCTGAACGGCTGAACGCTCAAGCTGGTCGAGTTCACTGCTCCCATCAGGAAACTCGCATACGAGTTGCCGGTATTGGTCGACTGAATGGTGCCGGCGCTGTTGTAGCCGGAAGTTTCCGTGTTAGCAAAAGCAAGCGACAATGGAGCGCTCTGCGTGGCGAAGCTGGATTGATTTGTGTTTTCCCACTGGTAATCTCCGCCGAAGGTGAAAGAGTGCTTATTGCGCGTCCATTGAACGTTATCCATCGCCACATAGGTGTTTTCATACTGGCCGTAGCCATTCTGGCTGCTCCACGCAGTCGGCGAGTCCGCAGCACCGCTGAAGGAGACTCCCGGAAAAGCAAGCGAAGCCTGCCCCTGAGGCAGATTGCCGATTCCAACACCGCCCAGCCCGGCCTCATATTGAGCGACACTCAATGTCGGATTTCCCACGGTCACCCAATCGCGTAGATACGCATACTTGATTTGATTCACAAGATGGGGACCGAAGACATATGTATCTTCGACGATGTTCGATGTAGTCTTCGTGGTCACATACACGGCATTGACGTAGGGCGGAGGAAGCACGATGGTTCCCGCCGACGTATTGAAGTCGAGCCCGGGGTAAGCATGAACGCCAGTATTGTCGATGAAGGAGGCTCTGTTCTTGTCCGAAAGATTGAAGTCGACCCTGCCGGTCAAGAACCAGCTGAGGTTTCCACTGGATTGTCCCGCGAGGTAGTTGTTATTGAGGGCGCTGTTGCTGGGCGCAGGTAGAAATTTTTGCATGTACTGCGCCATCGGCGAAATCTCGCCGGCCGGAATTACATTGGGCGTCGCAGTACCGTTCTTCGCCCCCATGAACAGGTATGTGCATGCTTTGCCTCCGTTTGCTGCAGTACACGCGGCAAGAGTGGTCGGGTCATAGATCGGATAGGGAAACGCCGTGAAGTCTCCCGTGAGTTCCTGCGTCGTGGGCACGGTTAGAAGGCCGGGCTTGACTCCGGCGGTATTGCGATAGCCGCCGTAGGAGGCGAAGAAGAATACCTTTTGCCTCTTGATGGGCCCGCCCGCCGTAATTCCATATTCGTTCTGGTGCTCGGGTGGTTTGGGCGCCTGCACGGTTTGGCCCGCGGCATTCTTTTGTGTCGCCGCCGGAGCAAAAAATCCCCACGTATCGAAGAGGGTATTCCGGACGTAATCGTAGACGCTTCCGTGATACTGGTTGGTTCCCTGCTTGATCTCGTAGCTCTGCACCCCCATGCCCTGAAATTCGACGGGAGCGCCGTTGGAAATCACCTGAAACTGACTGACGGCGTCTACCGACACACCGACCGTCATCGAGCGCACATCTCCCTGACCGAGGGTGGTCTCCGGTATGCCTTCGATATAGACCTCGTCGACTCTTCCCTTGTCGGAGCCCTGACCATTGAAGATGCCGGAAGTGCCTCCGGCCTGGACGCCTGGCATGAGGTAGAGAAAACTCGTCGGATTCCGCTGTGCACCGTTCATGGACAGCGGCAGTGCGGCGTAGGTTTTTTCCTCCATTGTCTCGCTCAGGGTCCCGCTGGTCGTCTCAAGCGCGGGGGGCGCCGTACTCACGGTGACCTGTTCTGTCTGCGCGCCGATGTCGACCGTCAGATTCAGGCCCGTCACGCTTATCGCGTTCACGACGATATTCTGCTGCGCAAGTGTCTGGAAACCGGTCGCTTGAACGGTCACGGTGTAATTACCCGGAGGCAGAGGGGAGATCAAATACTGGCCCGATTCCCCCGTGGTACGCGTGGTTCGCACTTGCGTCGAATCGTTGGTAGCGATGACAGCGGCCTTCGGGATGACAGCTCCAGTCGAGTCCGTCACAGTCCCCTGAATCCCGCCCGCTCCGCCGATCTGCGCCATAAGGGGATAAGACATTAGCGCGCTGAGCAGTAGCATCACGAAAGTCGTAACGAGCCCTGCATGTCGCTTGGGGAAATTGCGCGTAACTTTTGTCGATTGACTATCCATTGTTCGCATCTTTCTTGCCTCCGAAATTTTGGTTGATCAGGACAATCATTCCAATGAGAGCGGTTCTGCCATGATTTGGGTAAAGTCATTCCCGATACTGTTTTGCCATGCCGACGATGAATCGAGACTCTATTCGTATGAATCAGCAACTGCAGACAGAACCAGCAACAATGCAAAACCAAAGAAACGCTTCATTTGTATCTCCTCAAATGCTTCGCGCATTTTCTCGGTAGCATGAGGCATTGAGAGAATTACACTACTGTGGTTTTGTTTTGAACCTTAAGAATTATTAAGAGGCGGGTTGGTTCGGCGTGGGCGCCGACCCACGCGCTGTACAAGACAGGTGAACAAAGAAGATCTATCTCGGAAGCAGATCCTTAGTGTTGGGCACTTCCCATAGAAATCGAACTGTAAGAACTCAAGTTTTCATGCCAGTGACCGTGAGCCTTCGATGCGAAGCATGTACGGCATTCCGGCAATCGGCGCGGCGGCGGTCAGCGTGACCACCAGCGCGTCGGAAGTCTGTTTGAACGTGACCGGCTGCGGCGATGGGCCAAGCAGCGTGACGCGTTCAATCTTGGCGGAGTTGGTTGAGAGTGATTTGATGCTGGCCACCCCAGCCGCCGGATAGCGGTAGCCGAACGCGTACAGCTTGCCGCCCACGGTAGTGAAGCGGAAGCTGGCCTCGGTGGTCTGGATGTGGGGAGCGCCTGGGTCGGGGCGGATGGCGGTGGACTGGTCGGCTGTGGAGCCTCCCTTCCAGTCGGACGGGATCTCAGTGGGCGTGCCGGGGCCTTCGCCGGGGATGCGCCAGGGGCGCGAGTCGTAGATGCCTTCGCCGTTGGCCTGCAGCCATTCGCCGATGGCGAGGAGAATCTTCTGCTGCTCGTCGGGGATGCTGCCATCGCCGCGAGGCGAGACGTTCAGCATGAGGTTGCCGCCGGTGCTGGCGTGCTCGATGAGCTCGGCCATGATAGCTGCGGGGCCTCGGTAGGTCTCGGGGCGGGGCGATTCGGTGTAGCCCCAGGTGCTGCCGATGGCGTCGTCGGACTGCCAGGGATAGGGGTAGATCCATTTGGGGGCGCGCTGCTGCTTTTCGAAGTCCTGCACGGAACCGGCGAGGTAGGCCCAGTCCTTGGTGCCGAAGGTGACCTCCTTGTCCCACTTGAGCGCGGAGTTGAAGTAGTAGGTCGCGGCGCGGAGCTTGATGGGGTCGTAGACGCGCGGGTTGACACCGTTGTCGAAGTAGATGAGTTGGGGCTCGTATTTGTCGATGAGTTCCTGGACGCGCGCGAGCCAGTCTTCCTGAAAGACCTGCGAGGCGCCGCCGTCGTTCATATCACCGGGGATGGGCGGGCCATAGAAGCCGGCGTAGCGCGGGTCGAACTGATCGTTGGGAACACCGGGCGCGGGGTAGGCGAAAGTGTGGTGCTCCATGCGGTGGGTGGATAGGCCGAAGATGAGGTTTTGTTTGCGGACTGCGGCGGCGAGTTCGCCGGTCAGGTCGCGTTTGGGGCCCATCTTTCCGGCGCACCAGGGGGTGATATCGGAGTTCCACATGGCGAAGCCGTCGTGATGCTCGGCGACGGGGACGACATATTTTGCGCCGGTATTCTTGAAGAGTTGCGCCCACTCGTCGGGGTGGTAGTTGGGGACGGTGAAAAGAGGGATGAAGTCCTTGTAGCCGAATTTGTCGGGCGGGCCGTAGTGCTGGGTGTGCCACTCCACGTCGGAGGTGTACATATGCTTGATGTACCACTCATTGATGCGGGCGGGGATGGAGTAGAGGCCCCAGTGGATGAAGATGCCGAACTTGG
>CAZAXI010000228.1:0-6436 GCA_964489045.1 uncultured Granulicella sp. | reverse complement strand
GCTGGCGGAACTCAATTCATGTAGAGATTCGTTTGTAGGTTAGGTGCCTCTTCTTGTGGGCCACCGGCCTTGCTTCGGATGAGCGTGAAAATGTCCAGAACAGTGGCAATACTGCGAATGTTTCCCGCAACACTCACGAGTCCATCTTGCATGCTTGGATGTTTGTCTGCCAGAATTTCTATATTCTTGCTCACACTCCTCAGTCGATCAATTTCTCGCAGAAGGTCCTCGAATGCCGCAGCCATTACCGGTCCATCGGCCGCTGAGGCTGTTGTGTCCTCTGTGGTGGTGGCCGGTTCTGCCCTGACGTCAACCTGAAGCCTCAAATCTTCTATCAAACGCAGAGTTGTTGTCTCGCCAAGGAGGGTAAGAAACAGGCCGAGAAGTTGCGCAATCAGAATGATTCCGGCCTCGCCACTCTCATCCGAGTCCGTCTGGGATTCAACTTCGCCGAGACCGCGCAAGCCTCCATTCGCGGTTACCTGCACTGCGCTGAGCCGGGGAGATTCCGACTTGGCAAGAGCCAAAGCACGGGAGGCGAGAGCTTGAAAACCGTCAGCTCCCACGGGTGCGCCGAGCTGCCGGCGCAGCCTTTCGTAGACGCGCACAGTTGCAGGTTCGGCATGCAGGGACGTACTTGCATCGGCCTCGCAAGCAACGAGGCTGCGGGCCAAATCTCGCGTCTTTTGTGGAGGAGGCATCGATTCCGCTCTTTCTCAACACGCTACGCTCGCCTCGAACGTGAGGCGTCTGCCGCAATGATACTCGCAAGCTGGTTGCCCCGGCGGCAGTATCCCCGGGCGCTTCATCTGACTCCATAGTGGGATCATGTGACCGAGGAGACGCCAAAATGTTTCCGCAAAAGTGAGCAATATTGAACATTACAGCCCCCGCCGCCAGTGAAACTGTGGTCCTGCTTGATCAAATGTCCGAGCGTAATCCTGACAGACCTATAGGCTCGGCAGTCCACGAAGTACCTTAAGAACGGTCGACACCCTGCTGGTGCGTTTCAGACAAATACCCCGGCAAATCATGGACCCGGCTACACGCCTGCGCACGTCCCGGTGAGCAATTTCGACCAACATTCAGCAGCCGCATCATTCGATACTGATCGATACAGGGCTCTATATCAGGCAAGGAAACTTCCCCAAAGAGGGCCACCTGGTCGCAGACAGTCAAGGCGCAAGGAGCAGTCCACGGACCTCAACGAATCGAAAACAATCACCGAACAGAGGAGAGAATCATGATGAAACCGAGCACGGACGATAAGACAACGGGCAAGTTACACGAAGTCAAAGGCGCAATCAAGCAGAAGGCTGGCGAACTTACCAGCAGCCCAAACCTGGAGGCCGATGGCAGAGCTGAGAAAAACGCTGGCAAAGTTCAAAGTTTTGTCGGCAAGGTTGAAAAGGCTGTCGGAGAATAAGCGAATCAACATCAAACTCGGAGTCGAGGGAAGTCCTGAGATCATGGCTCAGCTCCATGTTTGAACAAACGGGCGAGCAGATTGCCGATACGGCGCACGGACCCCGCCCGCAAGAGGGATTTGACGATGGCTAAAGAAAGGGCAAAAAAGAAGGCGTTAAAGAAGGTAGAAAAGGCCGTCAGGAAAGCTGTAAACAAAGGTATCACCGGGCGGACAGTGGAGCAGGTCGTCGGGGATGCGATCGATAGCGCCAAAGACAAGTCCGCTTCTAAGAAGAGCCCGAGACCGGAAATGGGCAAATCAGATAAGAAGGAATCGAAAGCTGCTAAGAAGGCGGGCTGGGATGACGCTGGTGACTGAGTCAGTCGACCCGCCCGTCGGCGGAGCGGTCAATTTGCGCCTTTCTTGATGACGCGCGTAGTGAGTTGCGAAGCGACAGCCCCTGGATCGGACAGTAGATTAGGGAGTCTCCTTGGTGGGAAATGAAGAACAGGAAGCGTGATCGCAGACCGGCTCGTTCCAGGCCGGCCAAGCGCGGTGAAGTTGATATAAACGAGGCCACCTCCAGTTACGAGAAGTGGATGCGGGGTTGCACCACGGTTATTGCCTCAGATCTTCGTTCGAAGCACGAGCAGATGAAGCTGAGTCCCTTCCTCTTCTTGCGGGGTACCTTCTACAGGTGGGCTCAACTGTGGCCGTCCGTTTGTGCCGATCTGTGTGACGCGCCCCAGGTCCTCGCCGTGGCGGACCTGCACGTAAACAGTTTCGGGACTTGGCGGGATGTTGAAGGTCGCCTGTGTTGGGGAGTTGACGATTTCGACGAGTCGTACAGGATGGCCTATACCAATGACTTGGTGCGTCTGGCGGCCAGCATGAAGATCGTAATCGATGCTGAGGGGTTGTCGATCAAGATGAAAGAGGGATGCGACGCCATTCTGGAGGGATACTCGAAATCTCTTCGCGAGGGGGGCCGTCCGATTGTTCTGGAGGAACATGAGCAGAAGCTCGGGAAACTGGGGGTCGACAGTTTCAAGCCGCCGACTAACTTCTGGGGAAAACTGAACCGATTGCCCTCTACCCGGCAGCCGCTGGCTGCCGACGTCAAGCGTGCGCTGGAAAAAACCTTGCCCGACCCGCGAATGCAATACAAGGTGGTTCGGCGGCAGGCGGGATTGGGGAGTCTCGGCCAACAACGATTCGTGGCGATTGGGGACTGGCAGGGTGGTTGTGTAGCGCGTGAGGCGAAGTCGATGCTACCTTCTGCCTGCGTATGGCTGAAGTGCGAGATTGGGCATCGTCAGTCCTATTATCAGGATGCGATCACATCTGCGGTGCGATCCCCTGACCCGTTCCAGGTGATTCAAGGATCATGGTTGATTCGTCGTCTTTCCCCGGACTCAAATCCGATCGATATTCAAACTCTGCCTCGGCACAGAGATGAGCACATGATCTTGCATGCGATGGGATCGGAGGCGGCCAACGTCCACTTGGGGACCAAGCGACAGGCCGCCAACATTCTCCAAGATCTGGGGAAGAGGAAGGCCCGATGGCTGCGGGATGCGGCAGCGCGTATGGCCGACGTCGTCGAAAAGGATTGGAATCGATTCAAGAAGCACTGAGAACCCAGCTCACGCTCTGGTCACGTCGCCACGCGAGTTGGCTCTCGAATTACAGACTATTCGGAAGTGATCACGGGAGTTCTTGAAAAGTCTCGATTTCGGTAGTTCACTTTCGCCAGGTCCTCGTCGGGCCATGCCCTGCTGTAGATAAAAATGTAGCTGCGATTGCCTCAAGGGACCACCGGTAGGCTTGAGCGAAGGGATATTTCCCTGCGCGAGGAGGCAGTGATGCAGCAGATGACAGAGACAGGAGCAGGGGCGGCGACGTGCAACCGCGGCGTGGTGATCGGGCTGGATCTGGGTGACCGATGGAGCCGTTACTGTGTGCTGGATGAGGCCGGCGTGGTCCTCGAAGAGGATCGTGTGCGGAGCAACGCCGATAGATTGCTCGCGAAGTTCGGGCCTCTCCCTCCCGCGCGAATCGTGATCGAGACGGGCACACACTCGCCCTGGGTGAGCCGCTTGTTGGAGGGCGTTGGCCACTCTGTGGTGGTGGCCAACGCCCGCAAGCTGCGGATGATCTACGAGAGCGATCGCAAGAACGACCGCTTGGATGCGCGCATGCTGGCGCGGCTGGGGCGGGCGGATGTCGAGTTGCTCTCTCCTGTGCAGCACCGGCGCGGCAGTACACAGGCTGACCTGGCCGTCATCCGTGGGCGGGACGCGCTGGTGACCGCGCGAACGCAGTTGATCAACGCCTGCCGCGGGATGGTGAAGGCGATGGGCGGGCGTCTGCCGAAATGCACCACCGCCGTCTTTGCCAGCAGGATGAAGGACTCCGTGCCGCGCGAACTGCAGGCCGCGCTACGACCGCTGTTGGCCAGCGTGCGCGCCTTGAGCGAGCAGATTAAGAGGTGCGATCTCAAGGTCCGCTCGTTGGCTGCGAAGGAGTATCCGGAGACGATGTTGTTGCAGCAGGTGCAGGGCGTGGGCCCGCTGGTCTCGCTAACCTACGTGCTGACCCTGGACGATCCGCGCCGCTTCCCCAACAGCCGTGCGGTAGGCAGCTACCTTGGCCTGCGGCCGAAGCAGTCGGAGTCCGGGGCGAGCGCACCGCAGCTGCGGATCACCAAGGCGGGCAGTGGCCATCTGCGCAGGTTGCTGGTGCAGAGCGCACAGTACATGCTGAGCTCTCTGGCATCCGACAGCCGGCTCCGGCGCTGGGGGTTGGAACTGGCCTCGCGCGGTGGCAAGAACGGCAAGCGCAGGGCCGTCATCGCGGTGGCCAGGAAGCTGGCGGTCCTGCTGCACAAGCTCTGGGTGACGGGCCAGGTCTACGAACCGCTCTACGGGATCGCGCAGGCGGCATGAAAAAAAACCCTATGAAGGGAGAAGCAAGACGGGAAATGGATCGAGCTGAAGCCGAGTTCGGGTGACTGCGAAAAATCGACTGGTCAGGACTGAACCTGCAACACTGGCTCAGCCCCAGACCGCCCTGTAGATGGCAGCACCCGCCCCTGAACGAGGAACACTTACATGCACCAGGGTGCAACCCACAATGGCCCTACGAGAGTGCGGATGGAAGCACGGCACAGGCGGTTGCAGCACGAGTCCGGTTCCCAATAAAGAAACGCCCTTGACACCGCAGCTACATGGAAGTCGATTTTGTAGCGGTCAAAGCACCCCAGAACCACAAAGCTCAACAGGTCTGGGCGAAGAAACGGTAACTTATTCTATTGAAATCGCTTATTTCCACTGAATTTCAACAGATTTCCACAAACGGTGTGACCTGCTTTGGGAACAGAGGATCGTCAGTTCGAGTCTGGCCGTCCCGACGATCAATAGGAGCTAAGTTTATTTCCGGATTGGAATCCCAGGTAGTGGGTCAATTTGAAGTGAATGCCTGAACTTGCCGAAGACATTTGAGGCAATTCGGAAGATGTTCCAATTCTTCGATTTCGCTCAGCACCGCTGCGTCTCCGTAGTACATGCCAGCGTTGAATTGTCGGATAGATGGGCCGCGATTGCGGATCGGGCGGGGCGAGAGCGGCATACAATTTGGGGATGCATTTGGTTTTGGGTTTGGCTGCCGCCGCTCTGCTGTTTTTACCGGTCAAGGATTTGCGTTGCCAAGCGCCAGCGAAGACTGCCGCAACGTCCATTGATTCTGATGCGGACGGGTTGAGTGATGCGCTGGAGCAGCGGTTGCTGGAGCAGTTCGCGCCGAGGTTCATGGTGGGGCGGAACGACTGCTCCAACCTGCCGGCGGAGTTTGCACCCAACTTGAGAGTGCCGACGGTGGAGGCCGAGGACGGAACAATCTACGGCCAGGCGTTTCCTCTGGTGCGGGCGGCGGCGGGGCCGGAGGGTGGTGGGGAGCCTGAGGTGGAATTGCACTATTACCATCTGTGGCGGCTGGACTGTGGGGAGCACAGCCATCCGCTGGACACGGAGCATGTCGCCGTGCTGGTGCGAGCTTCGCAGAGCGACATGGAGCAGGCTGCCTGGAAGGCGATTTACTGGTATGCAGCGGCGCACGAGCAGACGGTGTGCGATGTGAGCCAGATTGCGCGTGCTTCTACGCTGCATGCGGAAGACAAGGGTGCCCAGATTTGGATCTCGCCGGGGAAGCACGCGTCGTATCTCGACGAGCGACTCTGCCAGCGGGGTTGCGGGGCGGACCGGTGCGAGGCGATGATGCCGCTGCCGCCCGGGCAGGTGATCAATCTGGGGGAGCAAGGGCATCCCATGAATGGGTCGGCGTTCATTTCGTCGAGCGCGTGGCCCCTGAAATTCAAGATGGAACAGACAGATTTTCCGGAGGAGCCGGTGGCTCGGCTTGAGCGGCTGCCTGCGACCGAGATCGCGTGGTTCAATCCGGGACGACACCCGGCGCAGGGCGTAATTGCAATCAGCAGTGCGACCGAGGGCGCGATGGCGAAGGGTGCTTCGGAGACGGCTTCCTCGCTAGGAGTGGCGACTGACTCCACGGGCGGCGCGATTTCGGTTGCGGAAGATTCGACAGGGAGCGCGCTGGGGGTCAGCTATCGCCGGACGGTGCACGCGTTAGGGATTTCGGCGTGGCATGTAGGGCGTGCGCTTGGGCTCTCGGAGAAGCCGAAGCCAGATGCTGAGCAGCCGAAGTAGCAGGCTGGACGGCTGGGCGAGGACTGGGGGGATTCGGGGCGAAAGATTTCGAGCAGGAGAAGGCAAAGTTCACCGTGCCCGGAGTCGCGCCGACACGAACTTGCTGAAAATGGGGGACGTTACAGGCAGTTCGGAGAGTCTTGACTCAGCCACGCTCGCAAGCGCGATACAAGCCTGTAGTGAGCACGGTCTGCTCCAGATTCTGGCTAGTGTTTCAAGCTATTCGGAATGTTGACATTTTGCAGATACCTGGCCTTTGCCAGGCGGACCTGTTCAATTTGATTCACGCTGAGAGGTCTAGGTG
>CAZAXI010000227.1:0-6469 GCA_964489045.1 uncultured Granulicella sp. | reverse complement strand
CCAGAGAATCAAGGGCTGGATCACCCCGATCCGGCTGTTCCTTAACCTGTGGGTTCAGGAACAGGACCGGAGCCAGGTCAATGCGTGCTGGCTGCGGCCTTCTACCTTATTCGGCAGAAGTGCTAGCAATGGACGCAACTTCATTCCTGACCCTGCGGGTCCGCGGTGTAACATGCACACCATGACGACCAGCGGGCAAAGCTCCGACCTGCCTTGGCAGGTCGTGGATATTCGACAAGTGATTGATTCTGCCCCGGCGCTGATCCACACCGCTCGGCCGGATGGCCATCTCGATTTCTTCAACCAGAGATGGCTGGATTTTGTTGGCCTTCCGCAGGCTGACCTGCTCGGCTGGCAGTGGACTGCCTGTATTCATCCCGAAGATATTGATGCTTTTGTAGAGAAGTGGCGTACTGCCATTGCGACGGGAGAGCCCGCTGAGCATGAATCGCGTGTCCGCCGGGCGGACGGGCAATATCGCTGGATGCTCCATCGAACGGACCCCTTCCGTAACGAGGACGGCGTCATCGTCAAATGGTTCGGAGCGAGCATCGACATCGAGGCTCGGAAGCAGGCCGAGAACAGTCTGCAACAGGCTCACGACGAGATCAAGACGTTGAGGGACCAACTCTTCCGAGAAAACATCGCACTCCGCGACGAAATTGACAAGGCATCCATGTTCGAGGAGATCGTGGGTGTTTCGCCTGCCCTGAATGTGGTGCTTGCACGCGTCGCCAAAGTCGCGCCAACCGATTCAACTGTCCTCGTCACCGGAGAGACCGGGACGGGCAAGGAACTGATCGCCCGTGCCATCCACAAGCGTTCCCGGCGCTCGGCGCGGGCGTTTGTGAGCGTGAACTGTGCGGCTGTTCCGCGCGAC
The DNA here is from genome assembly GCA_964489045.1 of uncultured Granulicella sp. Classification (GTDB taxonomy): domain Bacteria; phylum Acidobacteriota; class Terriglobia; order Terriglobales; family Acidobacteriaceae; genus Edaphobacter. The sequence goes on along the minus strand of CAZAXI010000227.1, from coordinate 5,589 downwards.
TTGATCGCTTCGGAGCTGTTCGGCCATGAGAAGGGAGCCTTTACCGGCGCGACGCAGCGCCGCCTGGGCCGTTTCGAATTGGCCGAAGGAGGCACGATCTTCCTCGACGAGATTGGAGAGCTTCCGCCTGAAACCCAGGTCGCCCTCCTGCGTGTCCTGCAAGAACGCGAGTTTGAACGGGTGGGCGGAAACACCAACATCCGTGCTGAAGTGCGCGTCATCGCTGCGACCAACCGTGATCTGGATGCGGCTGTTGCCGCCGGCACCTTCCGCAGCGACCTCTTTTACCGACTCAATGTCTTTCCCATCGAGATCCCGCCGCTTCGGGAACGCAAAGAGGACATTTCCCTCCTTGTCGAATACTTCATCGACCGCTACGCAAGGAAAGCAGGAAAGACCATCCGGCGGATCAACAAGCGAAGCCTGGAGTTGCTGCAGGCCTATCCCTGGCCCGGCAATATTCGCGAACTGCAGAACGTCATTGAGCGGTCGGTGATCGTTTGCGAGTCGGAAAACTTCTCCGTTGACGAAAGCTGGTTGTCGCGGCAACCCCAGGCCGCAGAGTCGAAGGGGAAGGCTGAACTCTCTCAAAAGGTTGCTGCGCAGGAGAAAGAGATGATTGAGGCCGCTTTGAAGGAGAGCGGAGGCCGGGTCTTTGGACCGCTGGGTGCTGCAACCAGGCTGGGCATTCCACGGTCTACGCTGGAGTCGAAAATCAGATCGCTGAGGATCGACAAGAACCGCTTCAAGACCCTCAATGGCTAAGAACACGGAGAGCTTTAATCTCTCGAGTCATGTCTCAAGGCTTCGGTGTTCGCTACCTAATCTTGCGCAGTTTCGTTCCCTATCAATCCATACTCGAATGTAGGCCGGGCTGTTCCGCAGTGTGATGCCACTTACTTCACATCGCCCGAAAAATCGAACAGCTTCTCGATCTACGAGCGTAAGGTCCTTCAGGTCCAAGACCATTGGGATTCCGCCGGGCTCGTCGCGAAGTAGCTTGTCCAACTCTGCCGCCTGTTCTGCATCCATCCGGCCGCTCAAAATGTAGACGACCTTCCCATTTGCCAACCTCCGAATCTTCAGCATCCACTTGGCCCTCTCTCGCCCAATATCACTGCAATCCACGTTCCAATCCTAAGTTGCTGACAACAGCGTCTTCCCGATCTGAACTGTGGCGAGATCTCGCCAATTGGCGAGCGTTTGCACAAAGGCATTCCTGACTTTCCCACGTTGATTTCGAGTGTTTTGAACCGCTTACCAATTGGCACGCGACTTGCTTTTTCACGGTCGCACGACAAATCAAAACAGGAGTGAATGTCATGGACAGAATGTTGGTAGTTGTATTCGACACGGAAGAGAAAGCCTACAAAGGACGCAAAGCCCTTCTTCAATTGGATGACGAAGGCAGCATCGCCGTCTTCGCCTGCGCAGTGGTCGCCAAGAATGCAGACGGCACGGCGACGGTGAAGCAAAGCAACGACCCCGGCCCGCTCGGGACCCTGGTTGGAACCTCGCTGGGCAGCCTCATCGGCCTGCTTGGCGGACCGGCTGGGCTTGCGATCGGCGCGACGGTTGGACTGCTGGCCGGCAGCGCGAGTGACCTAAACAAGGCCAGAGTCGGCGGCGACTTCATCGACGATGTCAGCAAAAAACTGCTGCCGGGCAAGTTCGCGGTGCTCGCTGAGGTTCAGGAAGACTGGACGACGCCCGTGGATGTCCGCATGGAGGCGATCGAAGGAACGGTGTTCCGCCGGGCGCTGTCGGAAGTGAAGCACACCCTGAACGAGGAAGAGATCGCCGCGATGAAGGCTGACCTGGCGCAGATGAAAGCAGAACTCGCCCAGGCGCATGCCGGTCGCAAGGCCAAGCTGCAGGAGAAGATCAGCCAGCTCGAATCCAAGATCCAGACACGCATGGAGCAGGCGAAAGAGCGGCGTTATGCGGCTGAACTGCAGGCGAAGGCCAAGGTCGAAGCCCTGAAGGCCAAGGCCGCCGCCTTGAAGGCGAAGGCGATGGAAGTCCACGTCTAGCGCTGTCCAGAACGCGCTCATCATAACGCAGCACAACCCAATGAAGGTAAGGAGAACCAATATGAAAACCGAAGCAACCATTGCGAAGCAGGCAGTACATGACAAGCTTGAATCCCAGATCAAGTTGGCTGAGGACAAGCTGCACACGTTGAAGGCACAGGCGGAGAACGCGAAGGCGAACGCCGAGATCAAAGCCATCGCCGATCTGTTTCCGAAGAAACAGTCAATCCAGCGCAAACTGCAGGGCCTGAAGAAGTCCAGCGGTGAAGCCTGGAACCATGCGAAGGCCGATCTCGAAGCCCTTATCGCCGACTTCCAGAAGTCGGTGAAAAGGATCGAGTCGAAGGCCAAGGCGCTCTAGAAACAAAGCGAGCAGCGTCCTTTGCCAGCCATGCAGAAGGGCCGGCCCGGCTCGGCCATGAGGGCGAGCAGCCTCTGAAACCGGAGGTCAGCTCGGCCCTCGCGGTCCGGGCCCAGCCCACAAATTCAACTCCCGTAGAGATCAGAGCCATAGCGCTCGCCTCTCGCGGCACGCAAAGTTAGGAGGATCAAAATGAACACACTAAGTACCGCTGGTATCTTCAAGCAAGCCACCGGGGCGTCCATAGGATGGGGCGTCGTCATGATCGTATTAGGGATTCTGGCGCTGTTTCTACCCCTCGCAACCGGCATTGGCGTCTCCATTGCCGTCGGCTGGATTATCGTCTTCAGCGGCATTGCCTACGTGGCATCCGCCTTCGCGGCACACGGCGCAGGATCGTTCCTGTGGCGATCGCTGATCGGGGCAGTCTATATCCTCGGCGGCCTCTATCTGGCCTTCCATCCAGGGCTCGCGCTGGCGTCTCTTACACTCGCAATGGCGCTGATGTTCTTCTTCGAGGGTGTGCTGGAGACGTTTTTGTTCTTCCAGTTCCGCACCTTGCCCGGCTCGGGATGGGTTCTATTCGACGGCCTAGTAAGCCTGTTCCTGGCGTATCTGATCTGGCGTCCGTGGCCGGGCAGTTCAATCTGGGCAATCGGAACGATCCTCGGCATCAACCTCATCACCAGCGGATTCACACGGCTCATGCACTCTGTGGCCGCACGCAAAGCACTGGACGCGATCGCCTGATTGGTATGCCGACCGACTGGGCGCGCAATCGGTGAACTGACTGGAGACGTGGAGCGATTCAGCGCGACACTCGGAGCCTGGACTTGGTATTGAACCCCATCTATCAGCTCCTATTTAGCCCCGAAGTGTTGATGGTGACCTTCGGGGCCCTTGATTCAGAACATGAGTGGCCTGGCTCCGGTCCTGTTCCCGAACCGCCTCCGGTGCAGGGACGTCCTCGGTGTCTTACGCCCAAAGCTCAGAACTTCAGCCGCGCTGCGAGCTCCACGGTACGGGGGTCGTATGCAGCAGTCACCTTTCCGTAGTTTCCGTTGCCCAGGGTGGTATTCGGGTTTTGCGGATTGGTGTGGTTGAACGCATTGAACGCCTCCGCGCGGAACTCAAGGCGGGCCTTCTCCATGATGTCGAAGGTCTTGAACAGGGCCATATTGAAGAGCTCCTGGCCCGGTCCGCGAATGATGCCGGTCATGGCGTCGCCGTAGTAGCCGAAACCGGCTGCGGGCATCGTGCCGCATGGGCCCGGCGTCGTGCTGCCTGGGCACTCGAAGGCTAACGTGTTGAACCACTGCTGGCCGGTACCGACCTTCCAGGTCTTCGGTCCGTTGGTCGAAGCGCCCGGGACCACGTTCGGCCGGGACGCATTGCCCTGGAAGCTTGCGCTCAGCCCTGGATCGATGGAATCGCCGCTGCGGAAGGTCGAGATGTCGTTGAAGGTCCATCCGCCCAGCACCGTCTTTTCCAGCAGGTTGCCGCTGCGCTGGAAGAACGGCAGTTCATAGATCACCGTAATCGCCAGCGAGTGAGGATAGTTCAAGCCCACGGTGTTGCCGTGGTAACGGTTGAAGTTATGCACGTCGATGGTGCTGTCGCTGGTGCTGTGCGAGTAGGTGTAAGACCCGCTCACGTTCAGCCCCTTGCCCATGGGATGCTTGACCTGCAGCTCGAGCCCGTTCCACCACTGCCAGAGTTCCGTTGTGTAGTCCGTCATGGAGCCGTAACCCTGATACGGCGCATAGTAATACTGGTTGTCGCCGGCAGCGCCGGAGTTTGCAGGATTGCTGTTGATCAGCGGATTGAAATCGTAGCTCACGCCACCTGAGCTGTAGTACGGCGGAACATTGATGTTGGGATTGGCCTCCTGATGCTGGATGCGGCTCCCAACTCCCGCGACCGATACGATGAAGTTGGCGGGGAATTGATGCTGCACTCCCAGCGAGTAGCTGGCTACCGGAGAAGCCTGGATGTTCGCGTCGGCCATGGTAACCGATTCGACCGATACTGGCTTCGCCGTGCCAGTCGTGCCGGCTATGTTCCAGGTCGTCGTGGAGGGAAAGACCAGGTTGGTCAGGTTCTGGCTGGTAAACACCGGAGGATTGGCAATGCAGTTGAAGGAGCAATCCTGGTTGGTGAAGATGCGGGTGTAGCTCTCGCCAAAGCCGCCGCGCAGGCTGGTCTTGCCATCGCCGAAGACATCCCAGGCGAAGCCCACATCCGGCGCGAAGTACCAGTTGTGGTTGCTGGAGAAGTTTCTCGGCAGGCCGCCGGCCGCGCCGCTGTTGTACAGCAGGCCGTTGCTGTAGCCGGGGACGTTGGGCGGGATGTTGGTGACGCCGCTGCTCTCGTTCACCGTCGGCGCCAGGGCCGGATTGTAGGCCGAAGGCACAAAGTTGGTCTCGGAGTTGGGTACGCCGTAGGGCAGAGGCAGATAGTAGATCCGCAGGCCCGCGGTAAAGGTCAGGTTCTTGTTGAACTGGAACCGGTCTTCGAAGTACGGCGACCAACTGAAGGCGTGCATATCGCCGTGCGGCGCATTGCTGGCCTCGCTAAAGCTGGATAGATAGCCAAGCTCCATGTCCGCGATCCCGAAGTCCTCATTGCATTGGGCGGATGTATTGTATGGATTGGTGCCGTCACCGCATGCGTTCGCCGCGGTCTTTTGTGCCGTGGTGGCGGCGCTGAAGGTGTCGCTAAAGGTGTAAGCTCCGTTGGTCTGCTGGCCCGAAACCTGGCGCTTGGTATTGAAGACGAACGTGATGCCGGACGTCAGGAAGTGCTTCCCTTTCAGCCAGCTCCAGTTGTCGCTCACCGTATCGTCAAGATCGGAGGCGTGGGGGATGGGACGAGCGGCCTGGATGCCCTGCGACGCCGCTCCTCCGGAAAAATTCACCACCGGAGTCCGGGTGGCATAGACGGCAGTGGGATAGAAGAGGCTCTCGGTAAAATTCGGCAGCTGGCTGACGTTCGCGGTCCCCTCCAGCACCAGGTTCAGAAGGTAGATATTCATGGCTATGTTGGTGGTGTTCACCATGTTCGGGGTATAGGTCTGGGTCAGCGCGACCTGCGCTATCTTGTTGTGGGTAAAGTCCGTCTCGTAGTCTAAGGGAGTCGTACCTGGACTCTCCGTATTCTGCGAGTAATTCTGGTATTCCTGCAGGTACTCCGCCA
>CAZAXI010000226.1:0-6478 GCA_964489045.1 uncultured Granulicella sp. | reverse complement strand
CCTGATGCGTATTGCCTATCTTGATTGCTTCGCCGGAATCGCCGGCGATATGTTCCTTGGGGCGCTGATTGATGCCGGAGTTCCGCCGCAGGTGCTGCGGGACGCAACCGCTGCGCTCGGCGTGGGCGCGAGCCTGAAGATCGATAAAGTCGTCCGCAGCGGCATCTCGTGCACCAAAGTCAATGTGCTTGAGGGCGACCATCTCGCGGAACAGTCGCAACCGGGTTACACGCAGCAGGCCGAGACGCAGCACCAGCACAAGACCGGCCATGCCCACGAACATGCGCACGCGGATCCTGACGCGCCTGCGCCCGCGCGCGACCTTGCGCGCACTCACGTCCACGAGCGTTCACTGACCGCGATTCGCACGCTGATCCAGGGTGCGGCGCTGACTGAGCCGGTGAAGCTGACGGCCATTCGCGTCTTTGAACTGCTCGGGGAAACCGAGGCTCGCATCCACAATGTTGTGGTCGACGATATCCACTTTCACGAGGTGGGCGCGATTGACGCGATTGTGGATATCGTTGCCGCGAGCGCGGGCATTCATCATCTCAACATCGGGGCTTGGCACTGTTCCCCCATCAACGTTGGCAGCGGTACGGTAGTCTGCGCGCATGGAACATTTCCGGTGCCTGCGCCCGCGACCGCAGACCTGCTGCGTGGCTGCCCCACCTACTCGGCCCATGTGCAGCAAGAACTGGTGACGCCCACAGGCGCTGCGCTGCTACGCGTGCTCGACCCGGTCTTCGGGCCCCAGCCGGCCATGCGCGTGGAGCAGATTGGGTACGGCGCGGGAACGCGAAACGCAGAGAGATTCCCCAATGTTGTGCGCCTGAGCATCGGCGAAGCAGCAGAGCCGGACGAGTTTCCCGAACAGTCCCAAAGAGAAACCGTCACGGTGCTGGAAACCGCGTTGGACGATCTCTCTCCGCAGGTCATTGCGCACGTTGCCGAAGCTGCGCTGGCGCTTGGCGCACTCGACGTGATGCTGACGCCAGTCATTATGAAGAAGGGCCGCCCAGGCACATTGCTGACGGTCCTGTGCAAGCCATCCGACGCGCGGGCACTGGAGCGGCTGATCCTTAGCGAGAGCAGCACGCTCGGGTTGCGCATCCGGCAGGACCGGCGTTCGTGCCTGGACCGTCGCCACGCTACGGTTTCCACGCCGTATGGAGAGATCCGCATCAAGATCGGCTTGCTCGCCGGTGAGACGCTGAACGCGTCCCCGGAGTTTGAGGATTGCCGCGCCGCTGCCGCCAAGCATCACATCGCGGTCAAGCAGGTGCAGCAGGCTGCCATCGCCGCCTACCTGCAACAATTCCCGCCAGGCGAGGGCCGGTCATGACGTCCTCTGCGCTGCTGGCACTGCTCGCGGAAGTCGAACGCGGGGCCCTGACTCCCGAAGCCGCCGCGGACCGGCTGGCTACACTGCCCTTCGAGAACCTTGGCCATTCGCGGGTCGATCATCACCGCAGCCTGCGCGCGGGCCTGCCCGAGGTCGTCTTCGCCGCGGGCAAGACGCCGGAGCAGACGGTGGAAATATTCTCAAGCCTGGCTGCCGACGGCGTGGATGTACTGGCAACTCGCGCCGATGCGACCACTGCGCAGGCCATACTTATGCGCCATCCCGCCGCAGTCCACAACCCGGTCGCACGAACCGTCGCGCTACGGCAGTCGACGCAGACGCCAGCGCCACAGGGGCACATTGCGGTTGTGTGCGCGGGGACCAGCGACATCCCCATCGCGGAGGAGGCAGCCGTGACCGCCGAGACCTTCGGAACGCGCGTGACTCGCCTTTACGATGTTGGCGTCGCCGGGCTGCACCGCCTGCTTGCGGTCCAGGAGGATATCAAGTCGGTCCACGTCATCATCGTGTGCGCGGGTATGGAAGGCGCGCTACCGTCGGTGGTTGGAGGCATGGTTTCGGTGCCGGTGATCGCGGTGCCGACGTCGGTTGGTTACGGCGCTTCGTTTGCCGGCGCTACGGCCCTGCTGGGCATGCTGAACTCGTGCAGTCCGAATGTGACCGTGGTCAATATCGACAATGGCTTCGGTGCGGCCTATACGGCGGTCCTTATCGCGCGCGCATCGGCGAAGGCCCACCACTCCTGATGGTGGTATCTTACTTTTGGGCTGAGTTGGGCCCAAAGCGACGATGGGCGGATCCAACCCAAAGCAACCTGTCAGCGCTACCGCCATGGAACGGTGGCCATGGGTGGTGCGCGGTCTGCTGGGATGCCTGACGGCCGGTGCGGCGGTTGCGCTGACTTACTCAGTCAAGCCACTGAATAATTTTCCACTGATGCTCGCGTTCCCCACAGTTGTTTTGGCATGCTGGTTCCTGGGGATGTGGGGCGGCGTTGCGTGCGCCGTCACGGAAGCGCTCCTGGTCGATCACTTTCTTACCAATACTCAAGTACGCTTCTCGGTTGGGTCGGTACGCGAGGTGATGCGGCTTAGTGTCTTTCTGGCGGTGTCGCTTCTTCTGGGGTGGGCGATTCGGAGATTGGCGCAGCAGCGCGCCGAGTTACTAACTCAGGGGCTGCGGCAACGATTGATCCTCGCCGATGCGGAGCGCAAGGTCGCCGAGGAACGCGCAAGGGCAAGCGAGGCTTTGCGCGACCGCGACGACGTGCTGCAGATCGCGCTGCGGGTCAACGGCATGGGCTTGTGGGTGTGGGACCTGGAAAAGAACTGTGTCCAGTGGTCGGACGAAGTGTATCGGATCGTCGGTCGCGAACCGGGGTCCGTAGAGCCGGCCCTGGCCTCATGGTTGCAGTTTGTCCATACGGAGGACGTAGAGAGGGTGCATGCAGCGGTGGTGCGGTCGCGCAATGGCGGGGAGGAGTATCACCAGCAGTATCGCGTGATGTGGCCCGATGGAGCAGTGCGATGGGTGGAATCGCAGGGCAGGTGCCAGCGCAACAGCGAGGGCCAGGTGACGCGGGTGGTGGGAGTGCTGGCTGACATCACCATGCGCAAGCAGCAAGAGGAAGCAATGCTGCGGGCGGAGAAACTGGCTGTCGCCGGCCGCCTGGCAGCGTCAGTCGCGCACGAGATCAACAACCCGTTGGAGGCGGTGGCGAACCTGCTCTATATGATTACCCACTCCGAGACCGCGGAGCAAGCGCGGGCGCAGGCGCAGCAGGCGCTGGACGAATTGATGCGGGTCTCGTTGATCACGCAGCAGACGCTGAAGTTTCATCGCCAGGCGGGCACGCCGAAGATCACAAAACTTTCGGAGGTCGTGCAATCGGTGCTGGCGCTGTTTCGCGGCAGGCTGCGGACATCGCAGATCGCGGCGGAGGTGCGGGCAGAACGCGAGGTAAGTATTGCGTGCATGCCGGGCGAGATGCAACAGATCTTCGCCAACCTGATCTCGAACGCCATCGATTCCATGCCGCAGGGCGGGCGCTTGCTGATCCGGCTGCGGCCTTCCTGTGACTGGCTGAACCGGAAGGTTGCGGGGATGCGAATCACGCTGTGCGATTCCGGCGCGGGCATGGACCCGGCGACCATGCAGCGGATATTCGAGCCCTTCTTCACGACCAAGACAGAGACTGGAACCGGGCTCGGCCTGTGGGTGGTAGCACAATTGGTGGAGCGACACCACGGGCGCGTCCGGGTCTGGAGCACGCAGCGCCCCGGAGCGAGCGCGACGGTGATCTCCTTGTTCCTGCCGCTCGGAGACGCAACGGCGTCCGACCTGAGAGGTGATGCGGTCGTAGATGCCGTCGCATAGATCCAGGCTCAAATCGAAGCAACCCCGCTACTTTACAGCCGGAGCCAACGCGTCCTGAGGAGCCTGGACCATTCGCTGCTTGAGCCATGCGAGCCATGCGTCCAGCCCGCCCTCCACGGTCGCGGACGCGCGCACAATCTCAATGCCTGGATGCACCAGCCGCGCATTGGCCTCGGCCACGTCCGCGTCGAACGGCACGTAGGGCAGCAGATCGATCTTGGTGAGGAGGAACAGATCGGACTTGAAGAAGATGGACGGGTACTTGAGCGGCTTGTCCTCGCCTTCGGTCACGCTGAGCAGCACGATCTTCGATGCCTCGCCGAGATCGTAGCTCGACGGGCAGACCAGATTGCCGACGTTCTCAATGAAGAGCAGGTCGATCTGGTCTAGGTCCCACACGGCCAGATGCTTCTCGATCATGCGGCCGTCGAGGTGGCACGTGCCGCCGGTGGTGATCTGCTGCACGGGAAAGCCATACCGCGCCAGCCGCCGCGCGTCGTTGTCGGTCTGAATATCGCCGGTGAGGACACTTACGCGGGTCGCCGGATCGAGAGTGGCGAGCGTGCGCTCCAGTAACGCGGTCTTGCCGGAGCCGGGGCTGCTGATCAGGTTCAGGCAAAGCACACCGTGCTCGCGGAACCGCTGGCGCAGCGATTCGGCAATAATTTGATTCTCATTCAGCACTTTTGACTTCAACGGCAGGCGTTCCATCGGTCTCTACCTCCAGATAATCGAAATCCAGTTCTTCCCCGCTGATCAGCGTGGTGTTGCCGCTGGCACAGGCTGGGCAGCGTGCGTTGTATGCGACCACGGCAAACTGGTTGCCGCAATCGTTGCAGATGCGACGCTGGGGACAGACCCGGGCGTCCAGTTGCAGGCCCTCCCACTCTGTACCCGTGAGCACCGCCTCGAAGCAGAAGGTCAGCGAATCCACATCGACGGCGGACAACTCGCCAATCCGCAGGCCGACCCGCATTGGCCGCGCGCCGGGATGGTTCACCAGTTCCTTGCGGACCGCGGCGAGAATCGATTCCGCAATGGAAAGCTCGTGCATGATGCGTCACCCAGCGGCGGCAAAGACTGCCAGCCTGGAAACCTCTACAACATTGATCTTAGGGGATGCAGGCCGCCTTTGGCTCAGCCGGCTGTGATAGCCATCACCGACTGTCGTATGTACCAAAGGGTAAAAAGACCTTGGTCGGCGATTATCTCCGGCTTCGGTTGCGCGGCCACTGGCCAGCGTCGCCGATCAAGTACTCGTCTTCGCGCACCAGCATGAAGCAGGAGGAGCCTTGCGAGCCTATCCAATGCCGCCACTGCCTTCCGACGACAAGCGTTGGAAGATTGTCAACGGGACGATGCGGCGCCATGGCTACGCCCGCAACGCCCTGATCGAGACCCTCCACACAGCCCAGTCCTCGTTCGGCTATCTGGATGAAACCGCCATCCGCTTCATCGCCTTGTCCCTGCATGTGCCGCTGAGCCAGGCGTACGGGGTGGTGACCTTCTACCACCACTTCACCATGAAGCCGGCTGGCAAGCACACCTGCACGCTGTGCATCGGGACTGCCTGCTACATCAAGGGAGCGGACAAACTGGTTGCCGAGGCGCAAGCGTACCTGAAGGTCAAGCCGGGCCAGACCACGCCGAATGGAAACATCTCGCTGATGACCGCCCGCTGCGTGGGCGCATGTGGCCGCGCCCCCGTAATGGTCGGAGACGGTGAGTTGCAAGGACTGGTTGAACCGGCGCAGTTGCTGCAGCATTTAGAAAGTTGGGCGGCCAATGACTAGCGAAGAGCTGCTCCAGATTGCGGAAACGAACGCGGCCGAACGCAAAGAGTTCGACTATGAAGTGAACGTCTGCGCGGCCCTCGGCTGCATCTCGCAGCACAGCGACAAGCTGAAGGACGCACTGGAACACGAAGCTGCCGCCTCCGGCAACCGCTGCCATGTGCGTCAGACCGGCTGCATGGGCCTGTGCGCCGCTGGGCCTCTGGTCCGGGTGGAACCCACCGGAACCATGTATGGCAGCGTGCAGGAGGGGGACGCCAAGGCCATCATCGACGCGCTGGGCGGAACGCCAGTGGAGCGGCTCGAGGCCCACCTGGAGAAGTACTTCCGCGGGCAGGAGTACATCGTTCTGGAGAATTCCGGCCACATCGATCCGGAGAATATCGACGAGTACATCAGCCGCGATGGCTACGAGGCGCTGATGACGGCGCTGACGCAGATGACTCCGCAGGCGGTTATCGAGCAGATTTCCAAGAGCGGTCTGCGCGGGCGCGGCGGGGGCGGCTATCCGACCGGCCTGAAGTGGGGCACGGTGGCCAAGGCGCACGGCGCGCAGAAATACGTCATCTGCAATGCCGACGAGGGCGATCCCGGGGCCTTCATGGACCGCAGTGTGCTGGAGAGCGATCCGCAGCGCGTGATTGAAGGCATGGCTATCGCCGCATACGCGGTGGGCGCCACCAAGGGCTACTTCTACGTGCGTGCCGAGTATCCGTTGGCCATCAGCCGGCTGGTAGTCTCGCTGCGCGAGGCGCGACGCAGAGGATTTCTGGGCACCAACATCTGCGGCACCACGTTTGCCTTCGACATCGAGATTCGAATTGGGGCGGGCGCATTTGTCTGCGGCGAAGAGACGGCGCTGATCGCCTCCATCGAAGGCCAGCGCGGCCAGCCGCGTCCGCGGCCACCCTATCCGGCGGTCTCCGGCCTGTGGGGTTCACCC
>CAZAXI010000225.1:0-6508 GCA_964489045.1 uncultured Granulicella sp. | reverse complement strand
CCGATCTCGCGGCTGCTGGCGGCGGCGGAGATTACGCTGGACGCGACGCTGCTGTAGGGTAGGGTCTGCAGGATAGAAAGGAAGCACCCGCCGGTTGGTGGGTGTTTCTGTCTTGGAGGCGACATGGCGAAAGTTTTTGCGGGGAGATACTCGGCCACGATGGAGGGACCGTTTGTGGTGTTCCTGATTGGCATGCGGGTGAACCAACTTTGGGCATTGCACAAGTGGGTTCCCGTAGCGCGGGCGATGCCGCCGATGCTGAAGGAGCTAATGGCGCACCCGGAGTTGGGGTTCATCCATGCGGAGTTCGTCGTGACCTGGCGCGGAGTGGCGACCATCCAGTACTGGCGATCATTCGAGCATTTGCATGCCTACGCTCATGCGCGTGACGCCAAACATCTGCCGGCGTGGGCGGCATACAACCGCGCGGTGGGGGGCAATGGCAGCGTGGGTGTCTGGCACGAGACTTACCAGGTGGGGGCGGGCGAGTACGAGTGCGTGTATGTGAATATGCCGAAGTGGGGGTTGGCCGGCGCGGGCGAGCATGTGCCGGCGGTTGGACGGTTGAACGACGCGAAGGGCAGGATGGGGAAGGCCGCTTCTGAATGAGGCAAGAGTGCCAACCGGCAACGGGTGCCGGCTATGCGGGCCGCTCGGGCCAGTCCTTATCGGGAGCGACCGGGGACGGTTGATCGGGACCGAGGTTCGCCGGGCTGATGGTGGCGAAGATGAAGTTTTCCGGAGGAACCGGGCTCCCCGCCATCCGACGGAGCATCGCCAACTGACCGGCATGCGTCATCGCGTCGGCGAAGGGACCTTGCAGAAGGATTTCGGGGGTAATGCCGTGCATCTCTGTGCCCACCTCGAGGTGTCGCGCGAGGTCGGTTAGCGTCTCGTGAAAATGGGCGACGGTAGAGTCAAAATCAGGAAATACCGGAGGGCGATAGCTGCCGCCGATGAAGAAAGTGCGGGCGTAGCCTAGAACGCTGTCCATGTGATGGATCAACTCATGAGGGGTGCGCACCTGGGGCGCTGCACGGAACTTGGAGAATCCAGGCGGCGCGCCACGAAGCGCTTTCTGGGTTCTGTAAGCGAGAGCCGCCAGGAAGTGGCGGAGTAGTTTGCGCTGGTCGTCCATAGCGGATCAGTGGGCGTGGCCGTGGTGGTGGTGGGTGGCGGCTTCGAGCGGGGGCGGGGCGGAGCAGCCGTGGGTGGTTTCGCAGCCGCGGATTTCGAACTGGATGGTGGTGTGGGTGATGTGGAAGCGGTCGCGCAAGGCGCAGTTGATTGCGTCGAGGATGCTGGAGCACTCGGAGAGCGGCATCTCCGGGATGAGGACATGACTGGCGAGGGCGTGGGAGGCTGAGCCAAGCGACCAGACGTGGAGGTCGTGGACGTCGAGGACGCCGGGGACGGCGGAGAGCGTGCTGCGGATGTCGCCCAGCGAGACCGCGCGGGGCGTGCCTTCGAGCAGGATGTTGAGGGTCTCGCGGACGATGGTGACGGAGCTCCAGACGATCATGCCGGCGATCAAGAGCGAGAGCACCGGGTCCAGCCACATTGCGCCTGTAGCTGCGATGGCAAAGCCACCGGCGATGACGGCCGCGGTGGAGAGCGTGTCGCCGAGCATGTGCAGGAAGACGGAGCGGATGTTGACGTCGCCGGAGAACTTCCAGAGCAGGCCGGCAATGGCGCCGTTCATCAGGACCCCGGCGGCGGCGACGACCATCATGATGTTGGCGTGGACGGTGACCGGGGTGTAGAGGCGATGGATGGCGGAGATCGCGATCCAGGCGGCGAGGACGATCAGGGTGATGGCGTTGACGAAGGCGGCGAGGACCCCGGCGCGCTGATAGCCGAAGGTCTTCTGGTCGGTGGCGGGGCGAGACTGGAAGTAGACGGCGGCGAACGAAAGCAGGATCGCCAGGAGGTCGGAGACGTTGTGGCCGGCCTCCGAGATGAGGGCCAGGGAGTGAGCGCGCAGGCCGAATACGAAGGTCGCGACGACGTAGGCCGCCGTAAGCGCCATGGAGACCTGGAGGACGCGCTTCATCTTTCGATTTGGGGCGGCGACCGTGTGCATCGCTTTAAGTATACGAGGAACGGAGCATGTGGTACCGGGGGTGGGTATCGGACGTCGAACCCCGTTCTGGGCGATATACTGGAAGTTGCTCATGAAATCGACTTTTTACGACTCCGCCGATATTTCGCTGAAACAAAATATGCTTGAAAATGCTGCCGATGCAATGGGGCATCCTCTGGATCTGGGGGAGGGTCGACGCGTGCGGTCGACCACGGTGCTGTGCGTACGGCGGGGCGACTCGGTGGTGATGGCGGCCGACGGGCAGGTGACGCTGGGCGCAAATGTAATGAAGCACTCGGCTAAGAAGATCCGGCGGCTGTATCAGGACAAGGTGCTGGCCGGTTTTGCGGGATCGACGGCGGATGCGTTTTCGCTGTTTGGGCGGTTCGAGACCAAGCTGGAGCAGTATGCCGGGAACCTGGGGCGGTCGGCCGTGGAACTGGCCAAGGACTGGCGGACGGACCGGATGCTGCGGCACCTGGAGGCGCTGCTGATTGTGTGCGATACGACGGCGACGTTTGTGCTGAGCGGGAACGGCGACGTTATTGAGCCGGACGAGGGAATCGTGGCGATTGGGTCGGGCGGGAGCTTTGCGCTGGCGAGCGCGCGGGCGCTGGTGGAGAACACGGAATTGAGCGCGCGAGAGATTGCGGAGAAGAGTCTAAAGATCGCGGGGCAGATCTGTATTTATACGAACGACCAGTTGACGATTGAAGAGCTGACGACGCCAGCCGCGAAGTGAGAGTTGGCAAAGGACGTTTTTTATGCGGGCGATTCGCGCTATAGCAGTAGCAACTGTTGTGATGTGCATGGGGGTTTGCCCTTGCGGATTTTCGGCTCAAGTGAGGGGAGCGCCGGTGAACTCGTCCTCGGCGCCGGTTCCTGCTCCGATTCTTCAGGGGAAGACGGCGTTCATCTCGTTTGAGTTGGGCGACGTGAGCGCGTTTCCGTCCGTGTACAGCGGCGGGCCGGAGCGAGCGTACAACGAGTTTTACCAGGGGATGCAGCAGTGGGGACGGTACCAACTGGTGAGCGATCCGAAGGATGCGGATGTAATTTTCGCGATTCGCTTTGTGGAGTCGCCGGGGCTGGCGTTTCCGCAGATTCGGCTGGGGATTATGAGCGCGAATGGGCGGGTTTCGCTGTGGGGATTTGCGGAAGAGATCAACCCGGCGTTTCGCAAGAAGAGCCGTGATGCAGCGTTCACTGGTACGATCCTGCAGGTGATAAACGATGTGAAACTGCTGGTGAGTCCGAATGGGCCTCCGCTGCCCGTTCAGCCGTAGCTGGGAAGAGTCGGCCAGTCGCAGTCGATGTTTCGAGAAGGAAGAGGGATTGATGGCGATATTTTTACCGGGAACGTCGGACGACCAGGCTCTGGCGCTGGATGAGATGACTCCGCGCGAGATTGTGGCGGAGCTGGACAAGTATGTGGTGGGGCAGCATGCGGCCAAGCGCGCGGTGGCGATTGCGCTGCGCAACCGCATGCGCCGGCAGAAGCTTCCGCCAGAGCTGGCCGAAGACATCATGCCCAAGAACATCATCATGATCGGGCCGACGGGCGTGGGCAAGACGGAGATTGCGCGGCGGCTGGCCAAGCTGACCAGCTCGCCGTTTATCAAGGTGGAGGCGTCGAAGTTCACCGAGGTGGGCTACGTGGGGCGCGACGTGGAGTCGATTGTGCGCGACCTGGTGGAGATCGGCATCGACATGGTGCGCGAAGAGAAGATGGAGGACGTGGAAGACAAGGCCGAGTTGAACGCGGAGGACCGGCTACTGGATCTGCTGCTGCCGCCTCCGCCGACGCAGGCTGCCGCCCAGCCGAGAGCCGCGGGGCCGGCGGCCGTGATGATGACTCCGACGGGCATGCGGGCGATGCAGGTGCTGCAGGTGCCCGCGGGGCAGACCATTGATGCTTCGGCGGAGAAAGCTGCGGAGCCGAAGGTGGATGAGGCGGCGCAGTCGAGCCACGAGCGCACGCGCGAGAAGCTGCGGCAGCAGTTCCGCGAGGGACGGCTTGATGAGCGGATGGTGGAGATCGATGTGCGCGACCGCAACCAGCCGAGCTTCGAGTTCCTGTCGGCGCAGGGGCCGGAAGACATGGACATGAACCTGAAGGACATGCTTCCGGGGCTGTTTGGGCAGAGAACGAAGAAGCGGAAGATGAAGGTGGCGGAGGCGTTCGAGTACCTGGTGCAGGAGGAAGAGCAGCGGCTGATCGACATGGACCAGGTGACGCGGCTGGCGGTGGAGCGGGTGGAAGATTCGGGGATCGTGTTCCTGGACGAGATCGACAAGATTGCCGGGCGCGAGGGCGGGCATGGGCCGGATGTGTCGCGCGAAGGCGTGCAGCGGGACATTCTGCCGATTGTGGAAGGGACCACTGTCAACACAAAGTACGGGATGGTTTCGACCGATCACATTCTGTTCATCGCGGCGGGCGCGTTCCACGTGTCCAAGCCGAGCGACCTGATTCCGGAGTTGCAGGGACGCTTTCCGATCCGCGTGGAGTTGAAGTCGCTGACGGTGGAGGACTTTATCCGGATTTTGACGGAGCCGAAGTCGTCGCTGGTGAAGCAGTCGACGGCGCTGCTGGAGACCGAGGGGTTGAAGCTGGAGTTTACGCCGGAGGCGCTGGCGGAGATGGCGCAGTTTGCGTTCCGGGTGAACGAGACGACGGAGAACATCGGCGCGCGGCGGCTGCACACGATTATGGAGCGGGTGCTGGACGAGATCAGCTTCCAGGCGCCGGACCTGTTCAAGAGCCCGCGGGCGGAGGCGACGCAGGAGGGCGTGATTGCCGAGATTGCGGCGTCGGCGCCGCTGACCAGCGAGGCGCAGAACGCGTCGCCGCTGCCGGTGATCGAGCGGAAGAAGGACGATGGGACGATCGAGAAGGTGATTGTGGTGGACCCGGAGTACGTGAAGCAGCAGGTGGCGTCGATTGTGAAGGACCACGACCTGAGCCGTTATATTCTGTAAGCACCCGCGAGAACGCTAAAGAGCGCCGGAAGGTGCTGAGTGCGATTTCAGCCTGGGCGGCGAAACGCTGGGTGAGCTGCGCGGTCTTGCCCAGCTCGACAGCGGCGATGTCGGCGAGCAGCAGGCGGTCGTGCCATTCGCCGCCGGCCTTCTGCAGGCCCTCGAACTTCGCGCCAAGTTTGCGGGTGCGGCGAGCGGATTCCGGCGCAGATTCGGCGATATAGCGCGCGAGCTTGGCGCACTTGCGGATTTCGTGCAGCTCTTCAGCGCTCTGCGGAGCGGCGGTTGAGGACTGGGGCGGGACGTGCTGCGCATACCAGCTGCGGGTCAGGGCGATCAGCTCAGCTTGCGTGAGCTTGATGGCCTCGGACGGAGCAAGCGCATCCAGCAGATCGTCGAAGGCAATGGCGACTTCCACCTGCTCCTTCTTGAGCAGACGCAAAAGCGAGTCGGCGTGTTCGTCGCGCTTGCGCTTGAGTTCGCGGCTCAGACGGCGGGCTTCCTCCTGTAGAGCGGGGTTAGGCGGTGGCGCGTCGGGGGCTTCTTCGGCTTCTCTTTCGACGAGATCACGGTGGACGTCGATGTCGCGCACCTGCCCGGCGGCGCGGCGCAGGCGCTTGAGCAGGCGCAGCGCTTTATCCGCCGGTTCCCGGTGCGGCGGAAGCGAAGGAAGCATAGAGAGCAGCACGAACTGCGCCTCGATGCGGCGCGTGGCGGTGCGGAGTTGGTGGACCGGCTCCTTGCCGGGATGGGCCAGGCAGGCGCGGATGGATGCGCCGAGCAGCAGCGCCGTCTCGCGCAGGACCTGCACCGGGTGTGTGGTTTGTCTGGCTCGGGCCATGGGGTCGAACTTGGGTGAATAATGCAAAATCTGGAAAAGCGGCGACCCCGTGGAGGATCGCCGCTTGGAACGCTACGACTTGCAAAGACCAATACCGAGATTCTGGCTGCGCCAGAATGACGACCTGCCCGTTTAGTGGGCGCCGACGGCTTGCTTTTCGCTGATCTCGCTGAGGCGTTTTTCCAGCAACTGCTCGAGCTCTTCGAGCGCCTTGGAGAAACCTTCGATGCCTTCCGACAGCTTGTCGCTGGCCATACGGTCGGCGGCGTGCATCTTGTCGAAGGTGGCCTTGTCCATGGGGATCTTCTGGATGTTCATGGCGGCAGCCTTGGCGGCATCGAGCTTGCGGGGCAGATCGCCCTGCTTGGACTCGAGTTCGGCGAGTAGCTTGGGCGCGATGGTGAGCAGGTCGCAGCCGGCGAGTTCGGTGATCTCGCCGATGTTGCGGAAGCTGGCGCCCATGACGACCGTCTTGTAGCCGAAGTGCTTGTAGTAGTTGTAGATGGTGGTGACGGATTGGACGCCGGGATCGTCGGCGCCGACGTAATCCTTGCCGGTGTCCTTCTTGTACCAGTCGAGAATGCGGCCGACGAAGGGCGAGA
>CAZAXI010000224.1:0-6546 GCA_964489045.1 uncultured Granulicella sp. | reverse complement strand
AAGCGCAGGTCGATCGCCATCGGCTGCTCCATCGCCAGCAGGTCCAGGGCCATCTGATCGATCTCGCGCTCCAGCCGGTTGATCGCCGGTTCAGACTGGAACACCGCCTCGCAGATCGATTGGTCGCGCGTGCGGTACGCCTCGATCGACCGCTGGATAGCCTGTTCCGCCATCCCAGCCATGATCAGCAGGCGCTCTTTCAAGTCGTCGAGATTCTGCTGGAACTTGATGCGTGTTGCCATCGCAACCACTTCTCCTCAAAACCGTACGCTGACTATCTAATCGCTTGCGCCGTTCTTTCTCAACCAGAACAGCGCCCATTGAACCTGACCGGACAACAGGCACGGGAGCAACCGCGCTACCCGAATCTCCCGGTGATGTAGTCTTCAGTCCGCTTGTCCTTCGGGTTGGTGAAGATCTTGTGCGTCGAATCGAACTCCACCATCTTGCCGTTCAGGAAGAAGCCGGTATTCTCCGCAACCCGCGCCGCCTGCTGCATATTATGCGTCACGATCACGATCGTGTACTGGCTCTTCAACTGAAAGATCAGGTCCTCGATCTTCGACGTGGACACCGGATCCAGCGCCGACGCCGGCTCATCCATCAGCAGCACCTCCGGATCGACCGCCAGCGCCCGCGCAATGCACATCCTCTGCTGCTGCCCGCCGGAGAGGCTCGCGCCCGACTTCTTCTTCAGGTCGTCCTTCACCTCTTCCCACAGCGCCGCCGACTTCAGGCTGCGCTCCACCGTCTCGTCCAGCACCGCCCGGTTGCGGAATCCGTTCAGTTTCAATCCGCTCGCCACGTTGTCGTAGATCGACATCGTCGGGAACGGGTTCGGCCGCTGAAACACCATCCCCACGCGCCGGCGGATTTGCACCGGCTCCGCGTCCTTGTAGATATCCAGGTCGCCCATCTTGACCACGCCCGTCGCGCGCGCAATCGGGTTGGTCTCGTGCATCCGGTTCAGGCAGCGCACAAACGTGCTCTTGCCGCACCCCGACGGGCCAATCAGCGCCGTCGCATGGTTTGCCGGAAGCTCCACGTTGATGTCCTGCAGCGTGTGCGTCGTCCCGTACCACGCGTTCAGGTGCTCTACACTGATGCTGACTCCCACTTAACTTGCCCCTTTCAGTACACCGCGGCTTGCGTAGATGCGTACCAGCGTCACCGCCACCATGATCATCACAATCAGCACCAGCGATCCCGCCCACGCCAGCCGGTGCCACTCATCGTACGGCGACATGGCATACACGTATATCTGCAGCGGCAACGCCGCAATCGGCTCAGTTAGCTTGTAACTCCAGAACTGATTGCCGAACGCGGTAAACAGCAGCGGTGCCGTCTCGCCCGCGACTCGCGCAAATGCCAGCATGCAGCCGGTGATAATTCCCGGCGATGCCGTCTTCAAACTCACCGAAACTACCGTACGCCACTTGGGCACGCCCAGTCCCAGCGCAGCCTCGCGAATCGCGTGCGGAACCGTCGCCAGCATCTCTTCCGTGGTCCGCGCAATCGTCGGCACCATCATGATCGCGAGCGCAACTCCGCCCGCGAATGCCGAATAGTGCTGCTGTGGCTTCACAATCAGCGCGTAGATCGAAATGCCCATCACAATCGACGGCACGCCATTCAGCACGTCCGCCGTAAAGCGCACAGTCGTTGCCAGCAGCTTACCCCGGCCAAACTCCGCCAGATAAACGCCCGCGGCAATCCCCACCGGGACCCCCATCAGGCTCGCCAGCGCCAGCACAATACCCGAGCCCACCATCGCGTTGGCCATCCCGCCGCCAGTCTCTCCCACGGGTGCCGGAATCTTGGTGAAGAAATTCAGGTTCAGCGAACTCGCGCCCATGTAAACCAGGTAGACCAATATCGCGACCAGCGGCACGATTACGATCACCGTGCTTAGCACCGACAGCCCCGTAATCAGGTGGTTCACAACGTACCGGCGCGCCGTGTTCACGCGCGTCCATAGCGATTTCCGGTTCGCCGGTGGCGGCAATCCGGCCTCGTTGCTCGGCGGCGGCGTATGAAAAGGGTTTGTGCTCATTTAGTGTGCCCTCGCCGGGGTGCCGCGCGTCACCGCCCATACCATCAATCGCGCAATCGCATTCACCACAATCGTCACCAGAAACAGAGCCAGACCGATTTCGATCAGCGCGCTCAGGTACATATCGCCGGTAGCCTCTGAAAACTCGTTTGCAATCACGCTTGCCAGCGTATATCCCGGCGCAAACAAGCTCTTCGCAATCTCCGGATGATTGCCCACCACCATGGTCACGGCCATGGTCTCGCCCAGTGCGCGTCCCAGGCCAAGAATCACCGCTCCCACAATCCCTATGCGCGCATTCCGCAGCACCCCGGTCCGGATCATCTCCCACCGCGTCGCCCCCAGCGCCAGCACCGCTTCCCGTTGCGAGGTCGGCACGGCCAGCATGATGTCCCGCGTAATCGAAGAGATGATCGGCAGAATCATGATCGCCAGAATAATGCTCGCCGTCAGAATTCCCACGCCGAAGTTATATCCCTCGAACAAGCCCGTCCAGCCGAGGTACTTGGATAAAAGCGGTCCCAGTTGGTCGCGCATGATTGGCACCAGCACGAACACCGCCCATAACCCATACACCACGCTCGGAATGGCCGCCAGCAGTTCGGTCACAAACGAAATCGGCGCCCGCAACCTCTGTGGACAAAGCTCGCTCAGAAAAATCGCAACCCCTAGCGCCAGAGGTACTGCCATTGCCAGCGCCAACAGCGAAGTCTCCAGAGTCCCCACGATGAACGGCAACGCGCCAAAGTCGCCCGCCACCGGATCCCAACCCGAGTGCACGAAGAAGTGGAAACCGAACTGCGCCAAGCTCAGCTTCGATCGCACCGTCAGAATTGTCAGAATGAAGATCACAATGGCGAAGATGCTCAAGGCGCAGAGCAACATCAGCCCGGCAAACGTCTTGTCTGCAAACCCACCGCTTCCCCGCGCCTTCAGAAACTGCCGAATCGCCGACGGCGCGCCCTCTGGCGCTGCTGCTGCTGACGCCGCAACAAAGTTCGTGACCGCAGGCGGCATCGCAGGTTCAGTCGGGTTCGGTTCTCGCTCAGTCATCATGTGCGGCGAAGTCACGTATCCTTCCTGATGCCTGTTCAAATTCCCAAATCTGGTTTGCCGGACTCCCGGTGATTGTAAGCCGGACCGCCCGAGCATTCCCATTCAGCAAAAGCCACTTGGAAACGCCTTAACTACCCGCGCGGCCTGCATGGTGCAGGCCGCGCGTTACCGACAGCTTACTTGACGCCGGAGATCGTCTTCTTCTCCATCGCCTGTACTTGGTCCGGCAGCGGGGCGTACCCCAGGTTTGCGGCTTCACTCTCCCCGTGTTCCAGCATCCACCCGAGGAAGCCCTTCACCGCCACCCCTTTCGCCGGATCGGCGAACTGCTTCGGAATCAATAGCCACGTAAAACTCGAGATCGGATACGAATCCGGCCCCGGCGCATTGGTAATCGACACTCGGTAGTCCGCCGGCATCGTCTTGGCCATCGCCGCTGCCGCCGCCGTCGCGCCCTGTGGAGTACCCAGCAGGAACTTGCCCGCCGCGTTCTTCACCATGCCGTATTCGATGTGGTTCGTCAGCGCGTAAGTCAACTCCACATACCCAAACGCTCCGGGCGTCTGCCGTACCATTCCCGATACACCTTCGCTTTTCGGAGCTCCCATGCCCGCAGGCCACTTCACCGACGCGTTCTTCCCCACCCGGCTCGCCCATTCCGGACTTATCTTGGAGAGGTAGTCGGTAAAAATATATGTCGTGCCGCTGCCGTCCGAGCGGTTTACCGGCAGGATTGCCGTGGCCGGCAGATTCACTCCCGGGTTGTCCTTTGCGATCCGCGGATCGTTCCAATTCCTGATCTTCCCCAGGTAGATGTCCGCGATCACATCGCCGGAAAAGTTCAGCGGCTTGCTCACGGGAAGGTTGTAAATCGGCACCACCGCTCCAAGTACCGTCGGTAGCGCGATAACCTTCACCTTGGCCTGCGCAATCTGCTCGTCCGTCATAATCGCGTCGCTCGCACCGAAATCGATCGTGCCGTCCGAAACGTGTTGGATGCCGCCACCCGATCCGATCGGCTGGTAGTTGATCTTTACGCTCGGATGGTCCTTCGCATACTCGGAAAACCACTTCTGGTAAAGCGGCTCCGGGAATGTGCCTCCCGCCGCATTGATGTTCTGCGCAACCGCTACGCCCGCCATCATCACCGTCACAACCGCCGCAATCCATTTCAATTTCACGCGTCTCTCCCTCGATCCAAAGTTCCCGCTCTGCCGCACACCGAACCGTTCGATGTCTCCGGCACACACGCTTGCCTTGGATGCCTTAAACAGTGTCCCCCGGCTTTGTTACGGGGAGGTTACATCCCAGTGAACGGCGCAATAAACCCTTATGCCACAGAGGATAACGGCCCACCCGTTACCGCGCCCGCGGCAGCGTCACCAGAAAGTTGCTCCCCGCATTCAGCTCGCTTTCCGCCCGGATCGTCCCCCCCTGGGACTCCACCATATGCCGGGCAATTGCCAGCCCCAGCCCCGTCCCACCCGACTCCCGCGACCGCGCCTTGTCCACCCGGTAGAACCGCTCGAAGATCCGCCCCAGGTGCTCAGACGCAATTCCCTGGCCAAAGTCCCGCACGCTGAACTCCACCGCCCCAACCCCATCTCCGTTCGGCCCCGAAACCTCCCGCGCGCTGACCACCACGCGGCTCTTCACCGCATTCCGCGCCCGCCCATACTTGATCCCGTTCTCGATCAGGTTCCCCAGCACCTGCATCATGGAGTCCGTGTCCGCCATCACCTCCGCCGCGGTTGTTGCCCCGGTTTCCAACTCCGCCCCTTCATCTCGCACCAGCCCCCGCATTGCCTCTACCGCATCTCGTACCAGTGCGTCAGCGCGCACCGCCTTGGGACGCATCTCAGCCTCGGGCGACTCCACCCGCGCCATGGTCAGCAGGTCCTCCGTCAGCCGGTTCATCCGCGTCGCATTCTTCAGGATCGTCGACAGAAACTCTTCCGCCACCGGGCTCAGCGTCTCATGATCCAGCAGCGTCTCCACGTATCCCGTAATCGAAGTCAGCGGCGTGCGCAGCTCGTGCGAAACGTTCGCCACAAAGTCCCGCTGCGTTCGTTCCACCTGCTCGATCCGGGTCATGTCGTGCAGCACCGCCACCGCCCCGCCCCCCGGCATCGGCGACGCGCTCACCTCGAATATCCGCCCCGGCAGCAACGACGTCGTTCTCCGCTCGCACACCACCCGCTCCGCCAGTGCTGTCTTCACGCACTCCAGCACCTCCGGATCGCGCACTGTCTGCACCAGCGCATGCCCCACCCGCACCGGACTCTGCACCGATGATCCTGGAATCAGCCGCTGCATCGCATGGTTCGTCCACTGGATCCGCCCCACCGCGTCCACGGCCACCACCGCGTCCTGCATGGAATCCAGCAGCGCCTCTAGCTGAAGCCTGTCCTCCTGCGCCCCGCTCAGTCTCTTCTTCAGCCGCTGCGAAGTCCCGTGCAGCGCTTGCACGCTATCCGAAAGCTCGCTCATCCTCGGCAGCGATGTCGAGTCAGGATCAAACTCCGGAAGCACCTGAATCGCCTGCTCAAGCTGCCGCAGCTCCGGACGCAGCCGCCACCGTGCCACTCCCGAAAACACCACCGCAGCAGCGATGCCCGTCAGCCAGATCGCCAGCGGGCGGCCCGGAAACAGCACCGCCGCCAGCCCGGCCAAAGCCGCCACTGCCAGCATCATCGCGAATATCCAAAGCGCAAACGAGACTCTGCCCCTCACCCGCGCATTATCGCCTGCCTCTGCCATCAATCTCCGGCCGGCGCTGTCTTTGGTATCTCGAACCGGTAGCCAGCTCCGCGCATGGTCTTAAGATACCGCGGTGTCTCCGCGTCTGCCTCGATCTTCTCCCGGATCCGTCGCACATACACGTCCACCGACCGCGGCGTCACAAACCGCGCGTCGCCCCACACCGCGTCCAATAGGTGATCGCGGCTGAACACGCGCCCCGGATGTCGCGCCATGTAATCCAGCAGCCGGAACTCCGTCGCCGTTGTCGTTACCAGCTCCCCGTCGACCCGCAGTTGCATCGCATGCGCGTCGATCTCCACATTCTCAAACTTCACCACCGACGGCGCCATCGGCCGCTCGAACCGCCGCAGCACCGCCTTCACCCGTGCCACCAGTTCGCGCGTCCCGAACGGCTTGGTTATGTAGTCGTCCGCGCCCAGCTCCAACCCCATCACCCGGTCGTTCTCCGCTGCCCGCGCGGTCAGGAAGATGATCGGCACGGTGCTCAGCGCCGGGTTCTTGCGCAGGCGCCGGCAAAGGTCCAGCCCGTCCCCGCCCGGGACCATGATGTCCAGAAGAAATACCGCCGGCGGCTGCCGTTCCGCATCCGTCACGATCTGGCCAACCGTCATGTACGGCCGCACCGTGAAGCCCGCAGCCTCCAGATGATACTGAACGAGCCGCGAGATGTCGGC
>CAZAXI010000223.1:0-6593 GCA_964489045.1 uncultured Granulicella sp. | reverse complement strand
ACAAAAAAGAACGCCACCGCCTGCAATGCGAGCGCGCCCTCGCCGCCTGGGACGCCTGGCTAGGCGAAAATAAACTCGCGTAGCGGCGGAAACTCCGTGCTACTCTCCTCCCACCCGCCCATGAGACCACTTAGCGCAAGCGAAGCCATCGGTCCCGCCCTCCAACGCACCCGCGATTTCCTCGCCCGCCCCTTCCGCTGGCGCACCTTCTTCAAGCTCGCCGCCGTCGCCTTCTTCGCCGAGCTGGGCGGCAATTTCAACTCCAACTTCTCCAACCTCTCCAATAGCTCGCGCAACGGCACCCACGGAGTCCCTCCCGCCTTCCTGGCGTTCCTGGTGGCCTTTGCGGTCATCATCGGCCTCGTCTCGCTGGTCATCGGGCTCATTCTGCTCTACATAGGTTCGCGCCTGCAGCTCGTGCTGGTCGAACTGGTCGCAACCCGCCAGTCCTGGGTCGCTCCGGTGTGGCGCAGGGTCAGTTCCACGACTTGGCGCTGGATCGGCTTCAAGCTCCTCTTCTTACTCTGCATTCTGCTCATCACGCTCCCGCTCACCATCCCGGTCATCCTCTACTTCGTGCATCATGCTCACGACGCTGGCGGTTTCTTCTCCGGCCTGCACATCGCCCAGATGATCCTCTTCATCGCAGGCGCGATCCTGGTACTCCTGGCGATCAGCGTCATCTACCTGCTGGTGCGCGACCTCGCGCTGCCCTTCATTGCGCTGGAAGACCGCAGCCTCTCGGATGCTCTCGGCCGCATGCGTGCCATCGTCGAAGCGGAGCCGGGCCAGGTCGCCCTCTACCTTCTGCTTCGGATCCTGCTCGGCGCCGTCTTCGGCTTTGCCGCCGAGCTTGCCGTCGTATTCATCCTGCTGATCTCGCTGGTCCCTCCAGGAATCGTCGGGGTCATCCTCTGGATCGCGCTGCACAAAGCCGGCCCCGCGGGATACGTGGCGCTGATCGGCCTCGCCGTCCTGGGCGGACTGATCTACCTCTGCTGGGCAATCTTCGTCGGCGTCTGCTTCGTCGGATCGGTGCTGACCTTCGGCCAGGCCTACGCGCTCTACTTCCTCGGCGGGCGCTACCCGCTGCTCGGCGACCTGCTCGACCGCTCCACACCGCCCCCCGCCTACGCCTACCCCGCAGGCTTCCCACCAACTCCGCCGCAGTACCCGCCGCCGCAACCCGGATCGCCGCCCGCCCCAACCAACCCCTGAGAAGCTGTAAAACTATCGCTGCACCCGCGCGCCTAGCTCCATCTCAGCGACTCGCTGGCTCGCATCCACGTAGACCATCCCCGAAAGCGGCGGATGGTTGCGCCCCTGGATCAGCGGCGTGTCATACATAAAACGTAGATCGCGGAAGCTGATTGCCGTGCAGGCGGGCGCACCCGGCGGTGCGTCCGGGGGCACGGCCGGGCCAATCTCGCTCACCAGCGGCCAGCTTGACCAGTCGAGGTACACCCTGCCGAGGTAGCTTTGCATCGCCGCGCGGATTTCCGGTGTGGACTGCGGCTTGTAGAAGAGGTCGTGCCCGGCGTCGGTGGCGACCGTCGAGTGAAACGTATCCACCGTGGCCGTCTGGTAAAAGGTGGGCGTGTCGACCACCGTGTGCCAGCGGTACGGATCGCCGGGATACGGGCTCGCAGTCACGCGCAGGACCTCCGCGCCCATCGCCTTCGGCCCGTAGGCAGCAGTCGAGGCCAGATCAACCGCCGCGTCGTGCTCCACCTGCCGCCAGCCCCACAAGGCAACCATGGCCACCAGCCCGCAGATGGCCCAGCCGCGCCCGCGGAACGCCGCACGGCGCACGCCAACCTCTCCACCGATCAGCCCGAAGAGGGCGGGAGCCACCAGCGTAACCAGCAGCACCAGGAACAGCACCGGCTCGAAGATGAACACGATGGAGTCGGCGTACCAGTGGGTATCGAACGGAAAGAACGGCCGCAGGCCATAGTTGTTGGTCCAGTCCAGCAGCAGGTGGCTCAGCAGCGCGATCAGCACAAACCCGTAGAGCAGTCCCCAGCGAACCGGCGCCGCGGTCAGCGGACGCACAATCGCCTGATCGGTCGCATCGAGCGAGGCTGGTACCGCGACGGCCGTGCTTGCTGCGTGGCGCACCCGCCAGCGATGCACCAGCCACACCGCGCCCAGCACCACCAGCCCTTCAAACGGCAACCCGAGAAACGTATGCGTGATGCCGCGATGATGCTGGAACGCCGCCACCGGTCCGCCTGCTGCCCACAGAGTGTCCAGGTCCGGCGCCTCCGCGGCGAGGGTCATGGCGAGGGTCGCGTAGGCAGCTTTGCGGTTGAAGCCGGCGCGCGCCAGCACGGCTCCGGTAAGCAAATGCGTCACAGGTTCCATCGCTCACAGCATACGGCACTTCGCCGATGGACTTTTCGGAAAGCGCATACGCGGTTGCCTCTCTATAATCTCTAGCCATGGCGCCCAGGCTCTCCCCCCAACAGCAGATCGAAGCGTTGCGCGAAGAGATTCGCCATCACGAACACCTCTACTACGTGCTCGACGCGCCGGAAATTACCGACGCCGAATACGACGCGCTAATGAACCGCCTGAAGGCGCTCGAGGCCGGGCATCCCGAGCTAATCACGCCCGACTCGCCCACCCAGCG
Source organism: uncultured Granulicella sp. (assembly GCA_964489045.1). Lineage (GTDB taxonomy): Bacteria > Acidobacteriota > Terriglobia > Terriglobales > Acidobacteriaceae > Edaphobacter. Next base: position 3,958 of record CAZAXI010000223.1, on the reverse strand, counting down.
CGTCGGCGGCAAGCCCCGCGAGGGCTTCGTCAAGACGCCGCACTCGCGCCCCATGCTCTCGCTCGACAACGCCTACAACGAGGCCGAACTCCGCGCGTGGGACCAGCGCGTGCGCGATGCTTTGCCCAGCACCGATCGGGTGCGCTACGTCTGCGAGCTCAAGCTGGACGGCCTTTCGCTGGCGCTCCACTACGCGCCCGCACCAGACGGCTCGGCGCAGCTCCAGCGCGGTCTTACCCGCGGCGATGGCACCATCGGCGAGGACGTCACCTCCAACGTCCGCACCATCCGCTCGGTGCCGCTGCGCGTGGCGCCCGCCAAGCTGAAGGCTGCGCATTTGCCCACCGATTTTGAAGTCCGCGGCGAAGTCGTCCTGCCGCAAGCGGCCTTCGTCAAGATGAATGAGCAACGCGTAGCCCAGGGCCTTGCTCCCGCCGTCAACCCGCGCAACGCCGCGGCCGGAATCATCCGCACGCTCGAACCAAGCATCGTCGCCCAGCGGCAGTTGGTCTTCTACGCCTATTTCCTGCTCCACGGGGAAGGTGACCCCAACGGGAAAGAACCAGACCAGCGCGGTGACATGCTGCTGCCCACGCAGACTGAAGCGTTGGATGCGTTGCGTACGACGGGCTTCCGCGTCAACACCCACGCCAAGACCGTCGACTCAATCGACCAGGTGCTCGGCTTCATTGCCAAGGCGGAAGGCCTGCGCGATTCGCTGGGCTACGAGATCGACGGCGTCGTCATCAAGGTGGACGCCACCGCGCAACAGCGCCGCCTCGGCTTCACCGGCAAAGCGCCGCGCTGGGCCATCGCCTACAAGTTCGCGGCCCGCGCCGGAATCACCCAGCTCGAAGACGTCCTCTTCCAGGTCGGGCGCACCGGAAAGGTGACGCCGGTCGCCGCACTGGCGCCGGTCTTCATCGGCGGCACCACGGTCGCACGCGCCACGCTCCACAACGCCGATGAAATCGCCCGCCTCGGCGTCCGCATCGGCGACTATGTGCAAGTCGAGCGCGGCGGCGACGTCATCCCTAAAATTACTTCCGTAGTCGAAGACGCAAAGCACCCGCGCGGCACCATCGAAATCGTCTTTCCAACCAACTGCCCGCGCTGCAACACACCCCTTGTCCGCGAAGAAGAGGAGGTCGACTTCCGCTGCGTCAACGCCAGTTGCCCAGCTCGCCTCGAAGAGGAGTTGCGCCACTTCGCCTCCCGCTCCGTCATGAACATCGAAGGCCTCGGCGAAGTCATGGTTGCCCAACTCCTCGGTCACACCATCGCCGAACACGAGGCGATCACACCTGAAACAGATGCTCAATCTGAAGAGACCACTGTCGAAGCTCCAACCCGCGAAGCCCTCGTTCATTCCGTCGCCGACGTCTACACGCTCACCAAAGATCAACTCCTCACCCTCGAACGCATCGGCGAGAAAACCGCCGACAATCTCCTCTTGCAGATCGAAAACTCGAAAGTCGCTCCGCTCAATCGCGTCCTGCTCGGCCTCGGCATCCGTCACGTTGGAGAACGCACCGCCCAGGCCCTTGCCGAGTCCTTCGGCAACATCGACGACATCATCGCCGCTGATATCCCCACGCTCACCGCCATCAACGACATAGGCCCCAAGGTCGCGGTCACCATCCACGACTTCTTCCTCAACGAGCGCAACCTGGCGCTGGTTCGCCGCCTCAAAGAGCTCGGCCTCACCATGCTCGCAGAGAAAAAAGTACGGACCACCACCCTCGAAGGCCTCACCTTTGTCCTTACCGGCACCCTCCCCACCCTCACCCGCGAGGCCGCCAAGGAGATGATCGAGTCGGCCGGCGGCCGCGTCTCCGGTTCCGTCAGCAAGAAGACGAACTACGTTGTCGCCGGCGAAGAAGCCGGCTCCAAACTCGACAAAGCCCAGTCCCTCGGCGTGCCCATCCTCGACGAGCCCGGCCTGCTCGCCTTATTGCAATCCGCCGAATAGCTCTCTCATGCGCCTCGGCCGCCCCTGCGAATGCGCTAGAGGTCGAACCTGCTTGGCCAGCGCCGCGCCCCGTGGATCACTGCGAGGATCTCAATGGTAGCGAGACGGATGCGATACGCCACGATGTAAGGTGCCCCCGGGACCACAAGCTCACGGGTCCCACGGTGTCGTCCGAGACGACCGACCTCGGGAAATCCGCTGAGGTTCTCTGTCGCGTCGAGGATCATTCCCAACTGCCTGTCAGCGGCCCCCTCGTTGGATTCGGCGATGTAGGCGTACAGGTCCGCGAGCTGCGTTCTGGCAGACGCAGTCCAGGCAATTCGCATGCTCATGCGGACTTTTTCTTCTTGGACCAGGACGCAACCATCTTCTCGACTTCGCTATGCGGGATAAGTTCCCCGGCATCGGCTGCGCGAATGCCCTCATCAATCAGCGCGAGATGGTAGTCCAGCAACGACAGATACTGATCCACAGCCTCATTCAGAACAAAGCTGCGGTCGCGCCGTTGGTGGCGGGCAGCAGCATCCAGCTTCTTCACCTTCGCTTCAGGAATGCGGACGGTTACAGTCTTGAGGGCCATTGCCGGAGAATACACGAGAATACAAGAGAATACAAGCCCGCTACGACGTTCCCTGGCCCGCATGCCCCACCAGTTCCGAAACCGGCTGCCACTCTCTGTGTTGCGACTCCGCAACCGGCCTGCAAGTCAGCACGCCGCCGAACGTATTCACCCCCGCCGCGATCCCCGCGTCTTCCTGGATCGCCGCGTTGGCTCCGTGCTTCGCCAGCTTCATCAGGTAAGCGAAGGTCGCGTTGGTCAGCGCCAGCGTCGACGTGTTGGGAACCGCCGCGGGCATGTTGGTGACGCAATAGTGGACCACACCGTCGACCACGTAGGAAGGCTCGGAGTGTGTAGTCGGCCGCGCCGTTTCGATGCATCCCCCCTGGTCGATGGCCACGTCGACGATCACTGCGCCCCGCTTCATCTTCGCGACCATCGCCCTGGTAACCAGTTTCGGCGCGGCTGCGCCCGGAATCAAAACCCCGCCGATCACCAGATCGGCGTCGCGCACCGCCCGCCCGATGTTGTAGCTGTTCGAGGCCAGCGTGTACAGGCGCCCGTTGAAGATATCGTCAAGCTCGCGCAGCCGGTTCAGGTTCAGGTCCACCAGCGTCACTCGCGCCCCCAGGCCCAGCGCGATCCGCGCCGCATTTGTCCCCACGATCCCGCCGCCCAGCACCACCACGTTGCCGGGAGGAACTCCGGGCACGCCGCCCAGCAGCACCCCGCGGCCGCCGCGCTCTTTCTCCAGATAGGCCGCACCCACCTGCACGCTCATCCGTCCGGCAACCTCGCTCATGGGGGTCAGCAGCGGCAGCGTTCCGGCGCGGTCACGAACCGTTTCGTAGGCGATGCCGGTCACATTGTTCGCCAGCAGCGCATCGGTAAGTTCCACCATCGGCGCAAGATGCAGATAAGTGAACAGCACCAGCCCCTCGCGAAAGTGCCGGTACTCCATCTCGATCGGCTCCTTCACCTTCACCACCATCTCGGCCAGCCGCCACACGTCGTGCGCGGAGCCGACAATCTCCGCGCCGGCCCCCTGGTACTCATCGTCCGGCATCGCAGAGAGCTCGCCCGCGTGGTGCTCCACCAGCACCGTATGTCCTGCCGCCACCAGCGCATGCACGCCCGCCGGGGTCACGCCCACCCGGCTCTCGTGGTCCTTCACTTCCTTTGGTACGCCAATAATCATGTCCCCCACCCTACCAAACGGGCTCTCGGTTGTCAGTTCGTTACCGGATACCGCACGGCGATGATACCCCTGAAAGTGGTATCGCGCGTCCCCCGCAGCGGTTCCCGGCAAGCCGTACAATAGAGACTGATCTTTTTCACTAGGAAAATACCCACGCAATGTCGTCAAACGGTTATCAAATGCGGTACTCGCGCATCCACAACATGCGCTCGCTGTTCAGTCTTTTTTC
>CAZAXI010000222.1:0-6687 GCA_964489045.1 uncultured Granulicella sp. | reverse complement strand
GCAAGCTGCTGGTTGGCCTGCGCGGTCTTCAGGTCGGCCTCGGCCTGCTGCAGTTGCTGGTCAAGTTCGGGCGCTTCGATGATGGCAAGCAGCTCGCCCTGGCGCACGTGCGAGCCGATGTCGACGAACCACTGCTTCAGGTAGCCGTTGGTGCGGGCATAGATCGAAGTGTCGATGAAGGCCTGGGTGTTGCCGGGGAGCACAACCTCCTGGGCCTTTGAGCCTACGATGGGATGGACGACGTTGACGGTGGGAATGGCCGCGCTCTCGGTGGCCTGCTGCAGCTTGCGCTCCGCGGCCGAGCGCGAGTGAATGCCGAAGAAGACGGCCACACCGACCAGCACCGCGACGACCAGGGCACCGATAAACATGGAGCCGCGACCGGAGGATTGCTCGCCGGGAGCCGGTCCGCCGGGAGCCGGCTGGCCCGGCTGCTCTTCGTCCTCGCAGTGGTGCGGCTCGGGCGTCGTCGAGGCCGGGGTCCAATGGTCCGGGTTGTGAGCTGCTGGGGTTTCCATTACTTTTTCCATCGATCTGTGCTCCATTGTGAACGCTTTGTCATGGTCGTTGCCGGGTGCCTCCGAGTTGGCGGGCGGCAGACAAGGAAATGCGTCATGCGAAGTGGGTCTCCAGTTTGGCTTTCTCGCGGGCGGCGCGGCGCGATTCGGTTCCGTGAATGAGCGCGAAGACTGCGGGCACAAAGATCAGCGTAGCCACGGTCGCGCACAGCAGGCCGCCGATGACGGCGCGGCCAAGGGGTGCGTTCTGTTCGCCACCCTCGCCGGCGCCCAGCGCCATGGGCACCATGCCGATGATCATGGCCAGCGCGGTCATCAGCACCGGGCGAAAGCGCGTGGTGCCGGCCTCGATGGCCGCGCGGATGGCATCGCCGTGCGCGGCGAGCCGCTCGGTGGCAAACGCCACGACCAGGATACTGTTGGCGGTGGCCACGCCCATGCACATGATGGCGCCCATCAGGGCGGGGACGCTGAGCGTGGTGTGGGTGAAGAAGAGGAACACCACGATGCCCCCGAGCGCCGCAGGCAGCGCCGTGATGATGATGAACGGGTCAACCCAGCTCTGGAAGTTGACCACGATGAGCAGGTAGACCAGGATGATGGAAAACACCAGGCCGCCGAGCAGCCCGACGTAGGCGTTGTGCATGGTGTCCACCTGCCCCTTCAGCGAGACGAAGGTGCCGCGCGGCAGGTCCTTATTGTTCTGACTGAGGATGCGGGAGACGTCGCGGCCGACCGCGCCCAGATCGCGCGCCTGCACGTTGCCGTAGATGTCCACCACGCGGCGGACGTTGTAATGGTTGACGACCCCCATCTCATGTCCGCGGGTAACGGTAGCGAGATCGTCGAGGGTCTCGGTGGATGGGCCGGCCTGCTGCTGGCCGCCACGCTGCACCGGAGGCGTGGAAGCGGTGGCGCGATTGATGGGAATGTTCTCCAACTCCTGTTTGGAATCCATGTTGTACTGCGGGGTCTGGGCGACGACGTTGTAATTGACGTGGTTGTTCCAGTTGAGGAAGAAGATGGGCGTGAGTTGGAAGCTGCCGCTGAGCGTATTGAGCACGCTGCTGGTGACGTCGCGCACGGTGTAGCCGCCCTGCAACGCCTTGGTGCGGTCGATGTCGACCTGGAGCGTGGGATAGTCGAAGGGCTGCTGGATGCGGAGATCGACAAGGCCGGGCACCTGGTGGAGTTGGGCCAGCAGTTTGTCGGCGATCTGCTTGCTCTGATCGACGTCGTTGCCCTCAATCTGGACGTCCATGGGCGCGGGGATGCCGAAGTTGAGGATCTGCGTGGTGATGTCGGCGGGCAGGAAGTAGAAGGTGGCTGAGGAGAACTGCCGCGGCAACTCACGGCGCAGCGCGGCGATGTAGTTGGAGGTGGGGTGGTGATCCTCTTTGAGGGAAACCTCAATGTCGGCGTCATAGTTGCCGACGGCGCCGCTGGTCATGCGCTGGGTGTTGGAGACGCTATAGGGGAGGCCGATGTTGTCGAGGATGTTGTCGAGCTCGGCGGGCGGGATCTGTTTGCGAATGGCGTCTTCGATGAGGTCGCAGAGCTTTGCCATGTCCTCGATGCGCAGGCCGCTGCTGCCGCGGACGTGGAGGATGAACTGGCCGCTGTCGGTGGAGGGGAAGAAGTTCTGGCCGAGGAACGGCAGCAGCAGAAAGGCGGTGAGAACGACGACCAGGAAGCCGGGAACGAAGACCGCGCGGTGGAAGACGAGCTTGTCGAGCACGACGTGATACTTGCGGCGCACGTGTTCGAACTGGCGCTCGAAGCCGCGCTGGAAGCGGCCGAGGAAGCCTATGGATGGGTCGTTCTGGTGTTTCTTCGGCTTCAGCAGGTACATGGCCAGCGTGGGGACCAGCGTGAGCGAGTAGATATAGGAGGCGACCACGGCGAATACGACGGCTTCCGCAAGCGGCACGAAGAGATAACGGGAGACGCCGGCGAGGAAGAACATGGGCAGAAAAACGATGCTGATGCAGAGCGTGGAGACCAGGGTGGGAACTGCGATCTGGGCGGCGCCCTCGAGGATGGCATGGCGCAGGGGCTGGCCCTCTTCCAGATAGCGCTCGATGTTCTCGATGGTGACGGTGGCGTTGTCGACGAGGATGCCGACGGCCAGCGCGAGGCCGCCGAGGGTCATGGTGTTGATGGTCTCGCCGAGCATGCTGAGCACGATGACCGAAGTGAGGATGGAAAGCGGGATGGTGACCGCAATGACGATGGTCGAGCGCCAACTGCCGAGGAACAGCAGGATCATAAGCGCCGTGAGCGCGGCGGCGATGATGCCTTCGCGGATGACGCCTTCGACCGCGGCGCGCACAAAGATGGACTGGTCGGCCAAAGGCGTGAGCCGGATGCCCTGCGGGATGGTGGTGAGGACCTGCGGAAGCAGCGCGCGCACGCCCTTGACCACGTTCAGCGTGGATGCGGTGCCGTTCTTGAGCACGCTGATGAGCACGCCGCGGCGGCCATCCTGGCGCACGATGTTGGTCTGCACGCCGAAGCCATCCGCGACGCTGGCGACGTCGTGGAGATAGATGGTTGTGCCATTGACCTGCTTGAGGGGAACGTTGCCGAGGTCGGGGACGGTGCGCGGCGTTCCGTTGGTGCGCACGTCGTACTCGGAGGACCCGATTTTGATGGTGCCCGAGGGAGTGACGACGTTCTCCTGCGCCAGGGCGGCCAGCAGATCGCCGGGCGCGATGCCCTTGGCCTGCATGGCGGATTGATCCATGTTGACGAGAATCTCGCGCTCTTTGCCGCCGTACGGCAGAGGGATAACGGCGCCGGGAACGCTGATCAGTTGGGGACGGATGAAGTTGGCGGCGGCATCGTTAAGAGCCTGCTCGGTCATGCCCTTGCCGGAGACACCAATCTGCAGGATGGGTACGCTGGATGCGGAGAAGTTGAGGATCTGCGGAGGCAGGATGCCGGGCGGGAGCTGGCGCAACAGAAACTGCGAGGCTGCAGTAACCTGCGCGTTGGCGGTGTCGAGGCTGGCGCCGGGCTGGAGAAATACCTTGACCACAACCTCGCCGTTGTAGGTGGTCGACTCAATGTGCTGAATGTTATCGACCAGTGTGGACAGCGCTTTCTCGTAGGGCGTGGTAAGGCGGCCCTCAAGTTCCTCAGGATTCAAGCCGGTATAGGTCCAGCCCACGGAGACCACGGGGATGTTGATGTTGGGGAAGATGTCGGTGGGGGTGCGAAGGATGATGACCGGGCTCAACAGCAGGATCAGCAGGGCAAGGACAATGAAGGTGTAGGGGCGGTTCAGCGCCAGTTTAACAATCCACACTGCTCGATACCCTCGCTTTGCCTGTCGCCGTGAACACTACCTTCTCCATCCAGTTTACGCGGGCCTTGCCCCGGTGGTAGGACGCCGGGGAGGCCCGGGAAAGTTGCCCCGGCCGGGTGGAACGCCGACGCCGGAAGATGCAGTTCAGGAGGCAGCGGACCCAGGGTCTTGAGCCGGCACAGAGGTCGCGGGCATGGTAACTCTGTCGATTCCCCAATGGCCTCAGCGCGGCGGGAATTTGTAACACTGAGGGGCGAGGTACGTCATGATGGACTGCCACTTTCCAAGGGCCTGCCGGGTGCTGCTGCTGATCGCTGCGGCCTCGATTGTTCCGAACTTCTGTGCGGCCCAGGCTGCGTCCGCGGGATCGAGCGCGCCCAGCCCGTCGCGGTTCGATATCTATGGCGGTTATGGGTACTTCGGCCCGGTCGACAGCGACATCTACAACCAGGATTACACTTCGCTGCCGGCGGGAATGGTCACCAGCTTTACCGGCTACTTCAACCGGTCGTTCGGCCTGCAGGGCGAGTACAGCAAGTTCTTCAATAGTCCGGACTACTGCTTCGGCGCGGTGCAGGGCGGCCCGGTCCTGCGATTTCCGCTGGGCCGGCTGGTTCCCTTTGCGCACGTTCTTGGCGGCGCGGCGCAGGTGGGCCCGTCGTATGACCATAGCGGATCGGCGAACACGTGCAGTTGGGGATGGACTGCGACCGCCGGCCTCGGCGTCGATTACGTTCTGCCTGCGTTCCACAACCGGTTGGCGATCCGGCTGGTGGAAGGCGATTTCGAATATGCAGCCAAAGACTTCGGCCCGCGGACCATTCCGAATGCTCTGATGGGCGGCGATGCGCAGATCACCGCGTACCGGCTGAGCGCGGGGTTCGTGATCCGGCTCGGTGAGACGACCCCCGCGTTGCCCGCGTCGTACGGCTGCGAGGTGCAGCCGGTCAACGTGTATCCGGGCGATCTGGTCGCCGTCACCGGGACGGCGATGAATCTGGAACAGAACAAGAAGCTTCTGCCCATCTACACGTGGGCCACGAACGGCGGCCAAATCGCGGGGAAGACCCCGAGCCCGAACGCCACCATTGCCACCGACGGGCTGGCGGCGGGAGATTACACCGTCAGCGGGCACGTGAGCGAAGGCAGTCAGCCAACCCAACACGCCGATTGCACGGCGTCGTTCCGCGTGACTGCGTATGAGCCGCCCACGATTGCCTGCTCGGTCAGCCCCACCAGCATCGCGCCGGGCGGAGTTGCCACGATTACGGCGGCGGGGCGAAGTCCGCAAAACCGCAAGCTCAATTTCTCGTACGGCGCGACCGCCGGCCAGATTACGGGCACCGGTACGACCGCAACGCTGACCGCGGCCGACGTGGGCGCAGGCCCCATCAACATCACCTGCAACGTGGTCGACGATCTGGGCAAGTCGGCCTCCGCTGCGACGACCGTCACGGTGGTTGCTCCGCCGCCACCCCCGGCGCCGCCGGTGCCGACCACGAGCAAGCTGTGCAGCATCTCGTTCGAGCGCGACCGGAAGCGTCCGGTGCGCGTGGACAACGAGGCCAAGGGCTGCCTGGACGACATCGCGCTGGAACTGAATCGGAATACCGACGCGGTGCTGGTGGTGGTGGGCAAGCACGACCCGACGGAGAAGCCGGACGCTGCCGCCGAACGCACGCTCAACGAGAAGCAATACCTGGTGGTGGAGAAGGGTATCGAGCCAAGCCGCATCGAGTTGCGCACGGGCGAGACCGCGGGGCGCACCGTCGACAACGTCCTGGTCCCGCCAGGGGCGACGTGGGATCCGAGCGGCACGGAGAGCTTCGATCCGGCCCAGGTGCAACGCCACGGGCAACCGTACGCGCCGACGCCGAAGCCACACTAACGCACTAAGGTGGTGGGTCCGGGGGAGGAGCAGATTCTGCTCCTCCCCTTTTTTGCGACCTGGATAGCAGAGGCTGATGAAGAAGCACTCATGTAAGCCAGAGAGGGCCCTGGGCTAAAGCGGGTGCTGAAAAAGTCTCCGTGGCCCGCGAAACGAAGGCCCGGGGTTAAAACCCCGGCTGATTAGAGGCGGCTTATTCGTGGGGTTGAAACCCCACGCTCCCTCCGAAAAACCAAAAACCGGGTTTTTTAGCGGCCTCTGAAGGCCGCGTTGATTTGGGCGATTTATTCGTGGGGAGACCCAAGGCTGAAAGCCTTGGGTTACCAACCCCACGCTAATCCGAAAACACACTTTCAGAGTCTCCGCGGAGAGTTACTTTGCGGTCATTTGCGCGGCGATGGGAGGCATGGCGTCCCAGTCGTCGGTGCGGAAGGGCGCGGCTTGCAGGCCGGCACCGTTATAGAGGTTCGCGGTGTCGGGGTAGTTATCCCAGGCATAGCGGACCGCGACGGGCGCGGGGACATCGGGGCTGCTGACAATCACTGAGTCGCCATCGATTTTCGCGTCGGCGTCGACGAATTTCTGGTCGATGCCGGCGATCTGGAACCACTTGAGCGGGCCATCCTTCGCGGCGAGGCCGGCGGCGTGGGTGAACTTCACGCGAATGGCGCTGCCCTCGACCTTCATGGACGCGAAGACCGGGCCGGAGTATTCGATCTTCCGGCCGTAGACGTTGGCCAGGGCGATCTTGGTGAGGCGGTCGCCGAGCGGCTCCTTATTGTGCGGATGAACGTTCTTGGCCTCGCTGGTGTCGAGGACGACGGCCATGCCGGTGTTGGGGAGCGCGAGGACCTTCGCCTGCTGCTCGCGAATGAGGGGGTTGTTGCTGACGTTCTGCTGTCCGGGGAGTTGAACGACGTAGAACGGGAAGTTGCCTTCGCCCCACAGCTTGCGCCACTGGGTGACCAGCG
>CAZAXI010000221.1:0-6837 GCA_964489045.1 uncultured Granulicella sp. | reverse complement strand
TCCGCCAGCGTCAGGCCTTCCAGATAGCCGGTCAGCGCATGGCCGCTGGGGTAGGAGTTCGCCGCCTCCGTCAGCCCGCAGACGGGATGGAGCGTCTTGTCGGTCTGGTAGGGCCGCGGGTGCGCGAAGACGGCCTTCAGGGCCCCGCCCGCAACGCTCTGTTCGTTCTTCACGTGTACGCCAAGCTCCGCGGTGATGGGCAGCGCGTCCGGACTGAACCCCGCGCCGAGCACGCTCTTGAAGGCGAACATATCCTCTTCGTTCTCGTCGGCTTTCGCGGCCGCCACCTGCGCGGACGTCCGCGCCGCCTCGATCCGATGCAGTTCGGCCAGTTCGGCCTGGTTCGCCGCTGAATCCACCGCCGGCGGATTGGGAATCAGGTCGGGCAGGTCCAGCACCACCGGGTCGAAGTAGTACGCGACCTTCGGTGCGGCGGCTGCCGGCTTGGCCGCCATAGTCTGCGCCTGCAACCCCACCGACGCCCAAAGCAACGTCCACGCACACACCCACACTGCAAGTATCCGTTTCATATGCGTCATCTCCACCGATACCGCAACCCTACTGTCCCATTATGAAAGGAATATTGAGGAGTTGTCAGTTGTGAGTTCTCAGGTGTCAGTAAGGGTTTATCTGCCGCCGCCCGGAAGCTGGAAGTCGACACCCGCGTCCTTGTTGACTTTTTGCGTGGCCGCAAGGTCGAGGTCCGCCACGGCAATCTCGCGGCGGTGTTCGTCCTGCACGTAAAGTGTCGTCCGCGTCAGTATGTAGTTGTGAATCTGCTCATTGGGTCGACCGTCTTTGAACACCAGCGTGACGGCGCTCTCAGGCTCGGGCGCAGGCTGCGGCTGCGCGTAAGCGGGCCGGTACGCGTCGGGCGGTGCAACGCCGGCTTGCTCGCCGGGTGGCGCGGCATACGGCCCGGGCGGATAGTCGGCTGGCGGCGGCGGACCAACCACCTGGTTGGCGTAGGCGGAGTCGTCGTAGTAGCCGCAGCCGGCGGAGTCGGGGAAGTCATAGCAATCGGGGCCGATCCACCCTGCCGCGCCATAGACGTAGGGGTATCCCGCCCCGTAGTACGACACGTAGGGCAGGCGATAGCGATCCCCCGCCGGATAAATCGGAGGACGCCGGTAGTAGATTGGAGCCCGCCTTGCCAGCGTCGCGCCCGGAGCTGGGCTAAGCCGGCTGCTGCTGGCCTGCGGCGATCCCATCAAGCCTGGGCGGCTCATCGGGGCATAACTGCCGCGAAACGCCGGCGCGCTGTGGCTGACAAATCCGTCGCTGTGACTGGCGAAACTGCCGCTGCGACCGGCAAAGCCGCCGCCGCTATGGCCTCCGCCGCCATGCCCGCCGCCGCCGCGCTGGGCGCAGACGGGGAATGCCACTCCAGTAACCACTATCGCAACCGCGATCAGGCGCCTCATCCTTGCCATGGTACGCCTCCACTCGCACAGAATCGATCTCCGCGAGCAGTCTCTCATTCCCTTAGACGCCGCCGGCCCAATCCGGCTGTTTAGTGGCGAGACTAATTCTGAGCGGCCAGGTTCCGAAGCGGCTGGTAGAATTTGCCACGTCCGGGCGTCCGCAGATGTGCGGCGTACTCGGGCGCAGGGTGAAGCCATAACCAACAGGTTCAACTCGAAGTCCGATGCATCCGAAATACCGCCGCTGGCGGGCAGGCGCATCCTGATTACGCGCGCGCCGCGCCAGGCCTCGGAACTGGCCGACCGGCTGCGCGACCTCGGCGCAACTCCGATCCTGATCCCGACCATCGAGATCGGCCCGCCCAGTTCTTACGCCACACTCGACGCCGCGCTTGCGTCGCTTTCGAGCTTTGGCCTGGTCGTCTTCACCAGCGCGAACGCGGTCGACGCCTACCGCGGGCGGGCACAGCTTCTTTCCGTCTCGGGGACGCCGAGGCGGATTGCCGTGGTTGGGCCGGCGACAGCACGTGCTCTGGAGGCCATCGGCCTGCACGCCGGCGTGATGCCTGCGACGTATACCGCCGAGGCGCTGGGACAGACGCTGGCACCGGAGATGCGCGGTTGCCGCGTCCTGCTGGTGCTGGCCGAAGACGCGCCTGCGATTCTCCGCGATGCGCTTGCGGCTGCCGGGGCCGACGTTACCGTGGCCGCGGCCTACCGGAACCGCATCCCTGAAGCGTCGCTTGCTGCGGTCACTTCCCTCTTTGGCGATGCAGCCGCCTATCCGGATGCCGTGACCTTTACCAGCGCATCCACAGCCGCCAACCTGGTGGCTCTGTTGGATGCGGCAGGGCTGGCGCTGCCGGCCTCGGTTGCCCGCGCGTCTATCGGGCCGATTACGTCGCGCGCGCTCCGCGAACTCGGTCTGCCACCCCACGTCGAGGCCGCAGAATCAACAATTCCCGCGCTGGTCGAAGCCCTTACGACTCACTTTTGCGCTCTGTAACGAAAGTTGTATGCCGTCGCGAGCTTGAGCGAGTGCATATTCAAAGCAATAGCCGGATGCGGTGGTGATACCGTTTTTGTATGACAAAAGCACTGCTCACAACCGATCTCGGCAGTCTGCCCCTGCTCGCACGAGGCAAAGTTCGCGACATTTACACCTTGGGAGAGGAGTTGTTGTTTGTCGCGACCGACAGGATCTCGGCGTTCGATCATGTGCTCGGGTCGGGCATCCCGGATAAAGGCAAGATCCTGACCCAGATTTCGGCATTCTGGTTTCAGTTCCTCAAGGACACGGTGGCAAACCACCTTCTCGCAATCGAGCCGCTGGAGATGGCCAAAGAGCTCGCGCCCTGCTCGGAGCGGATATTCGGCGAGTCCCTGGCTCCGGACAAAATCGTTACCCAGCAGAAGTTCGAGCAGCAGATTGCCGGCCGCAGCATGATCGTACGGCGGGCGCGGATGTTTCCTGTGGAGTGCGTCGTGCGAGGCTACCTTTCGGGGTCGGGGTGGAAGGATTACGGCTCCACCGGAGCCGTCTGCGGCATTCGGCTGCCGGCGGGACTGCGCGAGTCGGAGCAACTGCCGGAGCCGATCTTTACGCCGGCGGCCAAGATAAATACGGGCGGACACGACGAGAACATCGCGTTCGCGCAAGTCGAAGAGATGGTGGGCGAGGAGACCGCAGCGACGCTGAAACGCCTGACGCTCGAGATTTATAAGAAGGCATCCAGCTATGCAGCGGCGAAAGGCGTAATCCTGGCCGACACCAAGTTCGAGTTCGGATGGATCGATGGCATCGGGATTGTGCTGGCCGACGAGGTGTTGACTCCGGATTCGTCGCGCTACTGGCCCGCGCAGAGCTATGCTCCGGGAGGACCGCAACTCAGCTTCGACAAACAGTATGTGCGCGACTACCTGGAGTCAATCGCGTGGAATAAGCAGGCCCCCGCGCCCGCGCTGCCGGATGACGTTGTGTCGCGTACTCGACAGAAATACCTGGAGGCATTTCGGCTCTTGACAGGACAAAGTGGTTTCGATGGTGTTTGAGCAATTGAGCGGTGACTGGAACCTCTCGAGGGTGAGACGATGAGGCTGTCTGATTGGAACGGACTTGACTGGCTGCTGATTTCGATTCTGCTGATCTCCACGGGGATAGCCTTTCGCCGCGGCATTGTCCGCACGCTGTTCGGGCTGGCGGGGTTCTTCGGCGGATTGCTGATCGCCAGTGCCTACTACGTCGCGCTCGGCGACTGGATCATTCACATCCGCCTGCTCTCCTCCACGGCTACAGCCCGGATACTGGCCTATCTGCTGATCGTGGCGCTGGCGGTAACCGGGTGCGAGTTGGCGGGCCTGCTGGTGCAGAAGCTGCTCCGCGTGGTTGGGCTCGGCTTTGCCGATCACCTCCTCGGAGTGGTGTTTGGTTTTGTCCGGGGCCTGGTACTCGGCATCGCCGTGCTCATGGTCACTACCAACTTCGCGCCCCAGTCATGGGTGGTAACCACGTCGGTTTTAACTCCCTATTTCTTTGCCGTCGCGCATGATGTATCCTTCCTCGTGCCTCAGTACCTTCAACATCTGATGGCCGCAGGCGCATTTAATTTCAAACAAGCTCCGTCGGACTGGATCAATCAGCACTGAGTGTTCTACAGTAGGGATTCATCTAATAACGAGACCAAGCGAGGAAGCCTTTGAAGCGCGAATTGGACGCCCTTATCAGCCAGATGCACAGTGCAGGCATTGCGTACGCGGATGCCGTTCGGCAATTCAAGAAGCGCTACATTCTGGAAGTGCTGGCGCACCACAAGGGCAACCAGTGCAAGGCTGCGATTGAACTGGGAATGCATCGCAACACGCTCAGCCGCACCCTCGCGGAGCTTGATTTGGACACCGCGCAGATCCGCAAGGGCATGCGCCGTCCGGTGATGAGCGAACGGCCGATGTTGGGCCAGCGCCCGGCCGCGGACCAGCGGCCGCGAATGCCGGTCGCGGTAAACGCGCGGCAGTTCTAATTACCTTAAGCTGAGGGCGAGTATTGGGTCGCGGGATGGGCGCGATTCTCCCCCACGACGCGTCTAATATAGCAGTGGATGATCCGATGATCCGCCCAAACCATCTTCGCGCGGCTGTGAATAATCGCCGGCTTGCCACCCGGCTGCTCTGCTGTCTCGTGGTGTTGACTTCGAGCGCCGCAGTCTTTGCGCAGGGCGAGACGCAGGCCGGGCTGCAGACCGAGACGCAGGCCGGGGCGCAGACAGGCGCGACCCAGAACCCGCCTGCCGATGGGGCGGCGCAGCCAGCTACGCCGCAACCGGCGCCAGACGCTGCCGCCGAGCCGGACCAGGCCGCCGCCGTGGGAACCGCTGTGATGGCTGTGGGCGCGGATGCCAGTGGGCCGACACCGGGAAAGCGCCAACTGCGCGAAGCTGAAGACGCGTATCTGGCCGGCGCCAGGAAGCTGGAACACGATGACCTGAACGCTGCGGAGAGCGAGTTCAAGCGCGCCCTGACGCTCGATCCTGCGAATCGCAATTATGCCATCGCAATCTCAGTGACGCGCCAGCACCGGTTGACCGAATTGGTGCAGCAGGCAACCAAAGCCCGGCAGGCAGGAGACCAGGGGAAGGCGGAAACCCTGCTCGCAGAGGCAAAAGCCATCGATCCGCAGAATCCCATTGTCGCCGAGCACAGCATCTACATCGGCAACGCGAGTGCGCCGCAGCCGCTCGCCGCGCCTCCAGGCCAGGCCGCATCCGGCAAAGCGACCGGGAACGCTGCGGACGCTTCGCTGGTGGACCGCACCAACCTGATCGCCGGCGCCGTGGCGGATCAGTCTCCCATGATTCAGGCGCCGGACCTGGCGGGCGCCATCCACGTTACTCCAACCGCAGGCGTCAAGGACTTCCATCTGCGTGGAGCCTCCGCCGACGTGCTCCGTGAAGTGGCGGCAGCCTATGGGATTAACGCGGCCGTGGATGACTCCATCGAAATGAAGAGCGTGCGCTTCGACTTGGAGAACGTGACCTACCGCCAGGCAATGGATGTGCTGTTGAGCATGACCCATGCCTTTGCGGTACCGGTGGATCCGACCGGCATTGTGGTTGCCAGGGACGACAAGGTCAACCGCGACCGCCTGCAAAGCCAGTTGCAGGAGACGATCTATGTGCCGGGATACACGGCAGCGCAGCTTACCGATCTGGTGAATATGGCGAAGAGCATCTTCAATTTGACGAAGATCGAGGCGCATCTTGGGAACATTGTTGTGCGCGCGCCGGAAGACGTGCTTGATCCATTGAACCAGACGCTCAAGAACCTGATCGATTCCGGCGGTCAGGTAATGGTCGAGGTCAAGCTGTACGAGATCGACCGGACCCGCATGACCAACGCCGGCGGGACCATTCCGACCCAGTTTAGTGTCTTTAATGTCGATGAGGCCGCGACCCAGATTGTGAACGCAAACCAGGCGCTGGTCCAACAGGGGATTGCACAGGGGGTGATTCCTTCCGGTGCAACCAACCTCCAAATCGCGCTGGGGTTGATCTACCTGGGGCTGGTGAAGAACAGCTTGGCAGCGAATCTGATTGGAGTCTTCGGAAACGGGGCGTTCATGACCGGGGTGTCGGGGCCGACCAACGTCATGTTCAACCTGGGCCTGAATTCGAGCGATACCAGGGCGCTCGACGACGTGCAGCAGCGGGTGGGAGACCGCGAGTCAGCGACCTTCCGCGAGGGCACTCGCTACCCGATCGTGACCTCGTCCTATACCACCGGCTTGTCAACCGCCGGTGGGCTCGGTTCCTCAGTGGGCAACGCAACCATCAACGGCGTAAGCGTGGCCAGCCTGCTGCAGCAGTATTCGGGAGGAACCAGCGCCACCATTCCCCAGGTGACCTATGAAGATTTGGGTGTGACTCTGAAAACAACGCCGACCATCCAGCGGTCGGGGCGGATCGCCCTCAACCTGGACCTGAAGATCGAAGCGCTCTCGGGCAGCACCAACGACGGCAACCCCATCCTTGACAACCGCGAATTCCTCTCCGGCCTGACCGTGGGCGATGGCGAAAGTGTGCTGATGACGAGCAGCGTCAGCAGGACCGAGACGGCCGCGTTGACCGGAATCCCCGGACTCAGCGAGTTGCCGGGCTTCCAGATGCCGATTGAAGCCAATCTGGAGAAGGACGACAGCCAGTTGGTGGTGGTGGTAACGCCGCACATTGTGCAAAGGCCGCCTGATCTGCTGATGGGCCCGCGGATTCCGGTGCGCTGGCTGGCGACCAATTAGAGACCACAGGCGAGGCGCATAGCTAATCCCTGCGCCGCGCGTTGACCGTGCCCATCCGTGGCCGCTATACTTCAACATGTGAGAGCGGGAGTAGCTCAGTGGTAGAGTGCTTCCTTGCCAAGGAAG
>CAZAXI010000220.1:0-6969 GCA_964489045.1 uncultured Granulicella sp. | reverse complement strand
TAACCGTTTCCAGCGCTTGCGTTGAGGGTCGAAAAAAACCTGCTTCGTCATGTTTGCTTAACTGCAATTCTATGGTGCAACAAGTCCCGTACCGCCAATCTCTTTCGGTAGCGCCGCAACGCGTGCCGGGCTGGAAACTGCGCCGAGACCAAGGTCGCACGTGGAAGCACGCGTTGAAATATCCGGAAAATCGCCCCTGCGCAATCGTATGCAGCCCCCGGAACATAGTCAACGCGCCACTCCCGAAGCGCCCTGAAACCTACGCAGTATGATGCTAGTAGATGAACAGCGAGCGACCCAGGTTCTGGCTTTGGGCGGGCGCAGCCCTGGTGGCCGGTCTGCTGCTCCGCCTGTGGTTCGTCGGCTACATGGCGAGGGTCGCCGGGGACAGCCTCGTCTACGGCGACCTTGCCAAAACCTGGCTCCAGCACGGATTCTATGGTTTCGTTGAGAATGGCCCCACACCGGGTTCCATCGAGCTTCGCCCCACCCTCATCCGCTTGCCCGGCTACCCCCTGTTCCTGGCCGCCTGCTTCCGCATCTTCGGCATGGAGAACTACCGCGCGGCGCTGTTCGTGCAGGTGGCGGCGGATCTTGTCAGTTGCTGCCTTGCCGGCGCGCTCGCCGGCCGCCTCTTCGGCCACCACGCACGGCTGCTCGTCCTGTGGATCGCGGCCCTCTGTCCCTTCACCGCCAACTACACCTCCGTGGCCCTCGCCGAGACGCTCGTGTTCACCACCATCGCGCTCGCTTTCTATGCCTTCGCGCGCTGGCAGGATGCGGGCCTGGGCTACAACCGCTGGCTGTGGGTAATCGCCGCCGCGCTCGCCTACTCCATTCTGCTGCGACCGGAACAGGGCCTGCTCGCGGCCGCCATCATGCCGCCGATGTTGTGGGCGGCGCTGGCGACCCGAGCGCGCCGCAGCCGCCCATTGTATTCGGCGATGCCCGTGGTGGCTGCGGCCCTTTGTGTCATCCTGCCGCTGGTTCCCTGGACCATTCGCAATGAGCGCATCTTCCACGTCTTCCAACCGCTCGCCCCGCGCGACGCCAACGATCCCGGTGAACTGAGCCTGCCTGGCTTTGGCCGCTGGTACGACACCTGGGCGATCGACTTCGCCTCCGTTGACGAGATCGGATGGCCCATGGACGGCGAACCCATCGCGTTCACAGCGCTGCCTGCGCGCGCCTTCGACGCTGGTACGCCGGCGGCCACGGAAGACCTGCGCCGCCGTACTGCAGCTCTGTTCGCCGACTACAACGTCACCCTCACCCTCACCCCGGAAATCGATGCGCGCTTCGACGCACTCGCCACGGAACTC
Organism: uncultured Granulicella sp.; assembly: GCA_964489045.1. Classification (GTDB taxonomy): domain Bacteria; phylum Acidobacteriota; class Terriglobia; order Terriglobales; family Acidobacteriaceae; genus Edaphobacter. The sequence goes on along the minus strand of CAZAXI010000220.1, from coordinate 5,647 downwards.
ATTCGCGTACACCCGGTGCGCTACTACTTCGGCCTGCACATCGCGCGCATGCTTGACATGGCCCTGCGCCCGCGCACCGAAACGATGCCTATCGCGGACGAATGGTGGCAGTGGAGCGCACACCCGGGCCAGACCGCCTTCGCCGCCGCCTACGCTGCGCTCAACCTCGCTTACTTTGCGCTCGCCTTTGCCGGCTTTTCTGCCTGGAGGCGCCGCGCCTGGCGCTCGCCCAATACAACCGGCCCCGACCAGCGTGCCTACCGCGAGCTCGCCGTGGCCATGGCCGCCAGCATCGTTTTGCGCGCGATCCTGCTGCTCTTCATCGATAACTCCGAGCCCCGCTACACGCTCGAGTTCTTCCCCGTGTTCTTCGTCTGGATGGGCGCGCTCTTCGCCGCAACATCGCAGTCCCCGAGCACTGGCCGGACCGCTGTCGACCTGCGCGGCTGAGCCGCCCTCATTTGGATTGGAAGAGCAGCGGAGCAAAGTGAATGAGGTTGTCCTGCCAGACGATCCACGAGTGGACACCAGGTGTTTGCACGTAGTCGACCGTCATCCCCTTCGACTTCAGCCAGTCGACCAGCCTGTGGTTCGGTTCGCTTAGCGAGTCTTCGGTGCCGCACGAAATCCACAGCAGGCGCAGGTTCGCATCCTTCGGGTTCAGGCCGGCGAGCGCGGGATTGGTGGGAAGGCCCTGCGCTGCGGAGCTGAGGCCGATTACGTAGGCAAACTTGTCGGTATTCGTCAGCCCGATGGTGAGGCTCTCCTGTCCGCCCATCGACAGGCCGGCGATGGCGCGGTGGTCGCGATCGCGTGCCACGTGATACGTCGCCTCGACCTGGGGCAGGACCTCGGTGAGCAGAGCCTGCTGGAAGCGCTTCAGGTGGTCCGCGGCCAGCGCTGGATCGCGACGCGACTCTGCGGTGCGAACGTAGTTCAGGTCGCCGTAGCCAAGCGGCATCACCACAACCATCGGCTTGATCTTTCCCTGCGCCAGCAGGTTGTCGAGAATGTTGTTGGCCTTACCCACATCGGTCCAACTGTAGGCGCCTTCGTTGAAGCCGTGCAGCAGGTAGAGCGCCGGGTACGGTGTCTTCGCCTTGGGATCGTAACCCGGAGGAGTGTAGACGTAGTAGTTGCTCTCGTTGCCAGGCAGATTCAGAACCACCCTGGACGTGTAGAAGTGGTGGTGCAGTTCGCCGTGCGGCACATCGGTCGGGTCCCACAGTTGGGGCGCATCGCCGGGTACAGTCAGCAGGTTGGTCACGTTCTGCCACTTGATAGCGACATGCGGGTTGGCCGGGTCAAGCCGCGATTCGCCGTCGGCAAGGAAGAGGTAGTTGTAGATGGCCGGCGGAAGCGGCTGCGTGGTGACGGTCCAGACTCCGTCGGGACCTTTCGTCATCTCCATGGGCTTGGGCAGGTCGCGAATGTTCAGCAGCACCTTGGTCGCGCCGGGGTCCTTGAACCGAAACGTAATGGTGTGGTCGGGGTGGATCTCCGTGGACTGGTAGTTGATGGGCGGCGCCTGCGCCAGCACTGCGACTGGAGCGGCGAAGGCGAAGAGTATGGAAGCGGCGAAGGCGCGCGGCATTTTCATGCGCGCCAGTGTAGCCTACCGCGCGGGCAGCCGTCACGAGCCGCCTCGATTGTCGTTGCGGCCAATCGATCGCGCCCCAGGTCAACGTCGCCAATGGCGGATAATGAGGAATGCCCTTTCGCTCAGGATTCGTGTCCATCATCGGCCGGCCCAACGCCGGCAAGTCCACGCTGCTGAATGCGCTGCTGGGACAAAAACTGGCGATTGTGACGCACAAGCCGCAAACGACGCGCACGCGCATCCACGGAGTGCTGGAGGTCCCGCCGAAGAAGAAGGTGGGGACCGCGCCGGGCCATCCCGCGGCGCAGGTGGTGCTGGTCGACACGCCCGGCGTGCACAAGCCGGAATCTCAGCTTGACCGCCGCATGATGCAGGAGGTACAGGATGCGCTGGAATCGCGCGATGCGGTGTTGTTTATCGTCGACGTGACCCACCGGATGGCGAAGCCGGAGACGCCCGGCGAGAAGATCAAAGCCACCGGCCGCATGGCGATGAGCGCGGCCGAGGACGACTTTGCGCTCTCGCTGGTGAAGCGGCTGGATGGCCCGGTGATCCTGGTGCTGAACAAGATCGACGCGGTACGCAAGGAAGAACTGCTGCCGCTGATCGCGCACTGGAGCGCCCAGCACACCTTCGCGGAAGTTGTTCCGATCTCGGCGCGCAAGAAGGAGGGGCTCGGTCTGCTGCTGGACAAGATTGTCGCCGTGCTGCCGGAGGGACAGCGTTACTTTCCGCGCGATCAGGTGACGGACCAGCCGGAACGCTTTCTCGTCGCCGAGTTGATCCGCGAGAAGATCCTGATGCTGACCGGCGAGGAAGTCCCCTACGCAACCGCAGTGGTGATCGAGAGGTTCGAAGAGCCAGCCTCATTGAAGAAGATGAAGGATGGGCGGCTGCCGGTCACTAAGATCGCGGCCGCAATCTACTGCGAACGCACGGGACAAAAGGCGATCCTGATCGGCAAGCAGGGCGCCATGCTGAAGCAGATCGGGACTGCGGCGCGCAAGGAGATTGAGAGCCTGCTCGGCACGCGCGTTTTTCTGGAACTGTTCGTCAAAGTCCAGGAGGAATGGCGGTCCAGCCGCGGTTTTGTGGAAGAGCTGGACTGGAGACGGCAATTGGAACACATCGCCGCGAAGCAGAAGCGCGAAGAATCGTAGCCGGTACCTAGCTTTCCTCCGCATCAGCGGGCAGGATTGGCACGAGCTGTCGATTTGGGTCAACCGCGATCCATGCCAGCCCACCCAGAAGCGCTAGTGCCGCCGCGACGACAAAGGACGTCTCCCACCCGAAGCGTGCCGCCAGCCACGGAGTCAGCGAGGCAGTGCACGCGCCACCAATCTGCCCGCCCATATTCATCATGCCGGAGACGATGCCGGTGTACTCGCCCGCGATGTCGGCTGACGCGGCCCAGAAGTTGCTCTGCGCCAGATACAGAACTCCCGCCCCGCACGCAAGCACCAGGGCCGCTGTGTGCGCGTTGTGTGCCTGCGATCCAAACAGCACCAGCGCTGCCGTAGCCGTGAAAGTGATTCCCGGAAGCAGGCAGCGGCCCTGGCGCAAACCGAAATGGGTGCACACCCAATCATTCACAACGCCGCCCAGCAGGCAGCCTACTGTCATTGCGATGAAGGGAAGCACGGAGTAGCGCGCGCTGCTCTTCAGGTTCAGCCCGCGCACCGTCGCCATGTAGATGTAAAACCACGCGAAGAACATCCACGCCACATAGCCGTAACAGAAATAGCTCATCGTAAGAGCCAGAATCCCTTTGCTGCGAAATATCTTCAACCACGGGACGGCGTGCCTTCCGTAGTTCGCCGGATCGTCTTCCCCGGTCCGGGCCAGCCGCCGCCCGCCAAGGATAAGCGTGCGCTCCGCGTCTCCGACCGCAGGATGTTGCTCCGGCGTATCGCGGGCCGCAAGATACCAGATGAGCCCAGCGGTAATGCCGGTGCACGCGCTGAACCAGAAAGCCGCGCGCCAGCCATAGCGCAGGATGATCGCAGCGACGATCGGAGGCGTCATTCCACCCAGGCCTACGCCGGCAAAGATAATGCCGTTGGCCCTGCCGCGTTCCGCAACCGGAAACCAGCGCTCGACGAACTGGGCGGCCGCCGGATACATGGTGGCCTCTCCGGCGCCCAGGGAAAAACGCACCGCTACCAGGACCAGCAGCGCGTTGCCGATGTGCGGAGGGATTAGCGCTGTCAGCGAAATGAAGAATCCCCACCACACACCCAGCAGGCCCAGAACGAGGCGCGGCCCCAGCCGTCGCGCCAGCAGGCCCGCAGGTACCTGGAAGCCCGCGTAGCCAATCAGAAATGCGCTGAAGATCCAGCCCAGCCGCACGTTGCTGATCGCAAATTCTTTGCCAATCTCAATCCCGGCAATCGAGATGTTGGTGCGGTCCAGATAGGCCACCGCGCTCAGCACGAGCAGCCAAAGCACCAGCAAATAGCGAATCGGCAACCGCGTTCCAGTGCTCGTGGGCGAACTCACTTCCATCTCAGGCAAGATAACTCCGGCTCTCTCAATCTCTAACTTATTGCACCGCGGCGGGCGGAGACGAGCCTCTGACGTGGACACCCCAGACCTTCGCCAGGTGCGACGTTCCCGCTGGCCCGGTGACAGTCAGGATTGCGGTGTAATTGCCTTCCCTGCCCGGCCTGTCCTTGTACTGATGGATTGGGTTCTGCTCAGTCGAGGTGGTTCCGTCACCGAAGTCCCACTTCCACGCAGTGATCTGACCCTCTGATTGATCCTTGAAGGCAACAACCCGCGCTTCGGCATCGACCACCTTGAACGACCATTGCGCGTCAATTGGCTTGCGGAACTGCGGCTCCAACGGCATCAGGCGAAACGCTACCAGGTCCGACGCGTTTCCGAAGAAGGTCTGCTTGTGCGACAGGTTCCAGAACTTCCGCTGGTTCGAGTTTGGGTCGTTATAGTCGATCACCGCCCACGAGAGCCCAATCAGTTTGTTCTCCGTCAACACACTCTCGACGGCCCGCTCGGGCCCTTCGCACCCCGCGTAATCGAATGGCGTGATCCAGAACTCCAGGATCAGCTTCCCTGGCTGACCTGGCTTGAAGTTGTAGTTGATCGCATGGTTCGCGTAGGGAAGTTCCTTGGTGTACTGTGCGCAACCCCAATCCATCGCCCAGTCCTTCCCTTCGGCGGGCGTAAAGATGTGGTAGTTCTGCGCGTGCGCTCCCTGCTGCGCGTAATACGCATCCGAACTGCTGATGCGCGGATCGAGCTTGGACATATCTCCAACCGCCGCGGGCGTCCACACGTCACGGTGATACATGTCGATCAGCGGGCCGCCGGAAAGATCTCCATCCACAACCACCTCGAAGATGTCGTTATGCAAATCGGGGCGCGAGAAGTCCCAATAGCCCTTGTACGCCTCGTAGAGAAAGTAGAGCCGGTTCAGGCCCTTCACCCAGCCCACCTTGACTTTGACGTCGAGGTCTTTCGGATCGCGGTTGGTGCCATGCCCGCCCGGCGCCTCGGTATCCTCAAGCTGATCCATGCCGATGGCGTAACTGTCCGGGACCATGGCCCAGTCGTCATCATTGCCATCGATCCGCGGAATCATGTTCGGCGGGAACTGGAATATTTTGAAGGTGATCTCCGGCCTTTCGAGTGCACTCGCGGGAAAAATCAGCAGCAGCAAAACGCACAGGACCAGCCGGGATCGAAACATCGACGCCTCCTCCTTCTTCTTCGCTCGCCGACGGCGAGATCAGCGATTAATCTTCAAAGTGACCTTGTCCAGCGCGGCGCGGTCAATTGGATAGCCCAACCCCGGCTCGGTCGGCGCCGAAACATAGCCATCCGCGTCTGGCCGGAATTTATAGCTGTACTCCGGCCGGTCCGCATATTCCGCGGGGAAAGGCATCTCGAACCACCAGGAGTTCGGCAGCGCCAGCTCCACATGGAAGTGCAGCGCCATGTCCGGAACGTTGCCCCAGTTGTGCGGCGTGCATTCCAGCCCATGCGCATCCGCCAGCAGGCCCACGCGCATGGCTCCCGAGATTCCGC
>CAZAXI010000219.1:0-6972 GCA_964489045.1 uncultured Granulicella sp. | reverse complement strand
CTGCTGGACGACCTGCAGCAGGAGTACCAGAGCACGCTGCTGATGGTGACTCATAATGCCGAGGCGGCGGCCTTCTGCAATCGGATCGTCAGGTTGCATGACGGCCAGATTGTTGAGGATAGGCCGTGCGGGCGGGCGGCGGCCAGAAACCTGGGATGATTGGGTATGGATAAGGCAGGGAACAGGGAACAGGGATCAGGGATCAGTAAGGGCAAAAGCCGCTTGGCGAGCAGGTGGGTGGTGGCTGTTTGCTTGTGCGGTGGGCTGGCGCTGCAGGCGAGGGCGTTTGCGGCTGGGCCGGCGGCCGATGCGCGGACGATGATGGAGAACGTGTACCGGCAGGATACGGCGCCGGACATCGCGATGAAGGCGAGCTTCCAGATCTTCAACAAGCAGGGGCAGAGCACGAAGAAGGAGTTCAATCTGAAGCGGGTGGGTGCTCCGGGAGACAGCAAGACGCTGGTGGTGTTTACGGCGCCGCCGGAGATTCGCGGGGTGGCGCTGCTGTCGATTAATCAGAAGGGCGCGAACGAGCGGCAGTACATGTACATTCCAGCGCAGCAGCGGACTCGCAGCGTGGCTACGCAGGAGCGGACGGCGCGCTTTCTGGGGACTGACTTTACGTTTGAGGATATTGGCGAGCGGGTGCTGGACGACTTCAGTTACAAATTGCTGGGCGACGCCGAGGTGATCGACGGGAAGAAGACCTACAAGGTGGAGGCGACGCCGGTGGATGCGACGCGCTCGCAGTACAAGTACGTTTATTACTGGGTGGCGCAGGATGTTCCTGTGATTTTATTTGCTGAGTTCTACGACGCGCAGGGGCAGAAGGTGCGCGTGCTGCACGCGACCGACATCAAGCGGGAGAATGGCATCTGGGGCGCGCGCAATACGGAGATGGCGACCGTGGCGGACGGGACGCGGACGGTGCTGCACATCGACGAGGTGAAGTTCAACACCAAGCCGGATGAGACGCTGTTTACGCCGGATGGACTAGCAGGGGCGCTGGGGCCGGAGAAAAAATGACCTCAGGGGGCTAAAAGCCCCGCCCATTTTAGGGCGTTTGAGCGGCACGGCTAAAGGCCGACTCGCAATGTCGCGGAACCCACGGTGGATCGTGATCTCTATCTTTCGGATGTGAAAGCCGCTCAATTCGCTCTACGCTGTCAACTTCCAATGCGTCTCCGTGAAGTGTTCCGACAAACACAGCCAGCGCGATTCCACTCATCTTCGCGGTCAACTTCCGGGCCAGCCGTTCTGAGTGTGCGTCGGGATATATGGGATTCCCGTTGATCACCACCCGAAAATGTTGGAGTGCTCCCTCGGGACAACATTCCGGCTGCTCAAAATCTCTCTCCTCCAAGACGTACCGATAAATCCCACGAATCCTGATGAGTTTTCCCGCAGACTCGGACGGGTTTTTCGCGAGTTGGCAGAAACTCACGTCCTGTACCGGCGAGTTCGGCTGATCTACAGGAGTTGCTGCCGCAGATTGTCCATAGTTCACCACCGATAAGATCAGAGCAGCAAGGAAGGTGAGCGATTTCATAAACAGCATAGTAGCGCCGTTTCCAGAGTTACGGACCGATTGTCTGCGATCTGGTTCCGACCAACCAACCTCGAAGCGGACTACGCCCCTTCTGATGCGCGCTGCTACTCCGCGCGCATCTCGGCGGTGAAGCGGGCCTGGAGTTCGCGGCGGAGGACTTTGCCGGTGTGGTTTTGCGGGAAGGCGGCGGCGTCGAGGATCCAGATGCGGCGGGGGGCTTTGTAGGGGGCTAAATTCTGGCGGCAGAAGTCGAGCAGGGCCGATTCGGTAACGACGGAGCCGTTGTGCAGCTCGACCGCGGCGGCGGGCATCTCGCCCTTGTCTTTATGCGGTAGCCCGAAGGCGACGGCGCGGGCGACGGCGGGGTGGGCCATGATGGCCTCTTCCAGCTCGCGCACGTAGACGGAGTAGCCGCCGGACTTGATGACGTCCTTGATGCGGCCGACCAGGCGGATGAAGCCGAGGCGATTGCGGGTGGCGAGGTCGCCGGTGCGCAGCCAGCCGTCGGCGGTGAGCAGGTCGCTGTCCTTCCCCTTGTCCTTCCAGTAGTGGGGAGAGAAGCCGCGGCGGCGAATCTGGCACTCGCCGGTGACGCCTGCGCGAACAGGACGGCCGTCTTCGCCGGCGACACGAATTTTGAACGGCGGCATGGGAAAACACAGATCGCCGCTGCCGGGGAAAAGGGAGGTTTCGATGCCCATCATGGCGAGGCCGCCGAGTTCCACCATGCCGTAGGCGTTGAGCAGCACCGGTGGGATGCGCCGGCGGCCGGGCAGGCGGGCTAACGCACCATACTGGCGCATGCGTTCGCGGACTTCGGATGGCAGGTGATCGCTGGCGGAGAGCCACAGGCGCACGCTGGCGAGGCGGGCTGGATCGGGATTGCTGTTGGCGGGATCACTATTGACGAGGCGGGCGAACATGGCGGGCACGCCGACGACGGCGGTTACGCCGTAGCGCTCGATCAGGTCCAGCGCGCCGGCGACGTCGAAGTGGTCGAGGAAACAGCCGCGAACGCCGACCATCATACCGTAGAGCGCGATGCTGACCGCCATGATGTGGGACCACGGCAGCGCGATGAAGGCGAGGTCTTTGGGTCCAAGCACGAGGCCGGCCAGCACGATGGACGCGCGCCCGCCGAGCAGGGCCCGGCTGGAGAGGGCCGCGCCTTTGGGAAAGCCGCTGGTTCCGGAGGTATGGAAGACGGCGACGGTGGTGGCGGGATCGATCGCGGTGGGTGGGAGCGGCGCGCCGGCATTCGTATCTGTGTCGGGGACGCGCAGGAAGCCGTCGAGGGTGGCGGGCTCGTTGTCTGCCTGAATCCAGGTGCGCACTTGAAGCGCGTCGCGGGTTCCTATGTGGCGTTCAAATACGGCCTTGTCGGTGACCAGGATTTCGGTGCCGCTGTTGGCGAGGATGCGGCGGACCTCGGCGAGCGAGAGCATGGGATTGAGCGGGACGGCAATGCCCCCGGCGCGGATGATGGCGAGGAACCAGCGGAAGCAGCGGCTATTGTTGCTGCGATAGATGGCGACGGGCTGGCCGGGCTGGAGTTTGACGGTGCGGCGGAGAAATGCATCCATGGTGCAGATTTCGGCGTGCAGTTCGGCGAGACGAAACGGCCCGCTCTCCTCGATGGAGATTTCGCGATCTCCAGTTCGCCGCAGCAACTCGTCGACCAGGTTGGCCACGGTGAGGTTGCGGTCGCGGGAGAGCTTAAAGGACTGAAGGAGATTCATGGGACGGGGACCGGTTTACGCCCCCATTCGCTGGCGACGCAGTAATGGAAGAGGCGGTCGAGGTAGTCGAGCACCTGCGGCGGGCGCACTCCTGCGGGCTCCAACAGGCGTTCGGCGTTGGTGGTGTCGAACTGCATGCGCATGGTGAAGTAGTCGCGATAGGCGCGGCCATCGACCAAGACGCGGCGCTTCTTTCCCCACAACGACATGAACAGAAGCGGGCGCACCAAGGCGAAGAAGAACTTCGGATCGACGTAGCGGGGCGCGGCCGAGTGGAAGTACTCCGCTGCGCGCGCGGCGATCTGGGCGATGGTGGCGCTGCCGCGCGGCCCGGCGCAGAGATGGACGACGCTGCCCATTGCGGCGGGGTCGAAGGTGAGCCGCGCGACGGCGGTAGCGACGTAATCGACGGGCACGATGTCCAACACGGCGTCGGGATAGCCTGGCACGGTGCGCCACAGGCCACGGGCGTAGATCTTGAGCGGCCAGTACATCATCTTGAAGCTGGAGGTGGCGCCGGTGCGGGAGTCGCCGACGATGATGCTAGGGCGGAGAATGACGCCGGGCAGCGAGCCGAGGTAGGAGCGCACCAGAGCTTCGGCCTCGGCCTTGGTCTGCTCGTAGGTGTTGCGGTAGCCCTGGCCGATGGCGAGCTCGTCTTCGCGCACGAGGTCCGTTCGCTCGCCGGCAACATAGGCCGTGCCGACATAGGCGAGGCTGCGGAGTTGGGGCGCGGCGGCGGCGAAGTCCAGCACGCGGCGGGTACCCTCCACGTTGATGCGGCGGGCTTCGTCCAGCGAGTGGTCGAAGCGCACGGTGGCGGCGGAGTGGATGACGCGGGTGATCTCCGCAGTGAGACGCTGGTAAGCTGCGTTCTCCAGGCCGCATTTGGGGTGGCCTACGTCGCCGGAGAAGACTTCGACGCGGGAGCGGTCGGCGGGTGGAATGAACTCGTCGGCGCGTTGCTGGCCGGACCTGCCCGGGCGGTCGCGGATGAGCAGCGCCAGCCGGGCCTGTGGCTGACGGTCGAGCAGCTCGCGCACCAACTGCGTGCCGAGAAAGCCGGTCGCGCCGGTGACAAGGATGAATTCTTCATTATTCATGCAGGGCGTCCGACCTCAGGGCGCGATCAACTTCCACCCCAGCGAGCAACGCTCGCCGGGGACCCCGTTGAAGGCCGGTTCGTGAGTTTCCGGGCGACAATCAAAGTCATGCTCCATGATAGCCCGTGAAGCGGCCGATCGTGGAACCGTCGCCGACTGACCGTGACCTGATGGGGCAAGCGCCCGGCGGCACCGGCTACCGATTCCCGCGGGGAACTGCAGGCAGGTTGCGGGCGGGGCCTCCGCATTTGTTTTGTTATCTGGGAGCCTCCGGCGTATGTTGATCCCGAGAGCGTACAGAGGCTGGCCGTCGCGACGCGGCCGACGAACTCAGCAGCGCCGTCTTGAAGAAGAAGTAATCGACTACCGCAGCAACTCGAAGGAACGTGAACCATGGACCGAACCATCTCCCGCATCATTGCCTGTTGTTTGCCTGTCGTTTGCCTGGTCGCACTCGTAGCGGTTGCGCATGCGGACCAATGGACCGCTCCCACCGCGGAGGAACTGACGATGACGTCGCAGCCGGAGGTCCCCGGCGCCGCGGCCGTCTATCTCTTCAAAGAGGAGATCACCGACGACAGGCTGCACATGTGGAGCAAGTACATCCGCCTGAAGGTGCTGACCGAGGCCGGCAAGGAATACGCGAACGTGGAGTTGAAGTCGTACAGCTCCGAGGAGCACGGTGGGTATACCGTCAATGCGATCGCGGGCCGGACCATCCATCCCGACGGCACCATCATTCCGTTTACCGGCAAGCCCTTCGATAAGTTAATCGAAAAGGGTCAGGGCTACAAGGAGATGGCGAAGGTTTTTACGCTGCCGGACGTCGAAGTCGGCAGCATCATCGAGTACCGCTACGAACTGCGCTACGGCGACGAATGGTTCTTCGAGCCGGACTGGTACGTGCAGTCGGAACTCTACACCCGCAAGGCACACTACCTGTGGCGGCCGACCGATAAGCAGCTCAATTACAAAGGCGAGCATGGCGAGCAGCTCACCAGCGTTGTTGCCTGGACGCCGATTTTGCCCAAGGGTTTTGATGTGAAGAATACCCGCATTCCCGGCGGCGGCGACCTCGGCAATGGCCAGACGGTGCTTGAGCTCAACATTCATGATGTCGCTCCCGTGCCCGACGAGGAGTACATGCCGCCGATAGGCAGCCTGACCTACCGAGTTCTCTTCTACTACTCGCCATACCGCACGACGGACGAGTATTGGAAGAATGAGGGCAAGGGCTGGGCGAAGACGAATGACAAATTCATCGGTCCCGGCAACAAGGTGAAGGATGCCGTGAAAGATCTGGTCGTTCCCTCTGACACGGCCGATCAGAAGTTACGCAAGCTCTACGCTGCCGTCATGAAGCTGGACAACACATCGTATAACCGCGCACACGGCGCCGCCGAAGATAAGTCCGAGGGTCTCGGCGAGGCGAAGAACACGGACGACATCTGGGAGCGCAAGCGGGGTAGCGACGACCAGATGGCACAACTCTTTGTCGCCATGGCTCGCGCCGCCGGGTTGCAGGCCTACGTGATGAGCGTTACCGATCGCGACCGCAATGTCTTTGTGCAGAACTACCTCAGCTTCTCGCAGCTCGATGACACCATCGCCATCGTCGTGGTCGACGGCAAAGACCAGTACTTCGATCCCGGGCAGCGCTACTGTCCCTACGGACATCTTGCCTGGAAGCATACCGAGACGGGCGGAGTGCGCCAGACCGACAACGGCAGTGAGCTTGCCGCGACCCCCGGGGAGCCCTACACCGCGTCCCGCTTGCAACGCGTGGCTAACCTGAAGATGGACGAGCATGGCGAAGTCACCGGAGACGTGACCATGGCATGGACCGGCGCACCTGCGTTGAACTGGCGTCACAGCTACCTGCGCGGCGACGCCACCAGTCTAAACAACGATCTGCGCACCTCTATGGAGCATCTGCTGCCGAACGGCATGGAAGTGAAGGTGACCAGCATTCAGAACGTGGAGGACTACGAAAAGCAGCTCATCGTCTCCTACAGCATCAAGGGTGCGATCGCTTCTTCCACGGGCAAGCGACTTATCCTGCCTGGCGATATTTTCGTGACGAACTCCAAGCCGACGTTTTCGCACGAGAAACGCGAGGAGCCGGTTTTCTTTGACTATCCCCACAGCGTTCTGGACGCGGTGCGCATCAACTTTCCCGCGGGCTTCGCGATCGAGTCGCTTCCGACGGAAGAACAGCTTCCGCTGCTGAAGTTTGCCGCTTACGTGCTGAAGACGGAAAGCACACCGACCAGCTTTACGCTGCGGCGGGAACTTGACCTCGGTAACATCTTTTACAAAACCGAAGAGTTTCCTGACCTGCGTTCCTTCTATAACAAGCTTGAGGCCAAGGACAAGGAGCCCGTGGTCCTGAAGGCCGCGACCCCGGTGGCTGGTGCCAATTAGCTGGCAACCAACTGAGACAACACAATTTGCAGCTCGATACCCGGCGGTCGGGAGCCGCGGATTTGCGCCACAACTCCCTCGTGATGGGGGTCACAGGCTGGGTCTGGCGCTGACTGAGACAATGAAGGCCACTGCGCGAGGATCAAGACTATGGCTA
>CAZAXI010000218.1:0-6977 GCA_964489045.1 uncultured Granulicella sp. | reverse complement strand
TGCCCCCATCGCCTGAAATGTGCGGCCTTAAGATAGGCCGGGACTTTAGTCCCGGCATCACCGCCGCAAAATCAATGCGGGCTTTAGCCCCTGGGGCATGCTTGCGCTGGACTCCAATTCCTTTTTCACCATTCTCGCTAGCTCCTAACGTCAACCCGGAGGCCCGCCATGGTCGGTGAAGGCATCCTCAAGGGATTAGCCGAGACAGCCCGGAACTTCTTCGGCAGCTACGTCAGCAAACAACGCCTGACCACGCTCCAGTATCCCGAAGAGCGCCTGCCCCAGATTGAGGCCGCGCGCAGCTTTCCCTTCCTCGTCTACGACGGCGCTGACCCCCAGCCCGGCCTCCGCTGTGTCGCCTGCCAGATCTGCGAAAAGGAATGCCCGCCCAAGTGCATCCTCATCAAGAAGAGCGCCGACAAGAAACCCGATGCCGTCGGCAAGCCCCAGTTCTACCCCGCCGTCTTCGACATAGACATCTCCGTCTGCATGAGCTGTCAGATCTGCGTCGAAGTCTGTCCCTTCGACGCCATCAAGATGGACGTGGACTACGATCTGCCCACCGCCGACCGCTTCGGCGGCCTGCTCCTCGACAAGCACCAGCTCGCCAAGTCCAATCAGTACTACCACCAGATTCACCCGACTGAAGCGGCCTCCGTGGACGCCACGCTCGCCGCAGCCCACGCCAAGGTGGATGCCAAAGCCAAAGTCGCCGCCGACGCCAGAGCTGCCGCCGACGCCAGGCCCAACCCCGCCCCGCAACCGCAACCGCAACCCGCCGGCGGTGAATCGCAATGATTCTGACGCCGCAAACGCTCGACCAGATCTTCCCCATCGCCAAGCACTGGCTGCTCGGGTTCGTCCCCGCCACCGCGCAGCCGCTGGCTTCGGCCATCCTCTCCGTCGTCCCCATTCTCATCGCCTTCCCGCTCCTCTTCGCCATCACCACCTGGCTGGAGCGCAAGGGTCTTGGCCGCATGCAGAACCGCCTCGGCCCCAATCGCACCGGCCCTTTCGGCCTCCTTCAACCCATCGCCGACGCCGTCAAGTCCCTCACCAAGGAAGACATCGTCCCCATCACCGCAGACCACGTCGTCCATTTTCTGGCGCCGTTGGTTCTGGTAGCCGCGGCTTTCCTGGCCTACGCCGTCCTCCCCATCGGCCGCAACATGGTGCTCGTCAACATGAACGCCGGCGTCCTGTTTTTCTTCGCCATCGGCTCAACCGTGGAGCTATCCGTCTTCATGGCTGGCTGGTCCAGCCGCAGCAAGTACTCCCTGTTAGGCGCAATGCGCGCCGTCGCCCAGATGATCAGTTATGAAATCCCGATGGTCCTCGCCACCATCGTCATCATCATGCAAGCCGGATCGCTCTCCACCGTGTCCATCGTGGACAAGCAGGCCGCCTACACCGGAATCTTCCCCCACTGGTTCGTATTCACTCCCTGGGGATTCATGGGCTTCGCGCTCTTCATGATCGCCGCCACAGCCGAATCCAACCGCTCCCCCTTCGATCTCCCCGAAGGTGAATCCGAGATCATCGCCGGCTACTACATCGAGTACTCCGGCTTCAAATTCGCCCTCTTCTTCCTCGGCGAATACCTCGGCATGTTCGCCACCAGCGGCCTCGCCATCACCCTTTTCCTCGGCGGATGGTCCGCGCCCTTCTCATTCCTCACCTGGATTCCCTCCTACGTCTGGTTCTTCCTCAAACTCCTCACCCTCATCGCAGCCTTCATCTGGATTCGCGGAACCCTCCCCCGTCTGCGCATGGACCAACTGATGAACCTCGCGTGGAAATACGTTCTCCCCATGGCGCTGATCAACATGCTGGTCGCCGGCATCTGGCATTTCATGCCCACCGGACCGGCGCGCTGGCTGGTCTGCACTGCCCTGCTTGCCGCCCCCTGCATTCTGCTTAGCCTTGCCCTAAAAAGAAAGAAGAGATTCCAAGTCCGCACCTACCGTTTTGCCGAGTGACCACGCAACGTTTTTTAGATGTGTAACGCCCGTTTGATTCAAACCAGTATCGAGTTCTTGCTATGACCGTATCGTTCCTCATCCTCGCTATCCTCACCGTTGCCGGCACTGCGGCCGCCATGGGCCTGCGCAACGCCGTCCACTGCGTCCTGGCCCTCACGGTGGGCTTTGCCGGAGTAGCCGCCCTCTATCTTCAACTCGGCGCGCAGTTCGTCGGCTTCACCCAAATCATGGTCTATGTCGGCGCCGTCGCCATCCTCGCCGTCTTCGCCATCATGATGACGCACACCCCCACGCCCGTCCAACTGCCCGCCTACTCGCCGCACTGGTTCTGGGGTGGCATAGTCGCCGCTGCCGTGTTCGCAGTCCTTGCCTGGGCCATCCGTTCCGGCACCGCATCCGCCCAGGCATTGCCGCCGCAGCCCGACATCAACGTGCAACAGATCGGCGACGCCCTCATGCACCGCTACGTCCTGCCGCTGGAGATCATGGGCCTGCTGCTAACCGCCGCCCTCATCGGCGCCGTCGTCATCGCCATGGACCGCAAGGAGGAGCCCAAGTGAGCTCCCTCCAAAGCTACCTGCTCCTCTCCGCGCTTCTCTTTTCCATCGGACTCGCCGGAGCACTCACCCGGCGCAACGCAATCCTTGTTCTCATCGGCATCGAGCTCATGCTCAACGCCGCCAACCTCAACTTCATCGCCTTCTGGCGCTTCGGCCCCACCCCCTCCAGGCTCACCGGCATTATGTTCGCAATTTTTTCCATCAGCGTCGCCGCCGCCGAAGCCGCAGTCGGCCTCGGCATCATCCTCGCCGCCTACCGTCACTCCCGGACCACCGACCTCGACCAAATGAACTCCCTGAAAGGCTAGAACTGTCTTCCTCACAACTGACAACTGATAACTGACAACTGCCCTTATGACCTGGATCGTTCAAAACCTCTGGCTGATTCCCGCGCTGCCCATCCTCGCCGCCGGCCTCAGCGCTCTCCTCAAACAGCGCAGCCGCATCCCCGCCGCTGCCCTCGCCATCGGCTCCCTGGCAATTTCGTTCCTGCTCTCGCTCTGCGCCTTCGCCCACACGCTCACCCATCCGGCCATCCAGACCTTCAACTTCAACTGGTTCCAGTTCGGCAACCAATGGCTCCAACTCGGCTGGATGCTCGACCCCCTCACCGCGGTCATGCTGGTCATGGTCACCTTCGTCGGCCTGCTCATCTTCATCTACTCCGTCGGCTATATGGAGCACGACGAGAACTTCACCCGCTTCTTCTGCTTCCTCGCGCTCTTTGCCGGAGCCATGCTCGGCGTCGTCATCGCCAACAGCCTCCTCCTCCTCTTCATGTGCTGGGAGATCGTCGGCCTCACCTCCTACCTCCTCATCGGCTTCTGGTACGCCAAGCCGGAAGCCGCCGCCGCCGCCAAAAAAGCCTTCATCGTCACTCGCATCGGCGACCTCGGCTTCCTCATCGGCATGGTCTGGCTCTACGCCCAATCCGGCACACTTCTCTTCTACAACGCGGGCGCCGGCTGCCTCGAAGCCTCCGCGCTTTCGCATCTTCCCGTGCACACCGCCTTCTTCGGACTCTCCGCCGCCTCCGCCATCGGCATCCTCATCTTCTGCGGAGCCGCCGGCAAATCCGGCCAGGTTCCCCTGCACGTCTGGCTGCCCGACGCGATGGAAGGCCCCACCCCCGTCAGCGCTCTCATCCACGCCGCCACTATGGTCGCCGCCGGCGTCTTCCTCATCGCGCGTATCTATCTGCTGATGGACGCGCAATATGTGATCTGGAATGGGAATCTGCCCACCACGGTTCCTCCCGTCGCCCTCGAAGTCGTCACCTGGGTCGGCGCCATCACCGCCGTCTTCGCCGCGCTCATCGCCGTCGGCCAGTGGGACATCAAGCGCATCCTCGCCTACTCCACCGTCTCCCAGCTTGGCTACATGATGATGGGCCTCGGCGTCGGTGGCCCTGCCGTCGGCATCTTCCACCTCATCACCCACGCCTTCTTCAAGGCCCTGCTCTTCCTCGGCGCCGGCTCCGTCATCCACGGTTGCTCCGGCGAGCAGGACATCCGCCGCATGGGCGGCCTCAGCAAGTCAATGCGCGTCACCTTCCTCACCTACATGGCCGGAATGCTCGCTCTCTGCGGCTTTCCCTTCTTCTTCTCCGGCTTCTGGTCCAAGGACGCCATCCTCCACGCCGCACACAACTGGAACATCTCGCAAGCCCCGTTCTACATGGGCGCATTCGGTGCACTCCTTACCGCCTTCTACATGACCCGCCAGGTCTACTACGTCTTCGCCGGCAGCAACCGCCTCGCCGCCGCTACGCATGACGATCCCGCCCTTGCCGCCCACTTCGAAGAGCCTGCTCACCCGGCCCCGCACCATCCGCACGAGAGCCCCGCGGTTATGACCATCCCGCTGGTCATCCTCGCCGCCTTCGCAATCCTCCTCGGCTTCGTCGGCACCCCCGCATGGCCCTGGTTCCAATCCTTCCTCGAAGGCAACTCCGCGTTTCTCATCGCCGGATTCCCCGAACCCGGCGTCCTCCCCGTCATGCTCTCCTCGTCGCTCATCGTCCTTCTCGGCCTCGGTCTCGGCTGGTACTTCTACGGCCGCAAACCAATCGCCTCCGCCGAAGCTCCCGACGCGCTCGGCGAACTCCAGCCGCAAATCTTTTCCCTCCTCGGCCACGCCTTCTACGTCGATGCACTCTACGGCGCAACGCTCATCCGCCTCAACACCTGGTGGTCCAAAGTCTGCGATTGGTTCGATCGCTTCGTCTGGAATGGCGCGGTGCAAACCATCTCGTATCTCGTCGTCGGCACCGCCTGGGTGGACAACTTCCTCGACGCCGGCATCATCAACACCGGCTTCGACAGCAGTTGCGAAAGCGTCTCCCGCAGTGGCGACCGTCTCTCCCTGCTTCAGGACGGCCGAATTCAGAGTTATCTCAGGGTCATCGGCGTCGCGCTCATCGCGCTCGTCATCTTCCTGCTCTGGGGGGCGAAAGCATGACCTCCATCCCCATCATCACCGTCCTCACCGCCCTGCCCGTCGCCGGCGCGCTGGTTGTCCTCGCTCTCGGCGACCGCAACAAGAGTCTCACCCGCTGGACCGCCCTCGCCTTCAGCTTTGCGGCGCTCGCGCTCACCCTCATCCTCTGGTTCCACTTCGACCGCACTCCCGGCGCTCTTCAGTTCCAGGAACGCTACAACTGGATTCCCGCCCTCAACGTGCAATATCACGTCGGCATCGACGGCCTCGGCCTCCTGATGCTGCTGCTCTCCTCCATCGTGGTGCCCATCGGCATGGCCGCCTCGTGGCAGATTCAGGAGCGAGTTCCCCTCTACTTCAGTCTTGTTCTTCTTCTTCAGGCCTGCCTCTTCGGCACCTTTACCGCCCTCAATTTCTTTCACTGGTTCATCTTCTGGGAACTCAGCCTCATCCCGGCATTTTTCCTCATCCGCCTCTGGGGCGGACCTAAACGCACCCGGGCAGCAACGCAATTCCTCGTCTACACCATGGTCGGCAGCATCGCCATGCTGCTGTCCTTTCTCGCCATCTTCCTCGCCACTCACAAGTTCGACCTCATCGACCTCAGCGCGCTCGCCCAAAGTGGCCAGCTAATGCCCGCGGTCGTCGACAAACTCGCCTGGCACCGCTTCACGCCTGATCACGTCGCCCTCCTCATCTTCGCCGGAGCGTTCCTCGGCTTCGCCGTCAAAGTCCCCCTCGTTCCCTTCCACACCTGGCTGCCCGCCGCCTACGCCGAAGCGCCCACCGGAACCACCATCCTCCTCACTGGCGCCATGTCCAAGATGGGCGTTTACGGCTTCCTCCGCATCCTGCTTCCCATCTTCTACCCGCAGATGCAGACGGTCCTCACCCCGCTCCTCTGGCTCGCTGTTGCCACCATCGTTCTCTCCGCCTACGCCGCGCTCGCCCAGAAGGACCTCAAGCGCATCTTCGCCTACTCCTCCGTCAATCACCTCGGCTATTGCATGCTCGCCATCTTTGCCGTCGCAAAGTTCACCGGCGCCGACGCGTCCCTCACAGCCGAAAAATATGCCGCGATGAACGGCGTCTTCCTGCAAATGTTCAACCACGGCCTCACCGCCGCCACCATCTTCTGGTTCATCGCCCTACTCGAAAAACGCACCAGCGGCCTCCGCGGCCTCGACGACTTCGGTGGCCTCCGCAGAGTCGCGCCTGTCTTCACCGGCCTCATGGGCATCGCCCTCTTCTCGTCGCTCGGCCTGCCCGGCCTCAACGGCTTCATCGGCGAGTTCCTCATCTTCAAAGGCTCCTTCCCGCTCGTCTCCTGGGCCACTTCAATCTCAGTCCTGGGCCTCCTCGTCACCGCTCTCTTTGTCCTGGGCATCCTGCAACGTGTCTTCTCCGGCCCGCTCAACCAGAAATGGATCGGCTTTCCCGACCTCACTACCGGCGAGCGCCTCGTTCTCGCGCCCGCAATCACCCTCATGTTCGCGCTCGGCCTCTATCCGCAACTCGTGCTAGGCGTCGTCAACAGTACCGTCATACAAATGGTGAACCAACTAAAGTTCTGATTCACCGGCTCACGTGGTTTTTTTCAATATGCTCGCTTGGACCATCTACATCTCGTTTCTCGGCGCAGCTGCAATGCTCCTGCTGCCCAAGCGCAGCGTCGCCCTGGCGCGCGCCCTCGCGCTACTGACTGCTATTGCCGGATTCGCCATCGCGCTCACGGCTTTCGTGATCCACCGCACCGGAGACATGCTCACCATCACCCGAGTGCCCTGGATTCCCTCCCTCGGCATCGAGTACCACCTCGCCGCCGACGGCATCTCGCTCACTCTCGTCCTCCTCACCGGAATCATCGCCGTCACCGGCGTTCTCTTCTCCTGGGACATAGTCGACCGCACGAAAGAATTCTTCGCCTTCTACCTCCTCCTCATCGGAGCCGTCTACGGCGTCTTCCTCAGCTACGACGTCTTCCTCCTCTTCGTCT
>CAZAXI010000217.1:0-6980 GCA_964489045.1 uncultured Granulicella sp. | reverse complement strand
GGATGCGAGCACCTGATCGAGGAACGGGATGAGGACGGTGAGGCCTTCGAGCGAGAAGCGCTTGGTGCCGAGGTAGCGCGATTGGATGACCTGCTCGAAGATATCGGCGCGGATGAGGTTGGTGAGGATGTGTGCCTGGTCGGGTGCGGGCGGGGTCTGCTCCATCTGCGCTTGCAGCCACTGCCGCTGCGCGGGGTTGGCGATGTGCATGAACTCCACGCCGATGCTGCCGCTGTAGATGGTGCGAGCTACGGCGGCGAATTCGTTGTCGGGCGCGGGGGTGGGGAAGGGCTCGGGCGCGAGGTACTGGCCGAGGGGGTCGAGCGCGGCTTGCAAGTAGCCCCAACGCCGGAAGATGTCGAAGACGGCGTCGCGCTGCTCGGGTGTTTCGGCGGCGGCGGCGTGTTCGGTGGTGGGGCTGGTGGCCATTTGTGGTCCTCGGATTAATGCTAACGCGTCGGAGGGTAGAGATGGGTTAAGGTGCTTTGCGGCGATGCGATTTGTGGGTGGGGCGCTGGTTTACGCGGTGAGGCCGAGGACTTTGACGATGATGCGCTTGGGGCGCTGGCCGTCGAATTCGGCGTAGAAGATGCGCTGCCAGGTGCCGAGGTCGAGGCGGCCACCGGTGACGGGGAGCGTGGTTTCGTGGTGGAGGAGGAGGGATTTGAGGTGGGCGTCGGCGTTATCCTCGCCGGTGCGGTGGTGCTTATAGCCGGGCCAGGCGGGCGCGAGCTTTTCGAGCCACGTGGAGATGTCTTCGATGAGGCCGTCCTCGTTGTCGTTGACGTAGATGGCGGCGGTGATGTGCATGGGCGAGACGAAGCAGAGTCCGTCCACGATGCCGCTGCGCTGGACGATGGCCTCGACCTGCGGGGTGAGGTGAACCATCTCGTAGCGCTTCTTGGTGTTGAGGGTGATGTATTCGGTGTGGGCTTTCATTTCGGGCATTGCGAGGTCTCCTCGGTGGCTATGAAAAGCGGTTTGTTGCCGGTCGAATGACGCGGAAAGCATGTCTCAGGGGCTAAAGCCCGTGCTAATTGTGCCTCTGTGATGCCGGGACTGAAGTCCCGGCCTATCTAAAACGAGCGAGCGGCGGAAATCTGGAACGAACAAATGGCGGAAACTGTCCACACTCTATACTGAAGCATGGTGCATGGCCTGATTGAAGCTGCGCGGATGAGCGGCGTGATGGCGTGGGAGATCCTGTGGGCGCTGTGCCTGGGGTTCCTGCTGTCGTCGATGGTCGAGGCGGTGGTGTCGAAGGCGCAGATGAGCCGGCTGCTGCCGGACTCGTCGGCGATGACGATTGTGAAGGCATCGGCGCTGGGTGCGGCTTCGTCGTCGTGTTCGTACGCGGCGACGGCACTGGCGCGGACACTGTTCCGCAAGGGCGCGGATTTTATCGCGGCGATTGCGTTCCAGTTTGCGTCGACCAACCTGGTGGTGGAGCTGAGCGTACTGCTGGCGGTGTTGCTGGGCTGGCAGTTTATGGCGGCGGAGTTTGTGGGCGGGCCGATCATGATCGCGCTGCTGGTGGTGATGCTGCGTGCGGTGCTGCGGCCGCGGGTGATTGAAGCGGCGCGGGCGCATGCGGCGCTGGGCTTGACGGGGCGCATGGAAGGCCACGCGGCGATGGACATGAGCCTGCACGAAGGGACGTTCTGGGAGAAGATTACGTCGCGGCGGGGAATGACGGCGACGAGCCACTACTACTGGATGGACTGGTACTCGCTGGCGCCGGACATTGCGCTGGGGCTGGTAATCTCGGGGATTCTGGCCGCGTTTGTACCGACGAGCTTCTGGCAGGCGTTCTTCCTGGCGGGGCATCCGGTGCTGGCGCGGGTGTGGGGGCCGATGATCGGGCCGCTGGTGGCGGTACTGTCGTTTGTCTGCTCGGTGGGGAATGTGCCTCTGGCGGCGGTGCTGTGGAACGGAGGGATCAGTTTTGGAGGCGTGATTGCGTTTCTGTTTGCGGACCTGATCATTCTGCCGATTCTGAATATTTACCGGAAGTACTACGGACTAAAGGTCGCGGCAATCCTGACGGGCGTGTTCTACGTGGCGATGGTGGGGGCGGCGCTGGTGGTGGAGGGATTGTTCTCGGCGCTGCACCTGATTCCGGCACACGGACAGGTTGTGGTGATGCAGGAGACGATTCGCTGGAACTACACGAGCGCGCTGGATTTGTTATTTCTTGCGGCGAGTGCGGCGCTGCTGGTGAGGTTCCTGAAGACGGGTGGGCCGGCGATGCTGCGCGAGATGGGGAATGTGCCGGCCGATCCCAATGCGGAGGCGCACAGTTGCTGCCACGAAGAGCCGGCGGCGATGGTGACGATGCACGATTGCTGCCATCAGGAGCCTGAGCCGGTGCTGGATTGCTGTCGTAGCGAGCCGGTGGCAGCGGCAGCGCATGATTGCTGCCATGCGGAGCCAGCGGCGATTAAGGGCGCTGCACCTGAGTCTTCGCACCGGGACCACTAGAGAATAGAGGTATGAGCTGTCGGGGATCAGCGGTCAGCTTTCAGCGGGTCGATAGGGACGTGAGGGGCGACCTTAAATAATTCACCTCCAGAGAGGTCCGGGATTGAACCCGGCTCCCTGGAGGTGTGGTCCCGGCCATTCCCGCCAGACCGGGGATGGCCAAGATGGTTCGGTTAGAGAGCGACGTTTTTCTACGCTTTACGAGACAGGAGTTAGTTGCTTGTCTGGGATTCAATCCTCATTCCATAGAACGATTTGTGCACGAAGAACGCCGACACCAGGAAGAAAGCGACTGCCAGCACATGGGTCGCCATCGCATGGCCCACATGGAGGGTCACCGCCAGCTCAACGGCAAGCAATCCGAACAACGTTGTGAACTTGATGACCGGGTTCATCGCCACCGACGAAGTGTCTTTGAACGGATCGCCGACGGTATCTCCGATCACAGTTGCGTCGTGCAGCGGTGTGCCTTTCTGTTTCATGTCGACCTCTACGATTTTCTTGGCATTGTCCCAGGCGCCGCCGGCATTGGCCATGAAGATGGCCTCGTACAGACCGAAGATGGCAATCGAAAACAAGTAGCCGATAAACAAGAACGGTTCGGCGAATGCGAATGCAAGGGTTGAGAAGAAGACGGCGAGAAAGATATTGAACATCCCCTTCTGCGCGTACTTGGTGCAGATTTCAACGACCTTCTTACTGTCGCTGACCGATGCTCTTTCCGCGCTTTCGAGGTTGATATTGTTCTTGATGAACTCGACCGCACGGTAGGCGCCGGTGGAGACCGCCTGTGTTGAAGCGCCCGCGAACCAGAAGATGACTGCTCCGCCGCAGATCAACCCGAGCATGAAAGGCGCGTGCAGCAGAGAGAGTTTATCCACGTTATCCGTCAATCCGTGGGTGAGAGCCATGATGATCGAGAAGGTCATGGTGGTTGCGCCGACTACGGCGGTGCCGATGAGCACCGGCTTAGCGGTGGCTTTGAAGGTATTGCCGGCTCCATCATTGGCTTCCAGCAGGTGTTTGCAGCGATCGAATTTGGCGTCGATGTTGAAGTCCTTCTTCAACTCAGCTTCGATGCCGGGAACTTCTTCGATCATCGACAACTCGTATACGGATTGCGCATTGTCGGTTACGGGACCGTAGGAATCGACGGCAATCGTGACCGGTCCCATGCCAAGAAAGCCGAAGGCGACCAGGCCAAAGGCGAATACGGCTGGCGCGAGCATCATTCCGGTCGGATTAAGCTGTGAATACTCCGGTATTCCCATACTGAAGTAGTAGCCGAGTCCCATGAGTGCGACCATGCTGAGTCCCAGCCAGTAAGCTGAAAAATTGCCGGCCACGAATCCCGACAGGATACCCAGGGAGGCTCCGCCTTCCTGCGCGGATTTGACGACTTCTTTTACGTGGGTCGATTTGACTGAAGTGAAGACCTTGACCAGTTCGGGTATGAGCGCGCCCGCCAGGGTTCCGCAGGAGATGATGGAAGACAGCTTCCACCAGAGCGTTCCGTCACCGAGAGTTGGGATCATCAGGTACGAGACGACGTAGGTGAGGATGATGGAGACGACGGAGGTGATCCATACCAGAGAGGTCAGTGGAGCCTCAAAGTCCATCTCGTCGGAGTCTTTGTACTTGGCGCTGGCGATGGCGGTATTGAGGAAGTAAGCACCTGAGCTGGAGAGCAGCATTCCGACGCGCATGACGAAGATCCAAACCAGCAGTTGCGCCTGGATGGAGGGATCCTTGACGGCTAACAGGATGAAGGTGATCAGGGCCACGCCGGTGACGCCGTAGGTCTCGAAACCATCGGCGCTGGGGCCAACCGAGTCGCCCGCGTTGTCGCCGGTGCAGTCTGCGATTACGCCCGGATTGCGGGCATCGTCTTCCTTGATTTTGAATACGATCTTCATCAAGTCGGCGCCGATGTCGGCGATCTTGGTAAAGATGCCGCCGGCAATACGCAGGGCCGCGGCGCCCAGGGATTCGCCGATCGCGAAGCCGATGAAGCAGGGGCCGGCGTAATCGCGCGGGACGAATAAAAGGATCGAAAGCATGATCAGCAGTTCGACCGAGATCAGCAACATGCCGATGCTCATGCCGGCCTTCAGCGGGATGGCCATGATCGGATAGGGTTTGCCGCGCAATCCTGCGAATGCGGTTCGCGAGTTGGCAAAGGTGTTGACGCGAATTCCGAACCACGCCACCCCGTAGCTGCCCGCGATGCCGATGAGCGAAAACGCCAGGATGATGGGCAACGTCACGGCAATCGGATGACCCTGCACTGGCGCAAGATAGCCGAAGTACAGTGAAATAATGACTGCGATGAAAACCCACAGCAGCATAATGAACTTGAGCTGCGTCACCAGGTACGTTTTGCAGGTCTCATAAATCAAGTCGGAGATTTCGAGCATGGTGCGATGGACGGGCGAGTTTTTCAACTGCACATAGATCGCCAGGCCGAACAACAGGCCGCCAGCGCAGAACAGCAATCCGATCATCAGGAGGGCATGTCCGTTCATGCCGAAGAATTGCACGGTGGTCAGATCCGGCAGGGTCAGATTGGCTTCGCCTCCGGCCGCTCTTTCCGTCTGCGCGTAGGCGGCGGCGGGAAGCAGCAGGGCCAGGAGGGCCGCCACGGTCTTCGACTGGCGCTTCAGGAAGGCCCCTATTCCTTCATTCGTGAACAATGCCACAATGAGCGATAGAACGCTCACAACCAAAAAGAAGATTACCCAACCCTGAACAACACTCACATGTCCCTCCTGGAACACAGATTTTAGTAGTTGCACAACTCGACCCCAGCGATCAGGAAACCTCTCAGAACACTGGGGAATATCCACGGGAAGCGTACCATCCGGGTTGTACCCTGTCGAGTGACTGCAATCACACGGGTTTGGCGAAACAGTGCGGCCGTGAATTGGCAGGCCAGCGGGCTATGATTAGATGGTTTTCGGGGAATTGCCAACCCGGGGATCGCCAGACCGCTAACTTGCTGACCTATGCGCCTTTATGTTGCCACCACCAATACGGGCAAGCTGCGCGACTTTGCGCACGCGGCGGAAGGCCATCTTTTGGGGGGCACGCCGATCCGGATCGAGGTGCTCCCCGGGCTTGGGGACCTGCCCGCGCCGCCCGAAGACGGACCCACGTTTGCTGCGAACGCCCGGGCCAAGGCGGTTTATTATTCACGGCTGGCGCCGGGCCTGCCGGTGGTGGCGGACGACTCGGGACTCGAGGTGGACGCGCTGAACGGGCAGCCGGGTGTTCGGAGCGCGCGCTACGCCGACGACCTTGGTTATGATCTGCATTCCGGCGGGAAGATCGACGATCGCAATAATGCGCTTCTGATCTCGCAGATGGTGCGACTGCCCTTCGAGCCGCACACGGCGCGGTACCACTGCGTATTGGCGCTGGCCCGCGACGGCGTGGTGGTGGCGACGGCTGAGGGCGTTGTGGAGGGGCGCATCGTCACCGGGCCACGGGGCGAAGGGGGATTTGGCTATGATCCGCTGTTCTTTCTGCCGGAGCTGGGGAAGACGATGGCGGAACTCGATCCGGTGACCCGGCTGTCGCTGAGCCATCGGGGGCGAGCGCTGCGCAGTTTGCTGGAGCGAGTCAGCAAGTCGGCAAGTTAGCGAGTCAGCAAGTCAGCGGAAAAGAAAGGGATGCGCTGGCAAGGAAAAACTTGGCGCCAGTGGACGGCGGAGTGGACTAAAATGGCGCGCGCACCATCGAAACACTTATGGGACTGACGCAGATTGTCTACGTACTTCTGGTACTGGCGGCGCTGCTGGTGATTGCGTACTGGGTGTTCTATACCCGGCACCTGAAGACCCAGCCGCACGTCGGCACGCAGGAGGGGATCGCGATGGCGACCCAGGAGCGGGAGCGGAAGCACGGCAGCGGCTTCTGAATCCTGAACCGGCCTCGGCGATGGCCGCACACGGTTGCGGACCGCGGAGGCAGTGTCTCGCTTAGAGATTTGCGGTAATCGCCCAGTTGCCAACCGGCGGCAACGTCTCCCTGCCAGGCCTACTTGGAAAAGAGCGTGTTTCCGGGGTCCCTGTGCTCATTCGCGATCAGGCGGTTCTGCGCCCTCTTGGCCCAGCGCATTGCCAGGTTATCCAGCCTGCGGTGTTCGCTCTTGAAGGAGCCGATGGAGTTATCTGAGGCCTTTTCGATCGCCTGATGGGCCGGTCGAGCCGGGGTCTTGGAGGAATTGAGTCCGTGCGCCATAGGGTGCACCTCCACTGCTAAACAGCAGGCTACGCCGGGGCGGGACTGGGGTATGTGACGGCGGTCAACCGTGTTTTTGGGGGGTGGAATTCATGCGGGAACGCTCTGCCGTCCGCGTTGCAGGTTCGGAGTCGCATGTCATGGACTTTGAATCCCTAGGTCGCGGAGGCGGCTTCCGCGGGCGATTCGCCATGCTGTTCTGCGGCTTTGCGGGATTCTTCGAAGGCGCGGGTGGAGTGTTCGTGGGCCTGACGGGA
>CAZAXI010000216.1:0-7013 GCA_964489045.1 uncultured Granulicella sp. | reverse complement strand
CCCCCCCAACACCCCACCCATCCCCGCCGGAACCCCCGTCACCGTCCGCGCCATCACCGGCCTCACCCTAACCGTCGCCCCCTGACCGGGTCACGAATTCGGGTGCCCCATCCTTACGGCAGCCTTTCGCCGTTAGGGTGGGTTATCGAGCGAAGCTCGACCGCCGGGTGCCCCACATCTCGCCCCTGAGATGTGGGATTCGAACCATCCCGCTGGTTGCGTCTCCGCCGAGCCCAGGCGTACGATGCCGCCAGCAAGTGGGCCAACTACAGAAATCTAATCCCATGAAGAAGAGCCCCGCTAGTGCTCCGCTCGCCGTCCTTGCTGTCGCGATTCTCGCGCAAACACTGGCGCTGCCTTGCGTGATGCACGCGCAAACGCTTCAGGGAGGCGTCCAACTCGACACAGGCGATGTCTTCTCCTCCGGATCCGGCGGCGCAACCTATACCGACGCGGCCTCGACCACTTGCAGCAAAGGCAACACCAGTCCCTATGCGGGGATGAATCCGCTGACGTGCTATGGAGTCATGGCTCCGACGGACTCCGCCGGCAAGTGTACCCTTGGTGGTATGCAGGTGCTGAAGCAGGTGGGCAGCACCTGCTATTACTGCCAGGCAATCAATCCGCCCACCAACGGCATCATCATTCCCATCGATCAACTTGCCCAGGCGGACACCCAAGGGTACAAATGCGGCGTCGATCAGGCCGACCCCAACTGTATGGCGGTTTGTACGCGCCAGTCCAGCAGTGGACCCTACATTCCTCCCGCAGGCACGCAGATGGTCCCCGCACCTCCGCCCAGCGGTGGCGGGAGCCCCGGTCCGCCGTTGCAGGGCGGCACCGGCACGCAGCCGCCGGGACCTAAGGGTGTGGCGCGCACCGTCCCGCCCCCCGGCCCACCCCCTGGGAATTCAAGTCCGCCAAACATCCCAGCCATCGAAAAAGCGATGGCCGCATGCCTCAGCAAGAAGTTGCCCTACCCGGTCCAGCAAACGGTGCAGCCTCAATTCCTGCAGGCAGCGCTGTCTTCCGCGCCGGCCTCGGCCCGGACCGTTCCGTTTGCCCAGCTCCCGGGCGAATCGCAGGTCTTCCTGGAAGAGACCGCAATGGGCCTCCAGGCTCAGGCCGCCCACAACAGCAAGTACGGAAGCAACGAATACAACGCCGCCGATGCAAGCGACTACATGGTTGGCTGGCTCGACGATTGCCTATTCGTCGCCGGGATACAGCAGGACTACACCAACCAGACGACCGACGACCCCAGAGTGGCCTATGCCAGGTTCCTCGGCGTGCCATTGGGCGACCACCGCCTCGACATGTTCAATTCCGGCTACCAGGACGGCACTTTGCCACCCTTACCCTTGATGCCTCCGGAAACCCCACCCGCAACACCATAGCTCCGCGTGCGAGCAGTGCGCTCTTGGAGAAGGATTACTCGATGATCCTCGCCACCACATCGTATTCATGCGACTCGGTGATCTCCGCCCGATAGAACGTCCCCGGCACCAGAGTCTCATGCGGCCCAAAGTCATTAATCAGCACCTTCCCATCGATCTCCGGAGCGTGCAGCGCGGTCCGTCCCTGCCACAGCAGCTCGGTCTCCTCGCTCTCACCCTCCACCAGCACATCGACCTCGCGCCCAACCCACGCGGCCTTCAACCGAGCACTGATCTTCTGTTGTAGCTTCATCAGCCGCCGCCGCCGCGCCTCGATCGTTCGCTTCGGAACCTTGATCGCCGCGTCCAGTTCAAACGCCGCCGCGCCCTCCTCATCCGAGTACGAGAACACCCCCAGCCAATCGATCTTCGCCGCCGCCACAAAATCGCAAAGCTGCTGGAAGTCTTCCTCCGTCTCCCCGGGAAACCCGACGATGAACGTACTGCGCAGCACGATCCCCGGCACCGTCGCCCGCGCCTTCTCAATCAGCCGCAGAAAAACCTCCGGCGTCCCACCACGCTTCATCCGCTTCAGCACAGAAGGCGAAGCATGTTGCAACGGCACATCCAGATACTTCGCGATATTCCCGTGCCGCGCAATCGTCTCCAGCAGCCGCGTCGTGATCTTGTTCGGATACGCATACAGAAACCGCAGCCACTTCAACCCCGGCAGCACCGCCAGCGCATCCAGCAGCGTCGCCAACCCGTCCTTCAGCCCCAGGTCCTCACCCCAGCAAGTTGTATCCTGCCCGATCAGCGTAATCTCACGCACACCCTGCGCGATCAGCCGTTCCGCCTCGGCCACAATCGACTCCAGCCGCCGTGAGCGAAACTTCCCGCGCAGTTGCGGAATAATGCAGAAGCTGCACGGATGATCGCAGCCCTCCGCAATCTTGATGTACGCCGACGCTCGCGGCGTCGTCAGAATCCGCGGCGTCTCATCCGAGTACAAATACTCCGGCAGCGCCGCCGTCGCGCCGTCCCAATGCTCGCGCGAGAACCTTCCCTGCCGCTCCCGAGCGTCACCCTCCGCCCGCGACGGCTTCGCGCCCTTCGCAATCTCAAGCTGCGCCCCAACCTCCGTCGGATGCGAATGCTGATGCACCGCACTCGGCGCCCGGCTTACCAGAATGTTAAACGGCGACGCACTTTCCACCGCCGCAACCGGCGCACTCAACCCAGCCGCCTCCAGGATCGCCTCCAACTCCCCCGTCCCCACCACCGCGTCGACCTCGGGGATGTTCCTGCGAATCTCGTCCCGATATCGCTCCACCAGACATCCAGCAACGATCAGCCGCCGCGCCTTGCCCCCACTCGCGACCTTGTGCTGCACCATCTCCAGAATCGTATTCACCGACTCCTGCTTGGCCGAGTCGATGAAACTGCACGTATTCACCACCAGTATCTCGGCATCCTCCGCCCGCGC
The DNA here is from genome assembly GCA_964489045.1 of uncultured Granulicella sp. Lineage (GTDB taxonomy): Bacteria > Acidobacteriota > Terriglobia > Terriglobales > Acidobacteriaceae > Edaphobacter. Next base: position 4,151 of record CAZAXI010000216.1, on the reverse strand, counting down.
CGTCAACTCGCCGCCCGCGCGATGGAGCAGCCCCATCATCACCTCGGAATCCACCAGGTTCTTCGGACACCCCAGCGACACAAAGCCGATCGTCGGCCGCGCGCCGGCCGGCCGCAAAGAATCTATCGAAGTTTCACTGGATGCATCGAGAACAGAAGGAGCCACACTCCCATTTTAGCAGTCAGCGCGCGATTACCGGCCTTCGGTCCGGCCGCCCGCTGCAGATCGTATCTTCGCGAACAGCCCTTCGGCGAACAGCTTCGCCTGGCCCGCCGCCGCCACAATCTTCTGCGTCGGAATGCGCAGCCCCCGGCTGATCGTCTCGACCGCATCGATGGTCGCAGTCAGCGCCGAAGTCACCATCCCGTCCACTCGCGCCACCTGCCGCTGCGTCCGCATGTTGATGTCGCTAAACGTGCTGTCGAACTGCTCCACCGCCGACCGCGCCGCCTTGCTCGTCTCCGCCAGCGTATCGCTCGCGTCCACCAGGCTGTCGGTAATGTGCTTCACCTTGGGGGCCGTATCCTTCAGCAGCGCCTGGCTGGTCTTGCTGATGTCCGTCACCACGTCGAGCAGGGGCAGCATCTTCCCCTTCAACTCGTCCACCGTCTCGTTCATGCCCTTCACGGCCTTGGAAGCCGTAACTGCCACCACGATCATCGCGATCGCCATCACGATCATCGCCAGCGCAACCAGCCCGATAAAAATCATGATCAGGCGATTGGTCCCAGCCAAATCCATTTCCTGAATCCACATCGCAAAACCCATCGTTGCCATTGCAGTCGTTCTCCGCTTTCCTCAGAAGAATCTTCCGGGCGTTGCCCAGGGCGGCGCCGCACCGCGGTCGCCGCCCCGCCAGGTCCAACTCTGCTTCCCTCTAGACCGGCGTTTCCACCGTGGTATTCACGTAGGCTTCCTTGCCCGCATCCACCGCCGCCCCGACCTTGGCCTGTTGCTCGTTCACCAGGCTCTTGCCCTTCTCGACGTACTGGGTCCACTGGGTGCGGCCCTTCTCGTAGTACTCGCGGCCTTTGTCAACCGATTCCTTGGCCTGGCGCTTGCCTTCTTCCACCAGCTCAGCGGCCTTCTTCTTACCTTGTTCGACGTACTGCTTGCCCTGCTCCACGTACTCGTTCGCCTTCTGCTTCCCTTGCTCAACCAGTTCTGCTGCCTTTTCCTGCGCATCGCGTGCGGCATTCGCCAGGTCCTCGCGCGTCTCTTTGCCTGCCTTCGGCGCATACAACACCCCAATCAATGCGCCAACCCCAAGTCCGGCCAGGAACCATCCCAACCCGCTCGCTCCGCTATCATTGTTTGCCATTGTCTTCTCCTCTTCAACCTTACGGTTTTGGCGAGAGCCGTGTTCCCTCTCGCTCGTGCGAATTCTTCTGGAATGTAACACCATCCCGGCCATCTGTCCCGTCCGTCATGGCCTGGCGGTACGCTCGGTCTTTATTTCCCTGCGGGGGGATGCCACGTTTGCCTCGGGTTGCGCTCGAACGGGACGGCCACGCGGCCTGCTTTCCCTCAGGAAGCTAAACAATAACACCTTCCAGACCGTTTTTTCGCAGAATGCGTCAAATAGAAGGGATGAGCTAAAGAAGCATGGCGCTGGGACTTAGATGCGCTGGAGGGGTTGCGCGGGCATCGGTTTCAGGCCGCACCCTCTCCGCCGATTGCTCATCCAACTCCGCAAAGAAACCGCGGGAGTAGTATGTTGGCATTGAACCTACTGCACGAAAGGGTACCAAATGGACGCTCACAAGATTGCCACGCCCACAGCGATCCTCTTACTGTCCCTCGCCATGGTGCTAGCGGGCTGCAAGAGTGCCACCCCGGATGACGCCACCCTGAACACGCAGGTGCAGAGCCGCCTCGCATCGGACCAGAACCTCAGCGGGCAGTCCATCCAGGCGTCGGTGGCCGGCGGCGTCGTTACCCTCAGCGGCAGTGTCACCAGCGACTCCGCGCGCACCATCGCCAGCGGCGACGTCGCCGAGGTTTCCGGGGTCAAGACCGTGATTGACAATCTGGTGGTGGAGCCGCGACCCAACGTCAAGGTAGCGCCACCGCAGAAGCCCCTGCCCGGGCAGAAGGCCCAGAAGCCCTCCCCGATGGTTGCCCAGAAGGGGCCGATACCCCCGTCGGCGCCCATCGTGCGCAATGCGCCCACGCCGCTCCCCGCTCCCCAGCCAATGCCGGCCCCTGCCGTCGCCGTAGCACCGCCGCCTCCGCCATCGCCGCCGCCCACGCCGGTCGTGCACAACATCATCCTGTCCGCCGGCACCACAATTCCGGTCCGCATCACGCAAACTCTCGATAGCGCCAGCACCCAGACCGGCGACAAGTTTACCGGCGAGATCGCCTCCGACATCATCGAAGACGGTATGGTCGTGCTGCCGCAAGGCACCCCGGTCACCGGCCACGTGGACGCCGCGCAGGATGCCAAGCACTACAAGGGCAGCGCGCTGCTCACCATATCGTTGACCGCTATCAATCACAAAGGCGAGCACATTTCCTGCGCAACCGAGTCCTACACCAGGCAGGGCGAGGGACGCGGCAAGAACACCGCCGAGAAAGTTGGCGGCGGCGCGGCAGTTGGTGCCGTTCTCGGCGCCATCATCGGCGGCCCCAGGGGCGCGGCGGTCGGAGCGGCCGCCGGCGGTGGAGTCGGCGCCGGTGCCAACACCGTTACCCGCGGACAGCAGGTTCAGATCGAGTCGGAAACTGTCGTCCGCTTCAGGCTCACCGATCCCATTCAACTCCACGTAACCTCGGGCGGGGCGTCGTCCGGGAACTCCGGCCCGGCGCTCGAACACCACAACGACCAGTAAACCCTTGGGCTCCGGCCACGTGAACGTCGAAGCAAGTCGAATTGCAGTCCGTGCACGATTCGTATACCCCGCCGTAACCCGGTTGATGTAAGCTACTGGGAACATCCGGCTCATCCACAATGTTTTGAGGCCCAGCCGCATCCCGCGGCCCGGGCAGGCCTCCCCCGAACGAGCACGCCCTCAACCCTGGAGCTTCTTGAGGTCGCTCTTGACGAAGGCAAAGGACACTCCGGCGGGCTTTCTGGCCCTCACGCTGCACGCCCATCTGCCGTATGTGGTCAACCACGGTACCTGGCCGCATGGCATCGAGTGGCTGCACGAGGTTGCCGCCGAGACTTATCTGCCCCTGCTGCGTGTGCTCGGCAATCTCGAACGCGACGGCATCTCCGCCAACTTCAACATTAACCTCTCGCCTATTCTGCTGGAGCAGCTTGCCCACCCTCTCTTCATCGCCGATTTCCCCCGCTACCTGACGCGCAAGGTCCTCGCTGCCCGCGAGGACGAGGCCTACTTCATTCAATCCGGAGATCTTCACCTGACCGAGGCCGCGCGCCTGTGGGGCCGCTTCTTTTCCACCGCCCTCGACGACTTCAACGCCCTCGATGGCAACATCGTCCAGGCCTTCCGCCACTTCAACGACACCGGCATGATCGAGATCCTCACCTGTGGCGCAACCCACGGATACATGCCCTTGCTCGGCACCGACGAGAGCGTCCGTGCTCAGGTCCGCACCGCCGTCGCCACCCACATCCGCCACCTCGGCAAGCGCCCCCGCGGCATCTGGGCGCCGGAGTGCGGCTACCGGCCTGCAGGCTTCTGGGAGTACCCTGTGCAGCCTGCCGGCTCGGACGAGCCGCAACCCGGGTTCGACCGCATCGGCGTCGAGCAGGCGCTCTCCGAGTCCAACCTCGACTACTTCTTCGTCGATACCCACCTGGTCGAAGAGAGCCGGCGCATCCCCTCCCCGTACGACGCGCCCAACAGTTATCTCTCGCGTGCACCGCAGCGGGAGCAGCTTCCCCACGGGCCGCAGCGCAATCTCTACCAGCCTTACTTCGTCGACGGCCCCTACGATAAACGCTTCGCCGCCACCGTCTTTCCCCGCGACCCCGCGACCGGCTTGCAGGTGTGGTCCGGCGACACCGGCTACCCCGGTGACGCCAACTACCTCGACTTCCATAAGAAGCGCTTTCCCGGCGGCCATCGCTACTGGCAGGTCACCGGCCCCAACGTCGACATCGGCGACAAGCTCGTCTACTACCCGCAACAGGCAGCCGAGCGCGCCCGCGAACACGCCAGCCACTTCGTCTCCCTCGT
>CAZAXI010000215.1:0-7021 GCA_964489045.1 uncultured Granulicella sp. | reverse complement strand
GCAATGCGATCCACGGATCGTTGTATGAGTTCAACCGCAATACACTGTTCGATGCGTGGGCGTTCACCAATAAGGTCCCCACTCTGACCGGCCAGCCTGTACCGGCGGGCGGCATTTGCACTTACGCGGCCCTGCCAAACGGATCGACCAACTGGTGCTCTCTTGGCGGCGTGAAGCCGCGCGAGGTGCAGAACGAGTTCGGCATTGTAATCAGCGGCCCGATCATCAAGAACAAGCTGTTCCTGTTCGGGAACTATGGCCAATACCGGGAGCAGCACGGCGCGGTCTACTCGGCGATGTCGATTCCGACGTCGTTGATGCTTGGTCTGACCTCATCCGGGACCCAACTGGGCTATGCCGATTACACGCAATACGCGCTGGCCAATGGCTCCGCGAAGACCTGCACGTCGACGGCTTCAGAAGGAGTTGCGGCGAACGGGTGCGAAGACATCTACGATCCGATCACGGAGGCGCTAGGGTGCCTGGGCACGGCGGCCAGTCCCTGCACGCGCACACCGTTCAAGGGCGTGGGCGCGAACGGGGTGCCGACATTCGACGTGATTCCGGGCAGCCGGCTATCGCAGACCGCCCAATACATCAACCAGTACTGGGTGAAATATGAACAGCTCGCCAACCAGAATGAGTACACCAACAACCTGAACTACGGCACGCCTACGGGTCTAGCCAACTGGTACTCGACGGGCCGGATCGACTACAACCAGAGCGCGAAGAACCAGATTGCGATTATCGTTGCGTTCGGCCGTCAGGCCAGCACTGGTCCCAACTCGGTCAGCGGCCTTGGACCGCCGTTCAACACCTCGCAGGCGTACCATCCTGTGACCAACATCGACATCGTGAAGGACGTGTTCACGGTCAGCCCGCATATTGTGAACCAGTTTGCGCTTGGGTACGGGCGTTACCAGAGCGTTTCAGTGACTCCGGACGATGCTGCGCAGTACGCAGCCGCAGCCACGGGGTTGCTGAATACTCCAGCGGGCCAGGCCAGCAACGGCTTCCCGGAGATTACCGGCGTGGGCCCGACCCTGGCTGGTTATGCCTGGAACTCCAAGGTGAACAACACGTATACGGTGACGGACAACGTGCAATGGGAGTTCGGCAAGCAGAACTTCACCATCGGCGGGCAGTATGTCGATGTGCAGTTCAACTACTACAAGTCGTTGGGACCGACCGGCCCGATGGATTACGGTTTTGCCTCGACCCAGACGGCGGGTTTCTCCTCGGCTGCAGGACTTGGCACCGCCCTGCTGAGCGGAAGCGGCAACAGCACCGCCAGTTACATGCTTGGCGCGGTGAGCAGCGCCTCGGTGCTGGACCTGTTTATCCCCGGGTTGGGAACGCGCTGGCGGGACCCGTCGTTCTGGGCCCAGGACGACTACAAGGTGAACGAGAAGCTGACGTTGAACCTTGGCCTGCGCTGGGACATCTTCCCCTCCATCCAGGAGGCGCATAACATCTTCACGTTCTTCAACCCGGCCGGCGTGAACTCGATCACCGGAAATCGGGGAACGGTGGAGTTTGCCGGGAACGGCAACCCGGCACAATATTGCAACTGCAAGTCGCCGTCTCCGATCTACTGGGAGAACATCGGGCCGCGCATCGGCATGGCCTACTCGCTGAACTCAAAGACGGTGGTTCGCGGCAGCTACAACGTGAACTTCGCGCGTGGCGACTGGACCAGCGGAAGCCAATCCGGATCGCCGGGTACCCTGGGTCTGACCCCGTCGGGATCGACCCCTCTGGTCACCACCACGAGTTTCCCGGTGTTCTACTGGGACAACACGCAGTGCGCGAACGGAACGGCCGACGGCACCACCTGCGGCTTCAACGGCTCGGTTGCGGCACCGACTCCTCCGACGGGCGGCACCAGCCTGGCGGAGTACGGCACGGGCAACAACTCCGCGACGGGCAGCGCCAGCGGGTCCAGCATCAGCATCTTCGATCCGTACAAGGGCGCGCGAACGCCTGAGTTCATCAACTGGACGTTCGGCATTCAGCGCCAGGTGACGCGGGACATGTCGATCACGATCAGCTACGTGGGCAGCCAGGGCCACTTCATCTCGGGCGGCGAGGACCCACCGAACCGGCATAATGCACTGACGACCAACTACGCCGCGCTGGCAGCTTTCCAGCCGAACGCGGCGGGCACGGGCGTGATTCCGTGCACGGCCCAAACCTGCACGACACCGCTGCTGACGACCAAGGCGACGCAGGCGAACATAAACCTGTTCGAGGAGGAGGGCTTCAATCCTCAGAACCCCTACGCCGGCGGAGTGACCTACCCGACGTCGAGCGGCACCACCGGGTACTTCACGGCGTTTCCGCAATACGGCGTGAGCGATACCACCAACTTCAACGGCAACACCAACTTCCATGCGCTCGAAGTTTCGTTGCGGGAACGTCCGGCGCACGGGCTGGACTTCATGCTGAACTACACGTTCTCGAAGTCGATGGACGATGTGGGTAGCTTCCGCCTGAACGACAATCCGCGCCTGGACCGGTCGCTTTCAGTTACCGACCAGCCGGAGAACCTGACGGGAACGATCGTGTATCTGTCGCCGTTCGGCAAGGGGAGCATGGCATCGGATAACCTGGTGGTTCGGTCGCTGGCCAAGGACTGGAGCCTCTCGGGTATCTTCACCTATCACTCGGGTTCTCCAGTCGCCTTTACCGGCACGGGTTGTGCGGGCTCTCCGCTGGGCACCTGCATGCCGAGCCCAGTGGCTGGGTACAATCCGCGCACGCTTTCCTACAACAACCCTCCCGGAGGAATTGTGGCCGCGACGGGCTTTGGCAACACCTACAGCGCACTGCATCACTTAGAGCTGAATGCGTTCTCGGTGCTGGATGCGACCAACACCCTGCAGTCGGCCTTGACCAACACGCAACAGATCGCGGTGGGTCTCGGTCCGGCGGCGTATCAAATTGGTACGGCGGCAAGGGTTGGAGCGTACAACGTCTGGGGCATGGGCACCTACAATATCGACCTGGGCCTGAAGCGGGCTTTCCCGATCTGGGAGAACGTCAAGCTGCAGTTTGAAGCCGATCTGCTGAACGCAACCAACCACGTGGTCTTCTCCGGGCCGGGCGGTGCGGTTGGAAACGGCTCAGCAACCGAAACCAACGGCATCATCTCGGGCACCACCTCATACGGCACCATCGGCAGCGTGGTGAATAATCCACGCGATTTGCAGTTGTCCGGGCGCGTGAGCTGGTAACTCCAAACGTAAGTAAAACGCCGCCGCCTTGCAGCAATGCAGGCGGCGGTTTTGTTGTGTGCGGTGGGATTGCGATCGGCGCTTGATCCGGCGTTGCAGCAAAGGGCCGTGGGAAGATTTTAGGTCGGGCCTTCAGAGGGTGATGAAAAAGTCGTCTCGGTCCGAAGACGTGACCTCAGGGGCTGAAGCCGCGATGACTATGTGGCATTTACGGCACGGATAAATCCGTGCCCTTAACGAAACGGCCATTTTCAGCACCTCTTCGGCTCATGACGGCGTACATGAGCTCGCCTACTAGTCAACGGCTTTCTTTGTTTTATTTGAGCCGGGTTTGGCGGGCCTAAGTGATTTGGCGGCGGGCTTGGCGCTGGGCGCGGTGTCGCGGCGGGAGCGGATGAGAGCTTGCCAGTCGCGGTCGGTCTGGTCGGCGTAGCTGGAGGAGAAGCGGGTGATGGCGTCGTCGAAGCGGGTGGAGGCGCCGATGTAGCCGGCGATGGCGCAGGGGTCTCCGGCGCGGGCGTGGCCGCGGGCGAGGGTTTCGCCGCAGACGGTTGCGTACTCCAGCAGGGCGGTGGACTTGAGCTCGTCCAACTGGACTGAGCCTTTGTGGTCGTTGAGCTGGCGGACAAGGTAGTCGCGGCCCTGGATGGTGGTCCAGCCGAGGAAGGGGTCGGACTGGAACTGCATGGCGCGCTGGCCGTCGACGACGCGGCGGCCCTGGTGGTGCGGCTCGGATTGCTCGCCGAGGTAGGGTGCGTAGGCGGAGGCGGCCTCCTCCTTGATCTGCAGGAAGAGCGGGTCTTTGGCGCCGTTGCCCTGCATGTAGATGCAATAGTCGCGCAGGCCGACAGAGCCGGTGCCGACGATCTTGAAGGCGATGTCGAGCGGGGTGTACTGACTGAGGAAGTGGCGGCGCTCGGGCTGGAGGGTTTCGGCGTAGGTGGCGAGCGAGTCAAGCACGTGGCGCGCGGTGAGGCCGTGGACGCGAGTGAGGTCGGGCGGCGCGGACCGGAAGACGCGGGCCTTGGGGTCGCGCTTGCGCTGCGGGAGTTCCGAGGTTGCGGCGCGGGTGTCGCTCGCGCCGGTGATGGGGACGGTGAGCGCGTCCAGATTGTGCAGCGGGGTGGCGCGCTCGGCGAGGCGCAGGATTTGCGAGATGGGCTGGACGCTTTGCAGGCGATGGACCATGTAACGCGCGAGATCGAGCACGGGCATGCGGGCGAAGGTGTGCATGTTGGTGCGGTAGCTGGCCAGGAAGGCGCGGGTGGCGTCGCGGCAGGAACTGTGCCGGGCGCCGGCCTCGCGACCGGCGAGGATAAGGCTGGCGGCCATGCGCTTTACGTCCCACTCGAAGGGGCCGCGGATGGACTCGTCGAAGTCGTTGATGTCGAAGACGAGGCGGCCGTCGGGCGCGGCGAAGGCGCCGAGGTTGCGAACGTGCGCGTCGCCGCAGAGCTGGGTGTAGATGCCGGTGTTGGGGCCGAGCGAAAGATCGTAGGCCATGACGGGCACGGCGCCGCGAAAGAAACCGAAGGGCGAGGCGGCCATGCGGTCGTACTTGATTTGAATGAGCGCGGGGACGCGGCCGCGCATGGAGTCGGCGAGCAGGCGGAGCGGGTCGGCGTGGTGGCGGAGCTTGGGCTGCCAGCCGGCGTGGTCGGCGCGGCGCATGTGCTTGCGCTGCGACTGGCCGAGGGCGAAACGTTCGCGGGCGGTGAGAGGAGTGGTCATGGGTAGGTTGTGGTTGCCAGAGGGTGAAATCTTTCCGTTCCGGCGGTTGACAAAGTCGAGCCTTTTCAAAGGCATAAATATACCTGAGACACCAAACCCGTGTAAACTCAGGATACCGTGACAGGGCAGCACCTGGCTTGATTCCCTTTGAGTACGAGTTTTGCACAGGTTTCAGGGCAGCATGAGTCCCCAAGACTCAAATCTTTCTCCATCCCCGGTCTACATCTTGGGGGAACCAAGTTTGATTCCCCCATCCCTTGCGCTTTCGGAAATGTGGGAGTGAAAACCTCAAGTTGTACTGGCGGTAATTCGGCGAATATGCTAGCTTGAGTTTAGTTTGGTGATATTAGCTGTAGGCGCACAAAAGCCCACTCGCGAGGTGGGCTTGAGTTGCTTTCACGGCTAGAGCTTTGGGGTTATTCGACCCGCTGGCGACTTGAGAATCCCAGCCTAGATCAAATCCCTCCAAAAATCAACACCAAAGTGCACAGGAGAGTTGTGCCTGTTGCCGAACTTGGGTCATATTGCAGAAACTTGGAGACTTATATGCACATAACTCACAATTTTACCGTGATCTGCGATGACGTCCGGATGGAGATTGGCGCCAAGTTTATTCTCATCGGCGTATACGCGAATGGGCTGTCTACGCCCCAACTCCCCCTAGTCCTTCCCAGCCTCACGGTCTTCCAGTCCTTCAGTGCCGACGAGGTTGGAGTGAGCCGTAAATTCAAGGCCACTCTTCGACAACTCGATAATGGGGCCGTTCTATTCGCCGTCGAGGGCAATATCCAATCGGCGATAGATGCGCCGATTGTTATGCCAATGCGGCTGTCGAACCTACGGTTCATGAGTTTCGGAACTTATACCTGGTCCTTTGAAGTCGAGGGACAAGAGCCGTTTTTGACCCAGTTTCCGCTTACTCACAACCCCAACAGTATGCCGAAGGGAGTGCGAGTCATGAACCCGATGCAGAGAGGTGGTTAGGCGTACTCGAAAATCACTTCCACACTCCCCGAGGGAGCAGCACCCTTTTTCAGGATGGCGGAAGGATCAGTGGAGAAATTCATCGACACCTGCCGAGCAAGTATTTCGACGCTTTGGCGGAATTCGTTCTCCGAAATGAGGGAGTGAAAGAAATGGAATATCTGGGCATGAATGCCGGAAACCAACGCCCTGAGGGCAATGTCGTGAGACTTGAGTGACGGCTGTTCCATGCGCGAGAATTTGTTTGCGAAATCTGCGGCGGAGATATCGCCCTCGACATAACTCAACGCGAGATTAGAAATGACTTTGACAGAGACGACCATGATTAAATCTCCAGTAGATCTCAATGAACAGGAACTCCGTGAAACCTACGTCCGCAACGATTGCGAGTCGCGGACTGCACTACATAACGGCGGTAAGATGACGCCCATCCATAGCCAACGCTATCCGGACTACGAATTTCGTTGGGAAGAGCGTACAAGTGCAGATGGCAGTGTTGTTGTCCAGCTTGATATCCGACGGTTCAACGACGGCCACGACGAGATAACGGTTACCTACATCCGACTTGGTGACGACGAGTACAGAATTTGGCGACAACTACCTTCCATCTAGCAAATTGGGTGCCATACTAACGCGCTATCTTTCAATAGTCTACAACTTTTTGGGTATGAACGGTAATTCCCTATATGCACTTTATTGCATAGAGGATGGGAAATTTTTGCTATCCCCCGATAGTTGCAACTGCGCTAAGATTGACGCATGAAGACGCCGCCGGCCACCCCGGAGTTCACCCGCTTTACCACGGCAGTGAGAGACATTTTGACGGTATCCAAAGACGAGATGCAGACGCGCATCGAAGCCCACAGAGAGAGCGGGAAGCGTCTTTCTAAGGGCGCTTCCCTCGCCCCTGCCGCTCGCGCAAAGCTCCGCTCCTCAGTCTCAGGGCGTTAGGACGCGGTTTCCTGCACCTTGCCAGTCAGTTCTGCATAAGTCAGTCTCTTCCCTGAAATCTGCGATACAGCCAGCATGAAACGATCCGCGTCATTGAGCGGGTTGTCTTTCGTTGCGCG
>CAZAXI010000214.1:0-7026 GCA_964489045.1 uncultured Granulicella sp. | reverse complement strand
AAACCAAAACCGAGAAACTCCAGTTATCAGTGGATGAGAAACCGGGGGTAGGTCAGCCGACTCCCGGCAACTCTGCGGTCAATAGCAAGTTGCCAGAATCGCCTCGCAACCCTAATGCTGGTACGAATTCCTGTTCCAGGCGATGAGAGCCGCAATAACGGCCGCAGTTACAACGGTCGCCAGAACGACATATTTTACGTTCACCCGGGTCCCATGGATCTCGTCGACATCCTTATAGGCGAATGTCTGCACCGAGACCTTGTGGCCCTTCTTCACCGAGAGGTCGAACGATTGGTCGGAGATAGACGCGATCTTGCCCGAGATATCTGTGTACTGCACGGGGCCCGGCCCAGAGCTGCTCAAGCGAGCGGAGATAGGCTCACCGACGCCCAGCTTCTCGACCGCGCTGTGCACCGCCTGTGTGCTCATCGACGCGAGCGGCTTGGCCGCGATGGCGGAAAGGGTGTACCCGAAGAGGCATATGATGACGGCCGCGGCGGTAAATCTGGAGAGAATGCACGCGGCGGGACGGTGGCGAGAAGGCATGACTCGACTCCCGAGTAGATCAGGTTCTTACGACGCGCACCATGCTATCCCTGCCTCCGGTGCCGCAGTGTGTCCGTGGTCACGCCAGCCTCCAGCGCATTCTTACACCCCTTCCCCTCGCCTACGCCTGCGCGTCTACGCTGAATCTTCGCCTTTGCCTGAGCATCCAATATTCAGATCATTTTCAGGTGTAGATTGGACCTGGTATGGCATTCAAGTGGGAAAAACTGACCGCTAAATCGCAGCAGGCGATCCAGGCCGCCGCGTCCGCCGCCGCTGAAAACGGCAACCCGGAAATCCTGCCCATGCATCTGCTTGCGGCGCTGTTGCAAGACCGCGAAGGCGTCGTGTTGCCGGTGCTGGAAGGCGCGGGCGTGCGCGTGCAGGAGCTGCTGCACGGCGCCAACACCGCTATTGCGAAGCTGCCCAAGGTCTCCGGCGGGGCCACGCCCGGCATGTCGAACGCGCTGACCAAGGTGCTCGACCGCGCCAGCAAGGAAGCCGAAAACTTCAAGGACGACTACGTCTCAACCGAGCACCTGCTGCTCGCCTTAACTGAGGCGAAGGGCGACCCCGTCCGCGACGCGCTGGCAGCGATGGGCGCGACCCACGACGCTGTCCTCAAGGCGCTCACCAGTGTGCGCGGAAATCAGCGCGTCACCGACCAGAACCCCGAAGCCAAGTTCCAGGCGCTCGAAAAGTATGGTAAAGACCTGACCGACCTGGCGCGCAAGGGCAAACTCGACCCCGTCATCGGCCGCGACGAAGAGATTCGCCGCGTGGTGCAGGTGCTCTCGCGCCGGACGAAAAACAATCCGGTCCTGATCGGCGAGCCCGGCGTTGGAAAAACCGCCATCGTCGAAGGCCTCGCCCGCCGCATCATCCACGGCGATGTGCCCGAAATCCTGAAGGACAAGCGCGTGGTCGCGCTCGATCTCGCCAGCATGATCGCCGGCGCGAAATATCGCGGCGAGTTTGAAGACCGGCTGAAAGCGCTGTTGAAAGAGATCGAAGACTCCAACGGCGAAATCATCCTCTTCATCGATGAGTTACATACCCTGGTCGGCGCAGGCGCGGCCGAAGGAGCGATGGACGCCAGCAACATGCTGAAGCCGGCGCTCGCCCGCGGCGGTCTGCGGGCCATCGGCGCAACCACGCTGAACGAGTACCGCAAATATATCGAGAAGGATGCCGCGCTCGAACGCCGCTTCCAGATTGTCTACGTCGGCGAGCCGAATGTGGAAGACACCATCAACATCCTGCGCGGCCTGCGCGAGCGCTACGAGTCGCACCACAAGGTGCGCATCAAGGACTCCGCCATCGTCGCTGCGGCCACGCTCTCGCACCGCTACATCTCCGACCGCTTCCTGCCCGACAAGGCCATCGACCTGGTCGACGAAGCCGCCGCTGCGTTGGCCAACCAGATCGGCTCCGTGCCCACCGAGATCGACGACCTCGAACGTCAGGCCACGTCGCTCGAAATCGAGCAGGCCGCCCTCAATCGCGAAAAGGACCCGGCCTCGCGCGAGCGTCTCGAAGCCGTCCAGAAAGAACTCGCCGGAGTCCGCGAAAAGGCCAAGGGCCTGCGCGCCCGCTGGCAAACCGAACGCGGGGCGATCGGCAAGATCGCCGAACTGAAAACGCATCTGGAAGCCCTGCGCTTCGAGGCCGAAGAGCAGACCCGCAAGGGCAATCTGCAGCGCGCCGCCGAACTCCAGTACGGCGAAATCCCCAAAGCCGAAGCGGAGCTGCGCAAATTGACCGAGGCGGGTGCCCCAGGTCCTGAAGGGACCTGGGAAGGACCGCCACGGATGCTCAAAGAAGAGGTCGACGAAGAGGACATCGCCAAAGTCGTCTCCCGCTGGACCGGCATCCCCGTCGCCAAGATGCTCGAAGGCGAGATGCAGAAGCTCGTCCAGATGGAGGACCGCCTGCGCCAGCGCGTCATCGGCCAGGACGCCGCGCTCACCGTCGTCGCCAACGCCATCCGCCGCAGCCGCGCCGGCCTCTCCGACCCCAAGCGTCCCATCGGCAGCTTCATCTTCCTCGGCCCCACCGGCGTCGGCAAAACCGAGACCGCCCGCGCCCTCGCCGAGTTCCTCTTCGACGACGAGTCCGCCATGGTCCGCATCGACATGTCCGAGTACATGGAGAAGCACGCCGTCGCGCGACTGATCGGCGCGCCCCCGGGCTACGTCGGCTACGACGAAGGCGGGCAGCTCACCGAAGCCGTTCGCCGCCGCCCCTATGCCGTAATTCTGTTTGACGAGATCGAGAAGGCGCACTCCGATGTCTTCAACGTGCTGCTACAGGTGCTCGACGACGGCCGCTTGACCGACTCCAAGGGCCGGACTGTGGACTTCAAGAACACCGTACTCATCATGACGTCGAACCTCGGCGCATCGCAGCTCGCAACCGCGTGGGCCGAGGGCGAAGAAGGCTTCGCCGAAGCCAGCGAGCGCGTGATGGGCGTACTGCGCGAGCACTTCCGCCCCGAGTTCCTCAACCGCATCGACGACGTGGTGGTCTTCCACCCGCTCGGCGAAGAGCAGCTCGAGCACATCATCGACCTCCGCCTCGCCGACCTCGACAAGCTGCTCGCCGACCGCAAGATCACCGTCGAGCTCACCCCCGCCGCGCGCAAGGCCATCTTCAAAGCCGGCTACGACCGCGCCTACGGGGCCCGCCCGCTCAAGCGCGCCATCCAGCGCCTCGTCCAGGACCCGCTCGCCACCAAAATCCTCGACGGCACCGTCCGCCACGGCGACCACGTCCTCATCGACGCCACCAAGTCCGGCCTGACCTTCAACGTCGCCGAACCCGCCCACGCCGCACACTGATCGGTTGACCACAGAACCGGGTGCCCCTTGATCACCGCAGCTTCATCGCGGTTATCGTGGGGTTTCTCTCTTTCGCCCCCTGAGCCGGTATAAGGTCTAGAATCCCGTTGTAGGCCGAAGTCCGGAAGATAAGCATGCAAACGAGATACAGGCTCATACTTCCAATCGTCTTGGGCGCTCTGAGCGCGATCCTGATCGTCTGGGATATTCACAATCAGCGTGTGATCGAGGCCATGGGCATGGCCTGGGACACGGGCGCGCCTCCGTGGCCCTATCAGACGCCAGATGCTCTGCTGCTCGCTCTCAACTTTCCGGCATATTTCCTCGCTATTCCGAGTGCTCACCTTCTTAGGCTAGAAGACTCTGCGCGGAATATAACGCTTCTTCCTTCGATCCTTGTCTGGTGGTTTCTTGCAGGAGTGTTTTTCGATCAGCGACAAGCGAAGATCAACCTCCGCAAGTCCTGGTTCAAGGCGTCGCTGCTCGTGCTTCTCGCGATTGTCTTACTAGCTCTTGGGGTAGATGGACTCATCAGTCCTATCCGCTGGTGGTCGACCGACGGATGGAAGATCTTCGGTGCTGGCGACCTCATCATCGACTTGCGAACTGTTGCTCCGTCAATTTGGTGCATCGCTCTCGCAGTCGCTGCTCTTTGGTCGGCAAAGAAGCGAATGAAGGCGTTTCGTCCCCAAACCCATGGGTGATGTCTTCACGCAGCCGTCTTCGCCGCCAACTCAATCCCCAGCAGCCGCATCACCGCTAGCGTCGTCTTCAGCGTCGGGTTCCCCTTCCTGCTGAACGATCGATAGAGCTGCTCGCGCGACAGCCCCGTCTGCTCCGCAATCAAAGCCATCCCCTTTGCCCGCGCCACCACCCCCAGCGCGTGCGAGATGTACGCCGCATCGTTGGTCCCAAACGCCTCCGCCATAAACCCCGCAATCGCCTCATCCGACCCAAGGTCCTCCGCCGGATCGTAGATGGTGAACTTCTCAGCCACCTTTTTCGCTCCATTCTTTTGCAAGAATCACCGCGGCCGAATCCGCAGTTCCACATCCACACCCTCCTGGCGCTGCAGCTGCGCAATCACGCCAAACAGGTTTTCCGCTCGGGGATTGCCACTCGGCCCGAACATCCGCTGTAAGCTCGGCGAGGAGATGTTCGTCACCTTCGCCAGCTTCGGAAATCCGATCGTCGCGTGGATGTAATTGCGCAGAATTGCCCGTCCGGTTTCAAAGTCGCCGTTGTAAATAAGCTCAAGCCCCTCGCGCAGCAGGCCCTGCCGAAACGCCGGCTCACTTTGCGCACGCTCCCGTATCGTCTCGCGGAAATCTCTCGTCAACGCCATCGCACCCTCCTATACCCGCCGTCTCTTGTAGTCCTTCCAGACCATCTTCGCGTTGGCGATATCCTTCTGCTGCCGCTTTTTCGTCCCGCCGCCGACCAGAATCACCAGACGTTCGCCGTCCCTGCCAAAGTAAATCCGGTACCCCGGTCCAAAGTCGATCTTGTACTCGGACACACCGTCGCCCAGGGCCTTCATCGCGGACGTGTGCCCCATTGCAATCCGTTCCAACGCCACCGTTACTTTGATGGCTGCCTGTCCATCCAGGGAGCCGAACCACGCCCGAAACGGAGAATAGCCAGTCTCGTCAACGTAATCCCTGACTAAAACCATTGAGCACGATAATAGCACATACGTTATCAACATGCCGCTAGCTCCCGGGAGAGGGGCCAGAACACACCGCGCGTTAGAATTCCCTCAATGCCTCCACCCACCAAATATCAGGAGCCGCGCTGGCACGCGACGGTCGCAATCTTCGCCGTGGGCGGCCTGCGCCTGGCCCTGCCGCGCGAGCTGGCCGTCGGCCCCGACTGGCTGTTTCTCGTCGTCGTCGGCGCGCTGTCCGTCTGCTGTTTGCTGGCATCGCATTTCGGCCGGCACCAACTCGCCACGTTTTTCGGCTACTTCGTCATCGCGGTCGTCACCGCCGACATGACCTGGTCGCTCTGCCTGCTCATCGCCGCGCTGCCCGCGCATCGCGAGACGCCGCTGGCCCTGCTCCGTTCCGCCGGCGAACTCTGGATCACCAACATCCTGGTCTTCGCGTCGTGGTACTGGCGCCTGGACGCGGGCGGCCCCTACGCGCGCGCGCTGCGCGACGAGCACACCGATGGCGCCTTCCTGTTTCCGCAGATGACGCTGAGCCAGGAAGCCCAGGTCGCCATGGGCGAAGATCTATGGAGTCCCGGCTTCATCGACTACCTCTTTCTCGCCTTCAACACCAGCACCGCCTTCTCCCCCACCGACTCGCCCGTCCTCTCCCGCTGGGCCAAGGTCCTGATGATGGTGCAGTCGCTCATCTCGCTCGCCACCGTGGCCCTGCTGGCCGCCCGCGCCGTCAACATTCTATAGACTGCGCGCAATAGACGGCGCGCATTCGTTTGACGCCCGCCCGGCCCGGCGCTACACTTTCGCCCAGCCAAAGGTCGGCAGCCATGTTCCTCCTGTTTCGCACCCTCACCTACGCCACCCTCTTCATCGGATTCCTGCTCATCTATCTCCCCTCGCGCGTGCTGCTGTGGTCGGGCATCGTTCGCCCCGCCGCGATGGGCGCCCCGCAGATCGCGGGGATGATCGTCGCCACCCTCGGCGCGCTGCTAGCGCTGTGGTGCGTGGTCACGTTTGTGCACATCGGCAAAGGCACACCCGCGCCCTTTGACCCGCCGCGTCACCTGGTGGTTCGCGGGCCGTACCGCTTTGTCCGCAACCCCATGTACCTCGGCGGCGCGCTCACCCTCGCCGGTGCCGCACTCTTCTACCGGTCGCTCTTCCTGCTAGGGTACGACTGCATCTTCCTGCTCGCCTTCAGCCTGTTTGTGCTGTTCTACGAGGAGCCCACCCTCCGCCGCACCTTCGGCGCCGATTACGAAGCCTATTGCCACCGCGTAGCTCGCTGGCTGCCGCGTCTTTAGCGCTGGTCAGGCTGTGGCAGCGTTCGGCGGCCTTGCGTCCCGCATCAGCAACCACAGCAGCAGCAGCGCGCCGAAGTACATGTAGCTCTGCAGCACGTTCGCCACGGGTATGTCCGCGAAGAAGTTGAACGGCGACAGGAAGTCCGCGATCAGCACAAACGCCAGCGCCAGCTTGCCCGCGCTCCCGCATCCCGAGCGATACACGCCGAACCAGAGCCACACGAAGATGGGCAGCATCACGCCGTAGTGGTGCTCCCACGCCATCGGCGTCGCAATCACGCTGACCACGCCCACGGCCGCGAGGTCGGCCATGCCGCCGGCCCGCTCGCGCCAGGGATACGCCAGTGCCAGCAGCACCAGCACCGCCGTGGTCGCCAGCGTGACATAGTAGATCCACGGTACGTAGGGCGGATAGATATACGGATGGTAGGGAATGTTTTCGCCGTTGAAGATGGCGCGGTTCAGCAGCCCGAACATGGACTGGTTGGCGTAGTGCGGCTGCGCCTTGCGGCTCAGGCCCGCGAGAATGCCCAGGTAGTCCAGGTTGTTGCGCACGCCGAACACCGCCAGCGATGCCGCGCCGCCCACGGCCAGTGTGACCACGCCCGCGGCCAGCGCGTTCCAGCGCCGGCGCAGCGCCGCCCACAGCAGCAGCAGGCCGAACTGC
>CAZAXI010000213.1:0-7079 GCA_964489045.1 uncultured Granulicella sp. | reverse complement strand
TGGCGTTGTCGAGCATGGTCTTGATCTCGTCCCAGGTGAGTTCGTGGACGAAGCCAACCTGGTTGGCGTCCATGAAGCAGGGATCGCACATCATGTTGCAGCGGTTGGTCAGGTCGATGGTGAGCACGGAGCCGCGGCCGTGGGTGACGGTGGACGTTCCGTGGTTGTGCAGGCGACTGTCGTTGTGGGCGCGGATGTCGCGGCCGGGGAAAGTCTCTTCCAGGTGCTTGAACATGGGCGGGTCGATGGACATGACGTCCTCGAAGTGGCCATGGATGGGGCAGTCCTTCACCATCATGATCTTGCCGTCGCGCTCGATGATCTGGGCCTTGATCTCGCCGACCTTTTCGTTGAGCAGGATTTCGTGAGGCAGTTTGCCGTCGACGATCTGCTGGCGAATCTCCGGGACACACTTCGGACAGAGAGAGTCGGTGGTGCGCGGCCAGCCCAGGGGCGGCTTCTCTTTCTGGTAGGACTTGAGCAGGGGTTTGTCGCTCCACTTGGGCGTAAAGCTCGGGGTGTCGGCCACCAGCGAGTTCAGCCGGTTGTAGACAACCCATCCGCCCTTGGCGGTCTGAACCAGAAGTTTTTCGAATACCTTTGCGCGCTTTGCCATGTGTGTGTTTCTCCTGAAGGAAGATTGGTCAGTGCAAGCCGGGCGCAATTATCCCCGACCGCAGCAGATGGAGGCGAGCAAGTGATTCAAGAAACCAGCGAATGGGTGGGATGTTACTGTTTCGACGGGCGATCCTGCTATCAAGTGAGATGCTCTCCAGTTACCAGAGTACCCACGCGGCGTCAGGTTCCGAAGGAGGGATTAGCGAACGGCAATATGTTGCATTGAATGGGGAAAGCGGGCGGCGAATGGAGCGTCGGAAGGCCGACGGATGGGTGTTACCGCTGGAGACCTGGTTGAGGCTGTACTGCGCGAAGATGACGCGGACAGTCGCGAATGAATTTTGTTTTTGAGTGCGGTTTGCATCCGGCGAATGGAACCGGCATCGCGATTACCAATCAGGCACTAAGCCCTCGATAACACGATTCGCTCATTGACCCGGGCTTTTTTGCATCTACATACTGGATAGTGGAGATGTGTGGGCCTATGTCGAACGGCGAGCCGAGAAGCTGGGAGCAACAATTTCGTGAGGGGATTGCGCGCGCCGAGGAAGAGCTTCATCGGGCGCTGACCTACATCAACGACGAGGTGGTGCCGGAAGTGCGGCGCAACGGGTCAGAGGCGCTGCGGGCCGCAGCCATCGAGTTGCAGAAGCTGGCACAGCGTATGGACGATCACCGGGCTGCGGCCGCAGCAACAAAGCCCCCGCCGGGCAAGGACCAACCGAAGCCTTGACTCCCATTGCATACTGTCGCCGCAGCAGGGCCGCCGGGCCGGGCCGGGTGTTCGTCCGGACGAGTGGAACGGCACTGTTTCTGGCGCTGGCGCTGGGCGCTGTGGGTTGCCATCACAAGACTGCGACAGCGTCTTATCCGTCGCCACCACCGCTTGCGCCGGAGAGTAACGGCAATGAGGCGGGAAGCGTGGCGCCGAGCCGTCCGGCTGCGAGCCATGGAGGCACGCCGAGCGAATCTGCGGGAACGGCGCCTGCCAATGCTGAACTGGAGCCGCACGGCAAGCCGATATCGATTGAGGTCGGAGTGGCGAGCTGGTATGTGCCAACCTATGCCGGCGCCAAGGCGGCCGACGGCACTATCTACGACCCCAACGGGATGACAGCCGCGCACCGCACGCTGCCGCTGGGAGCAATTGTCCGGGTAACGAACCTGACCAACAACCAGTCGGTGATGGTGCGCATTAACGATCACGGGCCGTTCTATGGGGACCGCATCATCGATCTCTCGCTGGCCGCGGCGAAGGTGATTGATGTCTATCGCGCGGGAACTGCGAAGGTGCGGCTGGAAGCCTATGCGCCGCCCGGCGGATACGATCCCGCAGGCAGGTGGTGTGTGCAGATTGGCGCGTTTCTGGATTCGGCGGACGCGATCCAACTGAAGAACGATCTGGTACGGCGCTACGCCACGGCCAAGGTGATCGAGTTTCAAGGGGCGACGGGATATTGGGTGCGGATTACGCCGAACAACCCCGATCGCGCGACCGCGGACAGAGTTGCCGAGAACATTCACATCCCGGACCCGGGTGCGCAGCCCTACATCGTTCGACTTAACTAGGGGCCAGTTCCGGGGCTATTTGCTGGGTGCCAGGTTGAGCGCAGGTGGGCCGTAGTAAGGCAACTTCTGCTGCTCCACGGTAGCGCGCTTGACGCCAATGTCGTCGAAGAGAAGGCTGGGCGCGATGGTGGTGGTGGGTATGGCGCCGAGCGAGTTGGACACGTACTCGTCATCGCCGGCGGCGACGATGTCGGAGCGCAGGCTGCGGTTATCCAGCTCGTCGAAGACCGCTCCGCGCACCAACTGGCGAGTGCCGTCGGGATGCACCAGGTAGAGCAGGCGCGGGGACAGCGCTCCGCCGAGCGTTTCCACGGCATAGACATCGCGGTCTTGTTCCTTGGCCATCGCGAGCAGGCGCGCGTTCATTTCGGCGGCGCTGAAAGGATGAGTCGACTTGAAAATCATGACGCCCTCATGCGCGTGCGCGGGTTGGGCAAGGGCTGCGCGGCCG
Source organism: uncultured Granulicella sp. (assembly GCA_964489045.1). Lineage (GTDB taxonomy): Bacteria > Acidobacteriota > Terriglobia > Terriglobales > Acidobacteriaceae > Edaphobacter. The sequence continues at coordinate 4,441 of CAZAXI010000213.1, read as the reverse complement.
TGTCCGTTCGACTCGGGAAAATCCCGGATCGGCGTGCGGCCGATGAGGTAATTTTCCAGCTTGCCGTTGACGGCAACGGCTACCGCCTGCGCCGGCACGCCTTCGTCATCTACCGCGTAAGCGCCCAGCAACCCGCGGCCGGCAAAGGCCGTGGTTAGCGGGTCGTCGGTTGCGTTGAGAAAATCAGGCAGCACGCGGGCATGGAAGCTGGAGGTGTATGCTCCCTGGGTGCGCGCGGTGGTGCCCATCTCGGGGCGGTTGGCCTGTACGTTGGGAACGAACAGTGAGTTCATCACATCGGCGGCCGCGTCGCCGCTGAACAGCACCGGACCGTGGTAGTCCTCCGCCGAGACGACTGGCGCATTACGCAGCGCCTGCAGGCTCTTCAGGTTGTCGATGGCGCGACGGCGGAAGGCGGGCCCGGATTCCAATTCCTTTGCGGTCACCCCAACGGTGCCATTCTCGCGGGTGATTTCCATGCCATCGGCTGCCTGGCCGGCCACGGAGATGTTGGCGGCGTAGCCGGTGTATCCCTGGCGCACAACTGTCCCTTCGGTATTGACCAGGTAGCGATTCACGGCCAACCCGCGCACGTTGGCGTTGGAATCCTGCACATCTGCAGCCGAGGCGTTGACTGCGGGGTCGGAGGCATAAAGGCCGCTGGCTTCCACAATGCGGCGTTTCCATTCCGTACGGTCGAGGTCGAGGGAGACCAGCGGACCGATGTGCACGACCGGCTTGGCCGGGGCAAAATCCTTCTCCGTGGGCGGCGTCTCGAAGCGCTTCAACGCGGCTTGCTTGGCCGCGTAGGCGCGCAGGGCATTCTTGTAAGCCTCGTCGGTAGCAAACCAGAGGCACGAGCGAATGGCCTCGGGGTTGTTGTCAGTCGGCGCCAATGCGATGGTGCCGTCGCCGCGGACGCTGCTGGAGTCAGTCTGATAACCGCCCATGCGGACGGTGACGCGCACCACCCTCTGGTGGTTGGATTGCTCCTGCACCAGCGCACCGTAGTTGGCGATGGCCTCGTAGGTGGCTACGTCATCCAGACGGTACTCGATGAAGTAAGGCCGCTCCATGCCGGGCAGCAGCAGTTGCGCCTGTTCGCGGTCGAGCTCGGCCTGCATGGCGCGCAGCACCGGGTCGTCCTTGGCCGTATCCTGCGCGTTCGCCGCATATCGAACGGGCGATGCCGCAATCAGGATGCATGCTGCGTAAACGGCGGCTCGGAAGTTCCTCGTATGTAATTGGGTCAGGAGCATATCGACTAATTCGCTCCTTTTTTGGAGTTTGAATCGTCTGCCGGATGGGGGGGCGGAGAGAGAATTGGGGGGCGGGCCGTGCCCTGGGCCTGGCGCTGCGTCTCGATCGCACTGACCAGCATCGCGGGGGCCACTGCACTCACCGGGATATTGCCGGACTCTGCGCCGCAGATGCCGTTGAACACGTCCTGCTTGTCGCTGGTCGCCAGGATGCTGTTGAGCGCGGCCTGCGGCGTGCCGACGATGCTGACCCCACGCACCAGCTCATCGGGGCGACCGTCGACATAAACGCGGTAGACCACCAGGGGAATCACCTGGAAGGCCTGGGGTGAACGGCGCGTGGTGACCGCGAAGCCGGAGGAGATGTCTTCGAAGTAGAGACCATACGCCTTGCCTTGCTTCTTCGCCTCGGCGATCAGCATCGCGCGCAACTCGCTCTCCGGCACGGTCTTCGATGAGGTGACGATGAGATTGCCCTGGCGTCCGGTGGGCATGTGGCCCACTTCGGCACGTCCGTGACCGTTGCTATGGGAGACGCTGGCGATGGGCAGGCGCGACATCAGAAAGGTCTCAAGGACGCCATTCTGGATCAACTCGACGCGCCGTGCGGCCTGGCCCTCGTCGTCGTAGTCGTAGTGGCCGCTGAGCCATGTGCCCTGAAATGTGGCGAGGGTTGGATCGTCGGCGACGCTGAGGAACGACGGCAGAATGGGCTTGCCGAGCAGCTTGGTGAAGGTCTGGCCCTCCTCGTCGCCCCGCTGACGCTGGCCTTCGAGCCTGTGCCCGAGCACTTCGTGGAAGAAGACCGCTGCGGCGCGCCCGCTAAGGATGGCAGGTCCGTCAAACGGCTCGGTCACCGGCGCCTGGCGCAGGTCTTCCAGGTTCTTTGCCATCGCGACGGCCTTGTCCATCAGCGTCTTCTGGTCGGGCAGGTGGGCGGGGGAGTCGGCCTCGAAGGTCTCGTCGCGACCCAGATCCATGCCGTCGATCGCGCGGGTGTGAGCAACAATCACAAGCCTGGCTACGTGGCTGGGGTTGTTCACGCGCGCGCCTTCGGAGGAAACGAAGTAGTCGGTCGCGTTGGTGGCCTCAAACTCCACCTGGTCGGTAAAGATGTCGGGGTATTGCGAAAACAGGCTGGAGATCTCGCGCAGGCGCCGCTCCCACGCGGCGCGGTCGACGACCAGCGCGGGCGCGGGCGGAAGCAGGTCTGTTTTCGGCTGCTCTTCGCTGAAGTCGGCCGATACATCTTCCTCCTTCGCGCGCACCTGCTGCTCGGTCTTGACCTTGAGGTAGCCATCGAGGGCACGGGCGTATCCACGGTTGGTCGCGTACCAGAGAGAACGCGCGATAGCGTCGGGGTCATCCGTGAGGGGAAGCGACATCGTGGTCAGCGCGCTGGTGCGGTGATCGCCATGGGTGTTGTCTTCGCCGGGGCTGCCCAACCGCACCTGCACGTCGACCGAACGGCGGCGGACCTCGTTCGAACTGACAATCGCCCCGTACTCCGCCGCAATGCTCACGGAGGTGGCGTCGTCCACCGCATAGCTCAGGAAGTAGGGCTTGGGCTGTTGCGCTGCCGCGGCTCCGCCGGTTCCCAGAGCAGACATCGCCCGCTTCAATTCGGCATCCAGCGCGTTTACCAGCGGAGCTTCGCCGGCGACGGAGCTGGAGGTTGCTGCAGCGCTCGCCGGCGCGGCATCGGAGGCGGCCAGCGCCGTATGCTGCGGAACCAGCGCCACAGCGATGAGCCCGGCAAGGAAGGCGCCGGCAAGAATCAGAGTTCGATTGGTGGTATGGGTCTTGCGATGTTCCATTGGGCCTGTCTTAGGGTTAGCCTGCGTTTACCAGCCTACGGGAATGCTACACCGGATTCAGCACCGGGCGCTTTGCTTCTTGGTACGGCGATGCGGCACACTGGAACTCGCTCTCGCGGAGATGAACTAAATGCGGTATCGCGGCACCCTGGTCCTGATGGTCGCGCTTTTAGCAGGCCTTGCGCTGACTGCCAGCCGGCTTGGGTATAAGACTCCCACCGAGGCAAAAGCGGAGCAGTTCGCCATACACAACACAACGGCTTATACGCTGCCGCCCAAAGAGCTTGAGAAGGCGATCGCGCTGAACCGCACGCGGATGAACCTCGAGGTGACAGGGGACGTCTGGATGCTGGCCGAGCTGCTGTTGATCCTCGCGGTGGGCGCGGCAGCGCGCATACGGGACGTTGCGGTTGCGATGTCGAAGAACCGGCGGGCGCAGGGATTCAGCTTCGTTTTCCTGCTGCTCCTGCTCATTCATCTGCTGAATCTGCCGCTCGGCATTTACGGGCATCATGTTGCGCTCAGCTATGGGCTTTCCGTGCAGGGGTGGGGGAGTTGGCTGGCGGACAAAGGGAAGTTGTTCGCGCTGGAATGGTTGATCGGCGGGCTACTGGTGATGCTGATGTTCTGGGTCATCCGCAAGTCGCCGGCGCGCTGGTGGTTCTGGTTCTGGATTCCGGCGGTTGTCTGCGTAATTGCGGGAGTATTTGTCACGCCGTATGTCATCGACCCGATGTTCTACAGGTTCGAACCGCTCGGCAAAACCGATCCGGCGCTGGTGCAGCGGCTGGAGCAGGTGGTTGCGCGCGGGGGCATTGCGATTCCGCCGGACCGGATGTTCCTGATGAAGGCGAGCGCCAAGTCGACCGAGCTGAATGCCTACGTCACGGGATTCGGCGCGTCGAAGCGCGTGGTGGTGTGGGATACGACCGTCGCCCGGTCAACCCCTGACGAGATTGCGTTCATCTTTGCCCACGAGATGGGCCACTATGCGCTGGGACACGTGGTGTTGGGTGTGGGGCTCTCGTGCCTGGGAATGCTGCCGTTGTTCTGGCTGGGTTATCACGGCGTGGGCTCGTTGCTGGCGCGGTATGGGACAGCGTGGAGGATTCCGTCACAGCAGGACTGGGGCGCGCTGGTGGTGCTGGCGCTGGTGCTGCTGACGCTGTCGGCGATCTCCGATCCTGTTTCGAATGGCATCAGCCGGATGATCGAGCACAATGCGGATGTGTACGGGCAGGAGGCCGTCCACGGCATTGTGGCGGACCCGCAAGCAGTCGGGCTGCGGACTTTTCAGGTGCTGGGCGAGGATTCGCTGGACGACCCTACACCGCACCCGCTGTTCGAGTGGTGGTTCGATACGCA
>CAZAXI010000212.1:0-7100 GCA_964489045.1 uncultured Granulicella sp. | reverse complement strand
TCCAGACGCGGAGGACTTCAAAGGAGGCCTTATCGCGGGCGGCGGCGGGCGGGATGTCGAGGGATTTGGCGGGAGGCATGGGGGGCTCCGTCTTTGGAACTTCTTCAGTTTTCGTCGTCTTCGATCATCCGTCGCAAATCATCTGCAGTAGGAACTCCGGGCATACCCATTAACGGAGATGGTTCCGTGATGATGCCCAGTATCCGGTCAAGTTTCCTTCGATCCTCATCTGCCCTCTTCGCAATTACCCGCTTCAACTTGTAGTCATAAATCAGCATGTCAACGAGTTGCTCACGGATAAGGCCGACTAGTTTATTTCTGGCTTCGTCTTCGTCGAATTCCGGCAGATATCGGTCGAGATTGTCGCTCATCTGTGCATAATCCTATTCACGTGTGGGAAAGGCCGTGCATTGCCCCACTTTTGGTGCCGCAGCATTCGTTGCAGCGAATCCTGCGAGAGCAGAGAATAAGCCATTATGGCATCAATCGCACAGCTTAATGCGTCCGAGGGTCTGCCCTCGTCTCTTCACACCGAAGTTGCGATTCTCGGCGCGATGCTGCTGGATGGCGTGGCGATCTCGGACGCAACGTCGAAGCTGAAGGCTGAGGATTTTTCACTAGATTCGCATCAACGTATATACCGGGCGATCGTCGATTTGATGGCTCGTGGGCATGGGATCGACATAACCACTGTCCGAGCGGAGCTGGAACGAAGGCGCGAAATCGACTCGGTGGGCGGGCCGGCGTACCTGGCGTATCTGAGCGAGGGGATTCCGCGGAATTTCAACATCGAGAGCTACGTCCGGATTGTGAAGGACAAGAGCCTGCTGCGGCAGTTGATGTCGATCTTCCACGACGGACAGATTCGCGCGTCGGACCAGAGTGAAGACGCGATTACCGTGCTGGGCGATGTGGAGGCGCAACTGGCGGATGTGGCCGACTCGGCGATCCAGCGCGGGCTGGCAGGGATTGGCGAGATCGTTGCGCAGAGCTTCGGGTCGATTGACGCGCTGTATGAGCAGGGGCGCGAGGTTACCGGGCTGGCGACGCGGTATGTCGAGTTCGACAAGATGACATCAGGCTTGCAGGATTCGGAGTTGATCATCATTGCGGCGCGGCCGTCGATGGGCAAGACGGCGTGGGCGATCAACATCGCGCAGAATGCGGCGGTGCATGACGGCAAGGTGGTGGCGATCTTCTCGCTGGAAATGTCGAAGGAGAGCCTGCTGCGGAGGATGCTGGCGAGCGAGGCGCTGGTGGGCTCGCGCAAGCTGCAGACGGGCACGATGCTGCGGGAGGACAAGGGCAAGCTGATGAAGGCGCTGGAGCGGCTGATGGAGTCGAAGATGTTTATCGACGACACGCCGGGGATCACGCTGGCGGAGATGCGGGCGAAGGCGCGGCGGCTGAAGCAGCAGGAGGGCCGGCTGGACCTGATCGTGGTGGACTACCTGCAGTTGATGACGGGAACGAACGCGAGCGGGAAGCGCGGTTTTGAGAACCGGACGCAGGAGGTGAGTTCGATTTCGCGCGGTCTGAAGGCGCTGGCCAAGGAGATGAAGATTCCGGTGTTGGCGCTGAGCCAGCTCTCGCGCGGAAGCGAGCAGAGGACAGGCGACAAGAAGCCGCTGCTGAGCGATCTGCGGGAGTCGGGATCGATTGAGCAGGACGCGGATGTGGTGGCGTTCATCCATCGCGAGGAGTACTACGACCGCGACAACGAGGACCTGAAGGGCAAGGCGGAGATCATTATCGCCAAGCAGAGGAACGGGCCCACGGGGTCGATCGAGCTGGCGTTCCGCTCGGACTTTACGCGGTTCGAGAACCTGAAGAAGGACGACGCGGGTGGGCTTTAGCACGTGCGAGTAATTCTGTTTGGCGCGACGGGAATGGTGGGGCAGGGGGTGCGGCGGGAGTGCGTGCTGGACCGCGAGGTGGAGGCGGTGCTGGAAGTGGTGCGTCGGGCTACCGGACCAAGCCTGGGGCGGCGGAGCGAGAAGGTGCGCGAGCTGGTAGCCAATGACTTTTATGATTTTTCCGCGGTGGAGGACGCATTTGCGGGATACGATGCGTGCTTGTTCTGCCTGGGCGTGTCTTCGGTCGGGATGAAGGAGGCGGAGTACCGGCGGGTGACGGTCGACATTACCATGGCCACGGCGCGGGCGGTGCGGCGGGCGGGCGTGGGGACGTTTGTGTATGTGTCGGGCGCGGGGACGGACGCGAATGGGCGCGCAATGTGGGCTCGGGTTAAGGGCGAGACGGAGAATGCGCTGCTGGGGATGGGATTCAAGGCGGCGTACATGTTCCGGCCGGGGCTGATTGTGCCGATGGCTGGGATACGGTCGAAGACGGCGGTGTACCAGGCGGTGTACTCGGCGCTGCGGCCGGTGTTGCCGCTGCTGCTGCGGATGTTTCCGAAGCACATAACGACAACCGAGCAGGTGGGGCGCGCGATGCTGGAGGTGGCGAAGCGCGGGTATCCTAAGCAGGTGCTGGAGACGGCGGATCTTGCGAGCTTCTGAGTGCGTGGACTAGAGGACGGCGGTGGCGGTGACGAGCTGGATTGAAGTGTCGGAGGATCGGCTGGCGGGAAACTTCCGGGCGGTGCGAGCGGCGGCGGGCGCTGCATTCGGAGCGGGGACGGAAGTGCTGGCCGTGGTGAAGGCGAATGCGTACGGGCATGGGGCGGAGGTGTGCGCGGTGGCGCTGGCAAAGGCGGGGGCGTATTGGCTGGGTGTGGCGGACGCGTCCGAGGGAGTGCGGGTGCGGAAGGCGTTGGAGGGCGCGGGATTCTGGGATTCGCAGATTCTGGTGATGTGCGGGCTGATGCCGGAGGACGCGGCGGTAGTGGCGGAGCATGGGTTGACGCCGGTGGTGTGGACGAAAGAGCAGGTGGGCTGGCTGCGCAACCAGGTGGAGATGCCAGTGCACCTGGAGGTGGATACGGGGATGGGGCGGCAGGGTGCGCGTCCGGGGGCGGAGCTGGATGCGATTTTGGACTTGATTGGTGCTGCGGGGCTGGTGCTGGATGGGGTGATGACGCACTTCTGCGCGGCGGAGGTGGCGGGCTCGGAGAAGACGCGGGAGCAGCAGCGGAGGTTTGCGGCGGCGTTGGCACAGGTGCGAGGGCGGGGGTTTACGCCGAAGTGGGTGCATGCGGGCAGCTCGTCCAGCATAGATAATCCGGCGGGGAACGCAGACTGGCTGGTGGAGTTGGCGAAGAGCGTGGGCGCGCGGGCGATGGTGCGGTGCGGGATTGCGCTGTATGGGTATTGCTTGCCGATTGAGGGTGCGGCGGAGTCGAAGCTGGGCGGCGGGCTGCGGCCGGTGATGACGTGGAAGACGCGGGTGCTGGATGTGCGCGATGCTGGGGCGGGCGAGACGGTGGGATACAACGCGACGTTTACGGTGTCGAGGCCGATGCGGCTGGCGCTGCTGCCGGTGGGATATGCGGACGGGCTGCGGCGGGAGCTGGGGGCGACCAATGCGCGGCCGGGTGGTTGGGTGATGATTCGCGGCGGGCGGGCGGGGATTGTGGGGCGGGTTTCGATGAATTTGACGACGGTGGATGTGACGGAGATCGACGGCGTGTGCGTGGGCGATGAGGTGGTGGTGTTGGGCGATGGAGTGACGGCAGACGACCATGCGCGGCTGGCGGGGACGATCTCGTATGAGATTCTGTGCGGGGTGGGGAAGGGCAGTTGCTAGTTCTCAGTTGTCAGCTCTCAGTTGTCAGTTGAAAAACGATTGCCACGCAGCGGAGTTGGGTTGCGAGGAGATCGGCGAATGCGGGTCATCGTAGTAGATTTGCTTCGGGGTGGGGTGGGCCGTTAAGATCGGGTCTGGAATGAGAGAGGTTGAAGAGAGATGAGTGAAGGGAACAACGGGGCTCGGCGGACGGAAGACATTGCGTTGGATTTGTTGAAGTTTGTGGCGGCGACGACGCATGTGGGGACTAAGGCTACGGGCGGGACGGGGTTTGGCGTGACGGCCTCGGGCAAGCCGGAGGACCAGGTGGCGGAGCTGCTGGCGCTGTATGGGCGGTGCCGGCAGGCGGTTGAGGGTCCGGTGAAGTAAGTGGGGCAAGGTTCGAGGTTCGAGGTTCGAGGTTCGCGGGAAAAGCTGCGGGTGGCGGTGGTGGGCGCGGGTGCGTTTGGGCGCAACCATCTAAGGGTGTATCGCGAGCTGGAGCAGGCGGGGTATCCGGTTGAGCTGGCCGCGGTTGTCGATCCGGATGAGAGTGCGCGTGCGGCGGCTGAGGCGAAGTATGGCGTACGCGGCTTTGCCACGATTGCGGCGTGCATGGCGGCGGTAATCCCGCCCAAGCAGAGCTTGGACGGGGCACCCGGCGATGAGACTGCGAAGGATGGGACACCCGAGCGTCCCGTGCGGATCCATGCGGCGAGCGTGTGCGTACCTACGGTGCAGCATGCGGCGTGTGCGCGGGAGTTGATGGCGTGCGGGATCGATCTGCTGATTGAGAAGCCGCTGGCGGCGAGCCTGGCGGAGGCGGATGAGATTGCGGGGCTGGCGCGGAAGCTGGGTCGCGTGGTCCAGGTTGGGCATCTGGAGCGGTTCAACCCGGCGGTGCGAGCGGTGCGCGAGTTGCTGAACCAGCCGATGTTCTTTGAAGTGCACCGGCTGAGCGTGTTTACTCCGCGTTCGCTTGATGTCGACGTGGTTTTGGATTTAATGATCCACGACCTGGACATCGTGATGAAGCTGGTGGGTGAGCCGGTGCGCGAGGTGCGCGCGGTGGGGCTGCCGGTGCTGTCGCGGAAGGTGGACATCGCGAACGTGCGGCTGGAGTTCGAGAACGGCTGCGTGGCGAACTTTACGGCCAGCCGGGTGAGTACGGAGCGGGTGCGGAAGATGCGGTTCTTTCAGCCGCACCAGTATTTGTCGGTGGACTTCGCGCGGCAGGATTTGCTGCTGATCGATGTGACGGCGGCGGCGGGGATGGATATGGCGCAGTTGGCGGCGCTGGCTGCGACGGCGGGAGCTGCTGGTACGGGCGGACATGCGTCGCCGGGGATGGAGTTGCGTAAGGTCCCGGTGGAGGCGGGCGAACCGCTGCGGCTGGAGATTGGGGCGTTTCTGGATGCGGTGCGGACGCGGACGGAGCCGGTGGTGACGGTGGAGGATGGGCGTGCGGCGCTCAAGCTGGCGCTCGAGATTAATGCGGCGATTGCGGAGCATGCACGGCGCACGGGTTTGTGATCTCGGCGCTGGCGGGATCATCCATGTTGGTGATGTGAGCGGTGGTCGGGGGGATGTCGAGGTTGAACTGGTCGGCATCGAGCTGCTGGTTGAAGCTGGTACGACGGGGATCGATGGTGATGGTGAGGCTCAACTCGTCGAGCGGGCGCTGAATCTCGATCAGGGTGGGGAAGTTGATACCGCCGAACTTGCGGTAGTTCTTATAGGTGGCCTGGGTCGCGATCTTGCCGTCGGCGTTGTAGATGTCCTGCTGGTAGGGGAGCAAGTCGACGCGGCTGATGTGGATGACGCGGAGCGACTGTGCTACCTGGCCCTCAGGCTGGGAAAGGAACTCGAGGTTATAAGTGGGCTCATCGATGAAAACCTTGTGGTTCTTGGGATCGGGGACGATGCGGTTGTCCTGGGTCATGGCGACGTCCTGATTCGGCTGCAGTCCCGGGATCAGCAGGGAGTCGAGGATCGCGGCGGGGCGGATAGCGTACTTGCCCTTCTGCGCGGTATTGGTGACCACGTCGGAGCCGGTAATGGCGCAATTCTCGGGCGGAATGTACATTTTGAAGGACTTGCCATCGGAGACCATGTCGAGAAAACTGCTGTGGACAACGGGCACCTCGAGCAGGAAGAGGATGTTCTCCGGTTTGCCGATGACGATATGGCCATCGAGTTCGGAAGAGCACGTGATCTCCCCTTTGCTGGCATATTGGACGTCCCCTTTGCTGGCGCCACCAAAACAGGCGACAACCACGTCTGCGGCGGTCATGCTGTGGATAGCGGCGTAGCGATCGTCTACCTGCTTGAGGAGCTGGTCGAGGGAGGTGCCGAGGACGATGGTTGGGGGCCTTGTTTTCAAGACGCTGTGGGTGTGTACCAGACAACCGGTGAGAGCCGGAGTCAGCGTAAGTAGTCCCAAGGCGAAGGCTTTTCTGATGCTCATTAGCACAAACTTCAAGTATATCTGCCTGCGAGCGGTAACGTCTGGGTTAAAGGCGCAATGCTCAACAATATGAATTGGATGCGCGGCGGCAGCCGGAGGCTTCGCAGCTATTTTGGATGGGCTCGATGGGGCTTCGGGGGGATGGCCCGGCCGATGGCCCGGCGGTAGGTTTCGACCTGCTGGGAGTGCTCCTTGAGGGTAGCGGAGAAGCGGCTGCGGCCCTGGGCGTCGGCGACGAAGTAGAGGAAGCTGGTGGTGGCGGGGGCGAGCGCGGCCCTGAGTGCGGCGATGCCGGGGTTGCAAATGGGGCCCGGAGGCAGACCGGTATGGACATAGGTGTTGTAGGGCGAGCCGGACTTGAGGTCGGAGGCGTAGATGACGCCTCGGTAACGGTTGTCGAGGAGCGCAGCGTAGATGACGCTGGGATCGGTGGCGAGCGGCATGCCCTGAGCGAGGCGGTTGGAGAAGACGCTGGCGACGAGGGGGCGCTCGGAGTCCTGGCTGACCTCTTTCTCGATGAGCGAGGCGAGGATGACCTTCTGAGCAGGACCCAGCACCAAACCCGCGATCGACGCTGGCTGGTCGTTGAGTCCGATCTGGGCGGCGACCTGGCGGAAGCGCTTGACCATGGCGGCGAGCATCTGCGCCGGGGTGGTGTGGTGGGTGAAGCGGTAGGTATCGGGGAAGAGGTAGCCCTCGAGCGAGGGAGCGTTGGGCTCGAGGTCGGAGATGAGCGCAGTGTCGGCGCGTTCGGCGGCAAGGAAGGCGTCGCGGGAGCCGAGGCCGGCGGACTCGACCGCCTGGGCGATGTCGAAGATGTTGTAGCCCTCGGGGATGGTGAGGGGGATGGTATAGACGTCGCCGCGGAGGATGCGGGCGTAGACCTCAGTTGCGGGCGCGGGATGGTTGAAGCGATACTCGCCGGCCATGAGCTTGCCGCCTTTGA
>CAZAXI010000211.1:0-7149 GCA_964489045.1 uncultured Granulicella sp. | reverse complement strand
CTAGGGGAATTCAGTGTGGCTCGTAACCGCTAAGACTTTCGATTTCAGTTTGACACGGAAGAGTAGGCGAAACCGGACGCACCTCTATCTGACTGATTATGTGCCAGATCGTAATTTTGGCGAGGCACAGCCACAAAACGAAAGAGCCTAGTCCTTCAAACCATCGTGATGTCTGACCTTGATGCCAACGGCAGCGGCTCTTCTCAGGGCCTTTTCAGATTGCGCCGGTCCAACTTCCATTAGGGGAGCACTTGTCGAGTTTTGCCCAGGGGACTGATCGTGAAGAATCACATTCAGAAGCGACTTATGCACCCGGATGCGGCCGTTGTATTCGATAAAGCCGTGCTCGCGAAAGCGGTTCATAAAGAAGCTGACGCGGGATCGTGTGGTCCCGATCATCTCGGCGAGTGTCTCCTGCGAGATCTTGGGGATGAGCGATTCGGGTTCGCCTGGTTGGCCAAACTCCGCCATCAGCAGCAGGATGCGGGCAAGACGCTTTTCGCTGGAGTTGAAGAGTTGATCCACCAAATCGGCCTGGGTCCGCATCGCGCGGCTCAGCAGAAACTTGAGAAAGAGATCGGAGAAGCCGTGCTCGTCATGCATGACGCGGATCATCTCGTCGCGGTCGATCTTGAGCGCGGTACAAGCTGTAATAGCGGTGGCGGTGGCCAGACGCAGGCCGGGGACGTTGACGATCGACTCTTCTCCAACAAAGTCACCGGGGGCGAGCAGGGTGATGGTGGCCTCCTTGCCGCTTGCCGAAACGACGGTGAGCTTGGCGCGACCGGCCTGCAGGTAGAAGACGCAGTCGGCCGGGTGTCCCTGCGAGAAGAAGACCTGCTTGGCTCTGAGACGGACGAGACGGCGTCCCAGTCCCGCGCTGGAGAGGAAGGCGGTGATGTCGAACTTCAAGTCTGTACCTACGGACATGATGATCGCTTCTGTGCAGATGCGACTGCGCGGGACGACACCCAATCGTTCATCGCCGCGTGCAGTTCGGAATCAGCACCGCATGGCGCAATGGGCTTTGGCCTCTGGAATTGCCGAATGGCCTGGGTACCCACATGACCCATTTCCCCGAAAGGCGGATGTCCTGAAAACGGGGACGCCCGCGAGAACGGGATGCAATTAATGTAATCCATACGACACAACAATGCGCAAATAAAAACCGCTTATGTTGGTTCGACTTAGCAGGGTAAATATCCCCTCAGAACAAGCATGTGCAATTCAGCACAGTAACGACTCTGCACCAAAGGCTAGAGTCTTTGGGGGAACAGCAACATGCCTTCTTTGGAGAACTGGGCCTTCCCGTCCGCGCGGGAGGGCCTACTTTTTTGCTGGTCTGTTGGCTGCAAAACCGACCTGTCAGCATTCTGCGAGTAGAGTAATTCGCGGAAAGGTGAAGGTGATGCAACGGCCCAATATTGTTGAAGTATCGCATCTCTGGAGTGGGATTCTGGTAACGTTTGCGGACGGCAAAGTTGTACGCCTTACAGCAGACGAGCTTTACGCTTTAGCCGTCTCCCCGGACTCGCTGCCGCAGTTTTTCAAGAGCGAGTGAATTACATTTGTCGCTCAGCATAGCCCACAAGGGGCTAAAATCACCGAAATCATGGTATGGATTCGACCGCTCGTCTTGATCCTGATAGCTCTGCGATCCGTCGCTATCCTGTTTAGCGCCGACCCAGCGGCCAGCGCGAAATATCAAACCTGTTCCACTTTTCCCCCTCGGACTCTGGATCAATCCTCAGAGCAACAACCCCGGTGGAATCGGTGTGGCAACTGGTAGGCGTTGGCCTCGTCCTCTGGCTGCACGTCAGCGCATGGCACCTGCTTTGGTGGGTACTGCTTGGCTATGTAGTGTTTCTCTTGGTAGGCAGACTACTCATGTGGAGGGCAAAATCCTGATGAACCTAGGGCTATGCAGCCAGTGGTCTCAAACTCGTAGGCACGTCCCGTCCCGGCAAAGGTACGAACACCCTGACGGCAGAGGCGCATACAAACCGGTGCTCTTCCAGTTCGTACCTGGCGCGTTCCATCTCGACGTTCTTCCTGGCCGCAAGTTTTGCGCAGACCCGAAACCATGCTGAGGAACGTGCCTCGATGTACTCGCTCAGTCCAACCTTATACGCTCGTTCCAAGTCCCTACATCTTGGGCAATTCATTCCTGCGCCTCTCCGGCGTTCTGCCGGGCCAACCGTAGCTTCCACTCGGTCGTCGCTCAACTGCGTGACATCTCGATCAAAGTGGTATGCAAACCAGGGAGAGAAGGTCCCAGCGTGAGGACGCGAAAATAGTCAGTCCGCTTGCCCATAGACTGTCCGGCTCGATATCTTAAGAAGCGGCAGTACCCGGAATACGGGAGGCGAGAAGGAGAAATTGCCTACAGTTTCGAGCATACACTCATCACAGCCAACGTGCCGACGGCTCCTCAACGGACCCAGCACCGGCGTTGTCTGGAATGCGTAAGTCTCGCAGCAATTGAGCGCAACGGGCAGTACTCACGAAGCAGTCTCTGATTCTGCGCAGACCTTGGCATGACTGGACTGCTCTTTCTGTTGCGTTTTGACCAACCAATGACGCGTGTAGAAACGTTTGTTACAGGCGAAGCATCGCGCAGGTCTGAAGCCGAGGATGGACATCAACCAGTCGAAACCCCTGCGGTGTGCACGAAGAGCGGCATTACATTTGCAACGCGGGCAGGAAAAAGTCGGCGGGAGCATAATGTTGCCACCTTTCATCATTCGGAGTCCAACTGTGATGGCGGTCAAGCGAAAGCCATCCAGCCGCCATAGCTGGGTTCACCGCCTCCATGCACTGGAGGCTTTCTCGTCTGCGTGGCCAGCAACTCTCCGACCCGTTGTGGCAACGCATGGGGCTCATCCTTGATCGTCGAGTACGCCAAGTCCTCTGGGTTACCGGATGAGTCCGTGATGCAAGCCACCGGCGTGCGTGAACCGGACGCTCGAATCCAGTAGGTCAGTCTGTCTCTGTCTTCCGCCGGGATGGAATGGTCCAGGAGGACCAGATCGAAGTCACCGCCCATGAACTCGCCGAGCGCGTCTCCCATCGACCCCGCCGCCGTGACGAAGCATCCAGCTGATCTCCAGACTGTTCTTTGAGCTTCAAATAGCCATGGATCGAAGCCAATGGCAAGGACGACGGCGATGGCCATAGACACCTCTGGTATGGAGTAACTTTAGGGAAACGACGATAGTTTAGGAATCCCGTCGCCGTCAGTCTGTTCAAAATTGATCACCTTTCAGCATTGGTCCCCGATTCCATTCACTGGCCTATGAGACGGGCTGGGGAGGAGCGGGGCAGGTTTGATTACGGGGGCAGTCGGGCTAATGATCGCGCCGGTGCTCAGGGTGTCCCCCGACCCTTGATCCGTCCGGGGATCGCACTGAAACGTGGGGGCAGCAGGATGCCTCTTAGATTCAGCCCGGCTCAGGCAGCCACGTTCCGCGAGGAAAGCCGAATTGCAGACATGGGTCTTCTGGTTCTCTGCGAGTTCGGCCCTAGCCATGGAACAGGCGACGGCCGCAAGGCACGTACGGCAAACCGAGTCGTATGCCCCGTCTTCGTTTCGCCGATGTAAAAAGCGAGTTGACTTGTCAGTCATCTTGCCACCGCCGTTAAAGCTGTAACGCACGGAAAGTCGAAGCTCCATTCGAATGAGCGCGAAAGCGGTGCGGAACCTGTGGGTTCATCGGTTGGACGGTCGCATAGTGAATTGCGGTGTCGCAGTACACGCAACGTGTCTCATGAATAACAAAGTCTGCCGCACCGACGGAGAGCGAGAAGGCTCGCAGGCATTCCGGGCACGTGATCAGGACCAATGCCTCGGACGATGCGTTCCGCCTGACGGGTGAGATCCAGATCGGAGCCGATGCGTCGGCCCCGGCCCGAACATGCTTCTCAAGCTTCGCAGCCGTCTTCACAAGCCGGAACAGGCTGTCCAGGCCCGTCGCCTTTTCGTGGAATGCATCCGCAGCGATTCCGTGCGGAACACCGTCGCCCGAGAAGGCCCCGCTCGTCGCAATCACGTAGATCCGGGGAATCCTTCGCCGCACCACGGAGAGCAGTTCAAAGCCGGACATTCCCGGCATGTTAAGATCGGAGAGCAGGATATCCGGTTCCTCTTCGCGTATCTGCTTCAGGGCAGAAAAGCCGTCTTCGGCAGCCCTTACGGGGTGGCCTAGGCTGCCAAATATTTGACTGAGTAGTGTCCTCGTCGAGGGTTCGTCGTCAACGATCAACAGCCTTGCCTTCAGATTAGGCATCGTTCCTCCAATCCGATTGTTTTGCCGACTTCTCCCAACTCTGCCAGAGAATCCGCCGTCCAAGATGTGCAGAATTGCTCAATCGAGTAGATTCTTTTTCGCAGCTCCTGTGGTGGGAATCGCGGGCCGAACGTCTCTGAGAGCGGGAGTTGCAGGGCGACGGCCTCATCCCTGGGCAACTTTGCCAAGAATGCGACTTCGGGGACAGTTAGCCCATGCTCTAGGCAGCACTCAGCTTCTTTAGACAGACCCAAGAGCTTTGAAGCGCGCGACAAGTCGATAGAACGAGAACCGTCTAGACAAATCGAATCAATGACCTGTGGTTTCGCTGGTCTCGAGCGCGTTGAGCGAAGCCGTAGCCACTGACCTGCCCACGGAAAACTCTTACCAGTTGAAGCTGAAGTTCTCGCGAACCAACTTGATGTAGTCAATTTTGTAGACGGGTTCGCATCCGAGGAAACGCGAAAAGCCAGTATTGGCGCACCTTTCAGCGCTAGCGCATCTGTCCAAAAAACAGATGCGCTACCTCACTCACCTGCAAGTCACTGGAAACATTGGTCGGGGCGGTCAGATTCGAACTGACGACCCTCTGCTCCCAAAGCGGGATGGATGAAAATCTTGAGGAGCAGAGGGTCTTTTTCAGGGGCAAGTTATTGAGGGGGAAGGTGTTATTTATTCTCTAAAATCGGCCAGTTTCATATGTATTGCATTGTTGGCCCTGCTGGTTGGCTGCAAAGGGCCAACCAAGCTAAAGCACTTTCCAGTGAGCGGCGAAGTAATGGCCAAGAGCGTCTCGTCCCAGGAGATTACCCTGCGTCACGGGGACGTACCCGGATTCATGGCTGCCATGACCATGGACTACAGCCTTCCGAACGCAGCGGTCCTCGATGAACTGCAACCTGGGGATCGCATTGCGGCACAGATAGCGGTCGATCCTGCGGACGAAAGCCACTTTTGGCTTGAAGATGTGGTCATCACGGCAGAGGTGGCCCGCAAAAGAGCCGCCCGCCCGGAACCCTCCCCATGAGCTCGCGACCGGCGAGGCAATTCCTGACGTACCGCTGGGTGTCTATGTCCGATAACGATGATCTGTAAACTTGATATAAGTTATTCAATATAAAAGCGTAAAGTCCGATAACGCATCTTATGTATAGTCGTTCCATGCGGGGGCTCAGTGGCGATTCCTGGCTGCTGCTTCTCGCGCGGATTTCAACCAGACGCGAGGCCCCGGCGCGTCCCTTCTCCAACCGACAACCTTCAACTCGAGCATCGGCGAGTACAGGCAGACGTAGTTGAGCATCAGCAGATCGATGGTCGTCGTTTTGAAATAGGCTACGCCAGTCACCTCGACGTCGTATGAGGCGACCGGAACTCCCGCGACTCTTGGACGATTCGGTGCGGTCGTGACCTTCGGAGAGATGTAGCCCATGTCCTGGGCGCCGAAGTAGCCGGCGTGATCGAAGGCCGGGATGTCCGCGTGCAGAGGCACG
This sequence comes from uncultured Granulicella sp., assembly GCA_964489045.1. GTDB lineage: Bacteria > Acidobacteriota > Terriglobia > Terriglobales > Acidobacteriaceae > Edaphobacter. The sequence goes on along the minus strand of CAZAXI010000211.1, from coordinate 1,373 downwards.
TCCTTGAGGCATGTGTTCGCCGCCAGCTTTGCTCCATCGACGGTATTGATCGGCGGCTGGAACCCGGGCGGCCGGATAGTATGCCAGAACCAGTTCTCGCCGCTCGAAAACGCAGGGCTGTAGAGGCCATTGCCAGCCACCTCGCACTCGTAAAGAGCGGTCGCGGTGGCGAAGAATGTCACATCTGGAACGTCTTGGCGACGCCGCGCGACGTATCGCATATCGATCTCAAATGGCACGAGGTCCTGATTGCCGATCGGCATGGAGTGACCATGACGCGCACGGTCGATGCACAGATTCAGCTTTACCGTGTCTTGCTGCAGCTCGTCGCTGCGAACCATTTGAGCACCACAAGGTGCAGAGGCGACCAAGGCGAGCAGAGCGACGAGGCGGATTGCAACAAACGCTCTTGCCAATGAACTTGCCTTTCGTCAGGCCATTCTCTCACGGCGTTCGAACTAGGCAGAGCGCAAAGTTACGGTTTATTCCGTTCAAAATGATGGGCTTATACCCTCTTTTCTCCTCACTTTTAAGCAGTTGAAAGGACCGCAAAAATGCGAATCGTCGCCCGCCTCAAGCTCGGGTACTACCCCCTCCCTGTCGAGCAAGGCCCCATGCTGCGTGCTCGACTTGCCTTTCCCGAAGCGCTTACCTCAGCACTCGATCCGTGCTGCGGGACCGGCGCCGCGCTGCGTGCGCTGACTTCGGAATCAAACACGAGGCTCTATGGAGTCGAACTCGACTCCAACCGAGCCGAAGCCGCTACAGCAAGCGGCGTCCAGACCATCCAGGGCAACGCCTTCGATGTGCGCGCTCGAGTCGAACGGTTTTCGTTCCTGTACCTCAACCCGCCCTATGACTTCGAGGTCGGCCCTCGCTCCAATGAACGGATGGAGAAGCTTTTTCTCGGCCATACCTATGCGTGGCTCAAGCCCAAGGGCGTCCTGCTGATGGTTATTCCCTGTAATGCGGTCTACGACGTGGCGGATACGCTATCGACGCGCTTCAAGGAGATCGCCATCTACCGCCTGGTCGGTGAGGAGTCGGAGAAGTACAACCAGTGCGCGGTTTTCGGTATCCGGCACAACAATAACGGACACGAAACCATCCAGTGGCGGCAGAACATCTCGCGGATGATGTCCTATCCCAAGAACCTGCCAGTGCTCACGCCTGAGGTAGATCGGATGTATAGCGTTCCACCCAGCGGCAACGTGGAGATCTATTACACCGGCTTACCGCTCGATGAGATAGAGGACCGTCTCATCACCAGTAATGCTTGGAAGGCCGCAGTGCCTCTTCTGCTTCCAAAGCAGGAGGTCGCTGGCGGAAGTCCAATCACTCCCCTTCATGGTGGCCATGTTGGTCTGCTGGCA
>CAZAXI010000210.1:0-7296 GCA_964489045.1 uncultured Granulicella sp. | reverse complement strand
CGAAACGCGTTTTGCTGCTGAAGCCGCGAGGTTTCTGTGCGGGCGTGGTGCGCGCTATCGATATTGTGCAGATTGCCCTGGAGACGTTTGGCGCTCCGATTTACGTGCGCAAGGAGATTGTTCATAACAGCTATGTTGTGACGGACTTAGCGAAGAAGGGGGCAATCTTCGTAAACGAACTGGACGAGGTGCCGGAGGGGGCGCGAGTGATCTACTCGGCCCACGGCGTATCGCCGGCGGTGCGCGAGCGGGCCAAGGAGCGGAAGCTGAAGGTGATCGACGCGACCTGCCCGCTGGTGACGAAGGTACACCTGGAGGCGATCAAGTTTTCCAAGCAGGGCTATTCGCTGGTGCTGGTTGGACATCGCGACCACGAAGAGGTGGAGGGAACGCAGGGCGAGGCACCGAGCGTGACCCAGGTGGTGTCGACGGTGAAAGAAGTGGATGCGCTGGTGGTTCCGGACCCAGACAAGGTTGCGTATTTGACCCAGACGACGCTGTCGCTGGATGAGGCGGGGACCATGATCAACGCGCTCAAGAAGAAGTTCCCGAACATTGTGGGGCCGGCGGCGCAGGACATCTGCTACGCGACGGAGAATCGCCAGGTTGCGGTGAAGAACGTGGCGCACGGCGCCGACCTGGTGCTGGTGGTGGGATCGAAGAATAGTTCGAACTCAAATCGGTTGGTGGAGGTATCCAAGAACCTCGACACGAACTCTTATCTCATAGACTCGGCGGATGCGATCCGGCCGGAGTGGCTTGAGGGAGTGAACACGGTTGCTGTGACGGCGGGCGCGTCGGCGCCGGAGGTGCTGGTCCAGCATGTAGTTGATTATCTGCAGGAAATGGGGTACGGATCAGTCGACGAAGTGGAGGTGATGCCGGAGAATGTGCGGTTTGGGCTTCCACCGGAGATTGTTCAAGCGATTGCGTCGGCGCCTCCGACCCAGCAGTAGACCGCAATTCTAAGCGAGCCGGTTCTGAAGAGAGCTTGCGAATTGCCAATCCAGATCGGCCAGGCAGGATGCAGTCTGGCGGTCGCAGAGAGTTTGAAGAAATAGATGAGCACATTTCCACGGAATCCGAAGGCGGCGCCTGCGAAGACCGCGCAGCCGCGCTATGGCCGCATGGATGTCGGGCTGGGCCAGGTCTCGGATGGCATCGACCGGGCTACGGAGTGGTTATTGGGCCAGCAGCATGCGGAGGGTTACTGGTGCGGAGAGCTGGAAGCCGACTCGATGCTGGAGTCGGACTACATCTTTATGCACACACTGCTGGGGACCGGCGATCGCGGCAAGATGGAGCGTGCGGTCAACGAGCTTTTGCGCCATCAGAATGAGGACGGAGGGTGGAGCATCTACCCCAATGGCCCGTCGAATATCTCGCTGGGCGTGAAGGCGTACCTGGCGCTGAAGCTGATGGACTGGCCGGCGGACCATCCGGTTCTGGTGAAGGCGCGGGAGTGGATTCTCGCGCATGGCGGCGTGACCGGATGCAATACGTTCACCAAGATTTATCTGTGCGCGCTGGGCCAGTACGACTACGACGCCGTGCCTGCGGTGCCGCCGGAGATTATTACTTTTCCGAACTGGTTCTACTTCAACATCTATGAGATTTCGGCGTGGTCGCGGGCGATTCTGGTGCCGCTGTCGATCATCTACGCGAAGAAGCCGTTCAAGAAGATTCCGCCGGAGCAGGGGATTGACGAGTTGTTTGTGGGTGGACGCGTGAATGCCGACCTGCACCTGAGGTGGGACCGCAAACACATGGTGAGCTGGCGGAACTTCTTCCTGCTGCTGGACCGCATCACGCACTGGTTCGAACGCATTCATATCCGGCCGTTGCGGACGATGGCTTTGAAGATGGCGGAGAAGTGGCTGCTGGAGCGGTTCGAGATGTCGGACGGGTTGGGAGCGATTTATCCGGCGATGCTGAATGCGATTGTTGCGCTGGCGTGCCTGGGCTATACGCAGGACGATCCGCAGTTTATCCGTGCGATGGACGAGTTTGAGAAGTTGGGCATCGACAATCCGGAGGGCGAGCCGGGCTATGCGACGCCGACGTTCCGCATGCAGCCGTGCATGTCGCCGGTGTGGGATACGGCGCAGGCGGTTTATGTGCTGGGAGAGGCAGGAGTTCCGAAGGGGGATCCTCGGCTGCTGAAGGCAGCGGACTGGCTGCTGTCGAAGGAAGTGCGGCACAAGGGCGACTGGGCGGAGAACGTAAAGAATGTGGCTCCGGGCGGATGGGCTTTCGAGTTTAACAACGAGTTTTATCCGGATGTGGACGATTCGGCGCAGGTTTTGCTGGCTCTGAACCAGGTGCGCAATCCGCGGGAGCGGTATCAGCATGAGGTGTCGCAGCGGGCGTTGGACTGGATTTTCGCGATGCAGTGCAAGAACGGCGGGTGGGCGAGCTTCGATCGCGACAACACCAAGATGATCTTCCAGTACATTCCGTTTGCCGACCATAACGCGATGCTGGATCCGCCGACGGTGGATATTACCGGACGCATTCTGGAGATGCTGGCCAACTACGGCTTTACCCGGCGCGACAAGCGGGTGGAGCGGGCGGTGCAGTTTGTGCTGAAGGAGCAGGAGCCCGACGGGAGCTGGTTTGGGCGCTGGGGCGTCAATTATTTGTACGGGACGTTTCTGGTGCTGCGCGGCCTGGAGGCGATCGGGATGTGGAGTCATGAGCCGGCGATTGTGAATGCGGCGGAGTGGATTCGCATGGTGCAGAATGCGGACGGCGGATGGGGCGAGACCTGCGGCAGCTACGACGACCCCATGCAGCGCGGGATTGGGCCGAGCACGCCTTCGCAAACCGCATGGGCGGTACTGGGTCTGCTGGCGGCGGGCGATACGCGGTCGGATTCGGTAGCCAAGGGAATACGGTGGATGGTGTCGAAGCAGAAGTTGGACGGGAGTTGGGACGAGGCGGCAGAAGGACGCAATGGTGAGGCCGTGTATACGGGAACGGGATTCCCGCGCGTGTTTTACCTGGCGTACCACCTGTATCGGGATTACTTCCCGCTGCTGGCGTTGACGACTTACAAGCGGATGATGGAACGGGAAGCTGCGTAGGGGCAGTTGCTAGTTGCTGGTTGTTAGTTGCTAGTCGGTGGGTTGCAGCAGTGAGAAGCAGCGGCGGCTGAAAAAGGAGATTTATACATGGCGGTGCCTGTCTCGCAAGCTTGGACGGTGTCAACTTACGTGCTGAAGCAGAAGCTGAAAGGGCGCAAGAAGTATCCCCTGGTGCTGATGCTGGAGCCGCTGTTTCGCTGCAACCTGGCATGCGCGGGATGCGGCAAGATCCAGTATCCCGCGCACATTCTGAAGGCGGAGTTGACGCCGGAGGAGTGCTTCAAGGCGGCCGAAGAGTGCGGCACGCCGATGGTTGCGATTCCAGGCGGCGAGCCTCTGCTGCATCCGCGGATGCCGGAGATCGTGGCGGGACTGGTGGCGCGAAAGAAGTACGTTTACATGTGCACCAATGCGCTTCTGTTGAAGGAGAAGCTGCACCTGTTTACCCCGAGCAAGTACCTCTCGTTCTCGGTGCATGTGGATGGGCAGCGGGAGCACCATGATTTTTCAGTGTGCCGCGAAGGCGGGTACGACATCGCGATGGAGGGTGTGAAAGCAGCGGTGGCGGCGGGCTTCCGCGTGACGACCAATACGACGCTGTTTGACGGGGCCGATCCGAACAGCGTGCGCGCACACTTCGATGAGCTAATGGAGGTGGGCGTCGAGAGCATGATGGTGTCGCCGGGCTACACGTACGACAAGGCCCCGGACCAAAAGCACTTCCTGGGGCGGGCGCGGTCGAAGAAGTTGTTCCGGTCGATTCTGTCGAACCGCAAGAAGACTTGGCGGTTCAATGCGTCGCCGATGTTCATGGAGTTTCTGATGGGGCGCAAGCATCTGACCTGCACACCGTGGGGGATGCCGACGTACTCGATCTTCGGGTGGCAGAAGCCCTGCTACCTGCTGCAGGATGGTTACGCCGATACCTTCCAGGAGTTGATGGAGACGGTGGAGTGGCAGAACTACGGGACCGAGTCGGGGAATCCGAAGTGCGCGAACTGCATGGTGCATTCGGGCTACGAGGCGAGCGGGGTGAACTATACGTTCGGGTCGATCAAGGGGTTGCTGGAGACGGCGAAGGCGATCTTCTTCGACACGTATCCGGATGATGGCGCGATGAGGCTGCTGAACGAGTGGAAGCCTGCGCACCCGGCGCCGCTGGTGCAGATTGCTGCTCCTGCGGATGAAACGAGTGCTGCGCTTCAAGAGATTTCAGGAGACTGAGGAATGTCGACGCAAACGCAGGAAGCGGCGAAGCTGGATCAGCTTGCGCATGTAAGCCCCGATGAGATTGAAGTAGCCGCGGGGCGCGAACGCGAACAGCTTGAGGGATGGATGCCGGAGTTGGCGAGCGACGCGGAAGTTCGCGAGGCGCTGGAGAAGGCGTTCGACTATCGCGGCGATATTACGATTACGCGCAAGGATGGAAGCAAGGTGGAGGGGTATCTCTACGATCGCCGCACGGGCGCTACGCTGGCGGAGTCGGTGGTGCGGCTGATGCCGAGCAATGGGGCGGGCAGGTTGAACGTTGCCTACTCGGATATTGCGGCGCTGGCGTTCACGGGACGCGATACGGCGGCGGGGAAAAGCTTCGATGCGTGGGTGAAGAAGTATTGGGAGAAGAAGGCGGCCGGCGAGAAGAACATCCAGATTGAGCCGGAGAAGTTAGATTAGACTGGCCTTGATTTGGTCGCGGCACGCTCGATGAAAGTATTCCTGACAGGTTCCACCGGATTTGTCGGCAGCCATGTGGCACGGGAGTATGTGGCTGCGGGAGCGGAGTTGCGCCTGCTGACACGCGCGACCAGCAAGCTGGCGGCGATCGAGGGGCTGGCGGCGGAAGTGGTGGTAGGGGATCTGCGGCAGCCGGAGGCATTGCGGACGGCGCTGCGTGGATGCGATGCGCTGGTGCATGTTGCCGCGGACTACCGATTGTGGGTGCGCGATCCGAAGGAAATGTACGCGGCGAACGTAGATGGAACGCGCGAGTTGCTGCGTATTGCGCGCGAAGAGGGCGTGACGAAGGTGGTCTACACGTCGAGCGTCGCGACGATGGGCTTCAAGGCGGACGGGACAATTGTGGATGAGAGCACGCCGGTGTCCTTAGTGGACATGATTGGCGCGTATAAGCGGTCGAAGTTTATGGCTGAGCAAGAGGCGATTGCGGCGGCGAAGGCGGGACAGCATGTGATGATTCTGAATCCGACGACTCCGATTGGGCCGGGTGATGCGAAGCCGACGCCGACAGGACGGATCGTGGTGGACTTTCTGAACCGCAAGTTTCCCGCGTATGTGGATACAGGGTTGAACCTGGTGGATGTGAGCGAAGTGGCGCGGATGCATGTGGCCGCGCTGGAACGGGGGACGCCGGGTGAGCGCTACATTCTGGGGGGAGAGAATTTGACGCTAAAGCAGATTCTGGATCGCATGTCGGCGATTACGGGATTGCCGTCGCCGACGATGAAGGTGCCGCATGCGGTGGCGATGACGTTTGCGTTCTTTGATGAGACGATCACGGGGCGGCTGCTGGGCAGGGAGCCACGGGCGACGGTCGAGGCCGTGCGCATGGGGCGCAAGGTGATGTTCGCTTCGTCGGCGAAGGCGGAACGCGACCTGGGATTCAAGGTGCTGCCGGTGTATAACGCGATGCGGGCCGCGATCGAGTGGTTTGTCGCGCATGGCTACGCACCGCCATTGGCAATGGAGGCGCAGTGAAATCGCGTCCGGCAATTATCGCTGCGCTGCCTCGCGAGGTAAGCGCGCTGGTGAAGGGTTGGAAGCGGCGAGAACTTCCCGACCGCGTGGCTGTCTACACGAATGGCGATGCTGTGGTGGCGTGCGCGGGAATGGGTGCGGCGCGTGCGAAGATTGCGGCACAGGCGGCGATGGCGACGATGCCGGTGACGGCACTGATCTCAGTGGGACTTGCAGGTGCGTGCAACCCGGCGCTGGAGGCGGGGGAGATTGTACGGGCGGGCTTGGTGATTGACGAACGGACCGGCGAACGGTTTGAAAGTTCGCAGTTCGACCAGGTGCTGGTGAGTACAGGTACGATTGCCAGCAAGGGCGAGAAGGCCAGGCTGCGTGCTTTGCAGTACGCTGATGCAGTGGACATGGAGGGCGCAGCGGTGGCACGACTCGCACGGAAGCACGGTCTCGAGTTCCATGCAATCAAGGCGATCTCGGACGAGGCCGATTTTGAAGTGGGGGGACTTTCGCAATTCGTGACCGCGGACGGGCAGTTTCGCGAGGGAGCGTTTGCGTTGCATGCAGTGTTGCGACCGGCCATGTGGAAGAAAGTCATCGCGCTTGAACGCAACAGCAGCAAAGCACTGAGTGCGCTGACGGCGGTACTGAATGCGGAACTAGAGTGGCACAGAAAGCGAACCTGACGATTTTCCCCAGGGAAGAGAGAAATGTCGAACAAATCCATTGAGCCGCAAGCATCCGGAGTTGCATCAAGCCGAGGGGCCCAGATTCGCACTGCGCCGATCAGTGCTGCCCCGATCAGCGCGGAGAAGATCGGTTGCGACAAGATCAGCACGGAGCGGATTGGCGCGGACCGAATCAGTACCGACCGGATCAGCGCGGCGAAGATCAGCGCGAAACCGATTGTGACGCTGCCAACGATTCCAGCGACGATGCGGGCGGCGGTGTATCGCGGGATCAACGATGTGCGGGTGCAGACCGTCCCCGTGCCGGTGAACGCCGATGGGACGATTGGCGCGGGCGAGGTGCTGGTGCACATCGATACCTGCGGAATTTGCGGGACTGATCTTAAGAAGATCCATTCGGGGTCGCATTCGGCACCACGGATTTTCGGGCACGAGATGGCGGGAACGATTGCGATGGTGGGCGAGAGGGTTGCGGGGTTTGCGGTGGGCGACCGGGTGATGGCATATCACCACATTCCGTGCGGCAAGTGCTACTACTGCCGCAAACAGACGTTCGCGCAGTGCGAGACGTACAAAAAGGTGGGATGCACGGCGGGGTTTGCGCCGGCGGGTGGAGGGTTCGCGGAGTACATCCGGGTGATGGACTGGATCGTCGCTACCGGCGGGCTGGTGAAGATCCCCGACGACATTCCGTTCGAGCAGGCGTCGTTTATCGAGCCGGTGAATACGTGTTTCAAAGCGGTGAAACTGCTCGGTTTGCAGCCGGATGAGACGGTGCTGGTGATCGGGCAGGGGCCGATCGGAATTCTGCTGGC
>CAZAXI010000209.1:0-7358 GCA_964489045.1 uncultured Granulicella sp. | reverse complement strand
GCTGCCGGACTCGAACCCGCTGCCTGTCATGCGCAACATCAAGATCATCAACGTGACCGGCGATGTGCAGTCGGTCGGCAACATTCACGGCCTGCCGGGAAGCCCGATTCAGGGAGTCACGTTTGAGAACTGCAATATCACGGCGGACCGCGGCTTCCGGCTGGACCATGCGCGCAGCGTGGACCTCAAGGGGCTGACGATCAAGGTGAAGCAGGGCGATCCCGTCACGACAACCGACGTCCAGTAGACCGCAATTGCGCCACCGCAGCGTGATCACGGCGGTCGCGTCTTCGTGGTGTCGGCCCGCGAGATCAACGTGACGGTGACGTGATGCAGCTCATCGACATAGTCGCGGAAGAGGTGTAGATCCACGGTGTGCCCATCCCGCTCGCAATGCCGGGTGTTGGTGTGATGGCGCCTTAGGTGGTGGAGCCGCCGGTGATACCTTCACCTGCCAGGTATCGACGCAATTGACGATTTCAATCAAACGCAACACAACTCAGATCAGTTCTTCGCCCCCGTGATCGGATAGCCCAGCCACACATACTCAAGAGCCTCCGGCAGAATCTGCGCCCGTACCGCCCTGTCCGTATGCCCCGCATTCCGCGCAAACACCAGTTGATAGTGGTATCCCTTCGCCGTCAGCACCTTCGCCATGTTCTCGTTCGCCGCGACCCAGTCGTGCATATTGGAACCGGTCGGCGGCGGCGGTCCATAGTTGTCCCTGTCGCCCACCTCCATCCAGATCCGCAGCGGCTTCACCACACTCTCCGGAATCAGGTGTTCATGCAGCTCCCACGCGCCATGCGGCGTCGCACCATTATGCGGCCACTGCTGGTTCACAAACGTCCCCGACCGCGTCAGCACCCGGTGGTACCACTCCGGGTGATACCACGCCATCGCCATCGCCGCCGCCCCGCCCGAACTCGACCCAATTGTCCCTCGCCCATCCGGATCGTCCGTCAGCTTCACGTTTGCAGTCTTCTCCGCCAACGGCAGCACATCCTGCTGCACCCACTCCGCATACTTGCCCGACATCGTGTCGTACTCCAACCCCCGCTCGCTCCCTGGCCCATCCCCGCCGCCGCTGCCCACCGAGATCGCAATCATCACCGGCACCCGCTTCTGGGCAATCAAATTGTCCAGCACCGTAAACCATCCGCGGTCGATCCCATCCGTCCCCACCATAAACGGCGCCGCAGTCCCTGCCACATACTGCTTCGGCACATACACCGCCACATGCCGTGTATACGGCGCAGGACGGCTCGCGGACACCGGCCCATCCCCCCCCGGCAGCGCGGCCGGCACCGCAGCCGTGTCCCGCTCCACGCCCGGATAAAGCGTGCTGTTCTTCGATTCCATCGTGAACTCGTACACCGTCCCCTGCGGCACGCTCGGATCCACCGCCATCTCCACCGCCGGCTTATGCGTCGGCCCAATGATGAAGTTGCCATCCTTGGTCGCCGGCGGCACCTGTCCGTCCGGCAGCTCCACCGACTTCACCATCCCCGGCCCCAACGGGTCGCGCACCGGCGCTGGCGGCCGCGCTAGACGTGCTGCAGCTGGCGGTGCGACGGCGGTCTCGGGCGGCATGGGATCTGCGAGCGGCGTCTGGGCCTGTGCCGGACCTGCACCCGCCATCACGCCGACCAACAAAGTTACGCTCAGAAGACGAAGCATTGAATCCTCCTCAAATCTGGAATCTCATTTTCGACCCCGATTCGCTTGCATTGTATAGCTCCTGAGGGTTTTACAAGGGCCCGCTTCATTCGAGGTCAAAATACGAGCGATTCCGTACCGCCGTGGATTCGACCACGTACTCCAGATCGTTCCTTGTCGATTTCTCAGACGCTCTTTCGGCGTCCATTGTCCCTAGCCGACTTGAGTTCCGATCCGACCTGAGTCTCTGATCTCGAGAGACATTGACCTGCATTTCCATTCTGAGTCGTAGTCTTGAAACCTCCGATCGTCGCAATCGTCAATGACTATAGGGGGTCGCGCATTTCTGTTTTTTGAGTTGCGTCGGCTACGAGGCGACTGGCTTCGGTTTCCAGGTCGAGACAAAGGGTTGTTTGGCGGCAACGAAGGTCTTTCCGTCGGTGGCGAAGTCCACCTTGACGATGGCGAGGATAAGGAATAAGGCGCGCATAGAAATCGGAATCACGATACCAGAAACAGAGAGAGATCGGCAGAGCCGGCGCTCCCCTTTTGAGTTAGATCTCGGAGTGCGTGGCCTTCTTGTACCATCGATAAGGGAGAAGGCGTTGTCAAGGGAAAGAATATCCTCAACGCTGCGATGAGCAACGCTTGAAGGCGGTGGTTTGGAGACCGAAGCCTGAAGCGGAAGACCAAGCGGCCGACCATCATTTCCGCACACTCAAACCCACAGCCCGAATCAACCGTTGTTCCTGACCGGATTCGAGTGTCATCCTCCGGCCAATACGCTTCACAACCTTCTAGTAGTCCCGCCGGATTGCCTTCAATGCGGTGGGCCAAATTCCCATTCAGCGTCAGAAGTGCGGCAGCTAGCGATTCACAATGGCCACGCGAAAGACCGGCTTCGCCTTCTCCGCCGCATCCTGCTCATACGTCTGTTCGGTCTTCGACGGGTCGTAGTCGCGCCATAGCCACGCCATCGACTCCGGCAACTCCGCTTCGCCCTGCGAGGGATTATGGGTTCCCTTGCCGAAGCTGAAGTGGAAGTCGTAGCCGCTCAGCTTAAGCGCATTGGCCATGCGAATGTTGTCCAACGGCCAGCTTCCGTGGCTCCTCTCCTGGTCGTTTGCTCCATCCTGCGACCACACGCGGATGTTGCGCTTTGGGCCACGCAGCACCATATCGGGATAGTCCTGGCCTCCCGCAATCACATCCGGCCGCTCCTGCCACTGGATGGCTGCGAAGCTGCCGATCCAGCTCTGCACATGGCTGAACTGATCGGGCATCTGCCAAGCCACGTTGAACGCGCAGATACCGCCCGAGGATGATCCCGAGATTGCGCGACTGTAGGCATCCTTGCGCACATTGAGTCCAGCCAGCGCTTCGGGCAGTAGCTCATCCCGCAAGAACCGCGCATAGCGATCGCTCACGGTGTCATACAGTGTCGAGCGCATCGCGTCCTTCAGCGTCCGATGCTGCTCCTCCGCAAAGTGGCTGACGAATTGATAGGTCGGCGTGCCAGGCGAGTCGGTCACGTCGCCAGGGCTGGTCATCACAAAAATAGTGACTGGCATTTTCTTGGCGGCGATTAGGTTGTCGAAGACGTTCAGTGCCTGCAGGTTTCCTTCGCGCCGCGTGTAGCTCTGCCCATCGGTAAACACCATCAACGCGGCCGGCACCTTGGGATCATACTGCGCCGGCACATACACCCAGTAATCGCTCTTCATGCCGTCGTATATCTTACTGACGTGGACGTGCATGGGAGACAACGTTCCCTGGGGCACGCCCGGCATGGCATACGACATGGGACCGAACGCCGGCATGTCGAGCGAGCCGCCGAGCGCGGCACCACTTACCATGTAATGAAATGTATGCGACGTACCCACCTTCACATCGTCCGCTGTTGCATACCAGAGCTTCGACCCCGACACCTGCTTCATGGGCATGGCGGCGCCGTCGTCGATTACCAGCGATGGCTCTGCATCGGTTTGGATGGCGAAGAAGAAATCCGGGCCGCGACCGATCCACGCTGTGCCATCCTGCAGGGCCTTGGCGTCGAAGTTGCCTGCGATGGCCGCGCTCAATCCCGGCCCGCCGGATTTTGCCAGCGCAATTAAATCGGGCGCCTGCAACTTCTGCTGCGCGAAGGTAGGCAGAGCAAAAAGTGCGATCAGAACGAGAGGTTTCCTCATGGTGTCAGACTATATTGCAGCGCAATCACACTCGGCAACCCTTCGGGCATACCAAGTGGATTGAACCGGGACAACCGGTATGAGCGACCGGCCCGCTATAATTCCGCCAACACATGCCGATGCCGCAGCTCTCTCGCCGAAGTGTCCTCAAGTCCATCGCAGCCGCCACGCCGGCAGCCGCTATTCCGAGGGCGCTCTTGTCCCAGGGGGCCGACCCGCATCACATTGCTCCCGGTCCATTCCTGCCCACATGGGACTCGCTCACCGCCGGATACCAGACTCCCGAGTGGTTCCGCGACGCGAAGTTCGGCATCTGGTCCTGTTGGGGGCCGGAGTCGATGCCGGAGCAAGGCGACTGGTACACCCGCAACCTCTATCTCCAGGGCTCAAAGCAGAACAAGTTCCACGTCGCCAACTACGGACACCCCTCGAAGTTCGGGGCCGTCGAGCTGAACGGCACCTGGAAGGCCGAGCGCTGGCAGCCGGAACAGTTGATGGACCTGTTCGTCTCCGCCGGGGCAAAGTACTTTGTCGCACTCGCACAGCACCATGACAACTTCGACATCTACAACTCGCGCTTTCATGAGTGGAACTCGGTCAAGGTCGGCCCCAAACGCGACATCATGGCAGTATGGGCCAGAGAGGCGCGCAAGCGGGGACTCCGTTTCGGCGTCTCCAACCATGGCGCACACGCCTGGCACTGGCTTCAGGTCGCCTACGACTACGATCCCGAAGGACCCATGCAAGGCGTCCGCTACGACGCCTATACCCTTACGAAGGCAGACGGTAAGGGCAAGTGGTGGGATGGCCTCGATCCCCAAAAGCTCTACACCGGCCGCAATATCGTAATGCCGGATGGCTTCACCACCATAGCCGCCGCCAACCAGTGGCATGAGGCCAACGACCGCCCGTGGAACGAAGCCGTCCCAGCCATGGATCCCGCCTTCGCCGAGAACTGGTTCCTCCGCTGCCAGGACCTCGTTGATACCTATGGCCCCGACTTGGTTTACTTCGACGATACCGAGCTGCCGCTGGGCCAGTATGGCATCGACCTGGTGACCCACTACTACAATTCCAGCGTCCGCAAACACGGCAAGGTCGATGTGGTCGTCACGGCGAAGGAGATCAAGCCTGAACATGTCGGCTCGGTCACGCTGGATATCGAACGAGGCAAGGCCAACGGAATCCTCCCTCAACCTCGGCAGACTGATACCTGCATCGGCAACTGGTATTACGATCGCTCGCTGCTCGAGAACCACAAGTACAAGACCCCCACCTTCGTCATCCACTCGCTCATCGATATCGTCAGCCGCAACGGGAATTTGCTCCTCAGCATTCCCCTCCGCGGCGATGGCACCCTCGATGAAGACGAACACGCGTTACTTACCGGGCTTGCCTCGTGGATGCAGGTGCATGGCGGCGCGATCTACGGCACTCGCCCCTTCACCGTCTTCGGCGAAGGGGCGAGTGACGCTGCCGCCGCCGGAACCTTCAACGAAAAGAGGCAGCGGCCCTACACGACCGAAGACATTCGCTTCGTCACCAAAGGCGATGCCCTCTACGCCTTCGCCTTCATCTGGCCAAAAGACGGTAAGTTGCTCATCAAGGCTCTCGCCAGCGGGTCCGCCGCGCTCCCGCGACCCATCCAGCGCGTGGAGCTGGCCGGCGTGGGCCAGATCGCCTTCGATCAGGATGGCAGCGGCCTGCATCTCACCCTCCCCGCCAACCCGCCTAACCCATACGCCTACGCCTTCACCATCCATGCCTGACGGGTCGCTAACAGAGACTGCTGATAGTTGTTCCTGCCTAACGGGGTGACGCGGACGTTGTTACAGAAGTGTTATCTCGGCCTAGGCGCTCGCTTCGATCGACGCCGCCGGGTAGGGGCTGGAGCAGAAGCGGCAAGCCGCTGGGCCGCCGCACCGGATAGGGTTCGGGTCTGAGTGTTGGAATGGCGAGAACAGGCGTGGGTGTTGAAAAAGTCAGTACGAATTTGCTGATTTTCATGAGATCCGTGTGGCAATTCGGAGTGTTTCGCAGCATAGTGTGACCATGCTGTTGTGGATCGCCATTATCGGAGGACCAACGCTCATGATGGGTCAGCACGCGCGCTCTGAATCTTTGTTTTATTACTTTCGACTTGAAGATCAGGTTTCAGAGAATCATCTGTTGCGGTTGGTCGATAAGCATATCGACTTCGGTTTCGTACGCGAGCGACTGAAGGACAGCTACAGTGAAACTGGTCGTCCATCCATCGATCCTGAGCTCTTGCTGCGCATTTTGCTGATTGGCTATCTGTACGGGATCAGCAGTGAGCGCAAGCTTGTGGAGGAGTTGCGCATGCACCTTGCGTGGCGCTGGTTCACTGGTCTCGGCTTCGATCAGGAAGTTCCGCATCACTCGACGTTTTCGAAGAATCGCCATGGGCGCTTCCAGGAGTCGAATGTGTTCGAGCAGTTGTTCGAGGAAGTTGTGGCCCAATGCCTCGCAGTGGGGCTAGTGCGTGGAGACAAGCTATCGGTTGATGGAACCTTCGTGGAGGCAAACGCTTCCAAGGAGAGCCGCATCCCTAGAGAGCAGTTGGCTGAGGCCGCGCAGGTCAATCGAACGGTGCGCGAGTACCTTGCCGAGCTTGAAATGCAGAACCCCGTAGAGGAGCCGACGCATAGCCAGGACAAGGTGTCCACCACCGATCCCGACTCCACCTATGCGACAAAAGGCGGGACGCCGGCACGCATGGGTTATTACAACAACTACCTGATTGACAATGACAGCTGCATCGTCGTGGGCGTGCAAGCAACAGGCGCTCGCCTGAGTGAGGAGTCGCGATCCGCCAGGGACATGATCACTCGCTTCGCCCAATGGCAAGGCCGGAAACCGCAATCCATCGCTGCCGATGCAAGCTATGGCAACGGTGAGTTCTTGCAGTGGCTGATGGACCGGGAGATCACGCCGTACATGCCCACCAGGGATGCTGTCGGGCGGACTAGGAGCCCCTTCTATGGTCCGGAGTCCTTTACCTACTTGCCGGAGAGCAACAGTTACATCTGCCCTGGAGGGCAGCAACTGAACTATGGCGGACGCAACGAGCGGAACCGCACATTCGGCTATATAGGAACGCGCAAGAAGTGTGGTCCATGCCAGCAGAGATCGCAGTGCACGACTGGACCGTTCCGGTATCTTGCGATCCACATGAACGAGGCCGCTCGACAGCGAGCGCGAGATCTCTGGACTACACCGGAGTTCAAATACGCACAACGGCAGCGGAAGAAGGTCGAAGCGCTCTTCGCGGAACTAAAGAGTCACAGTCACATCGGCCTCCATCGGCTCCGGCTGATATGGAGTGACCCTGTCAAATACTGCAGATTTGTGGGGTAGCTTTTGTCGTTGTTCGTCTCTTTTGCGGAGGACAGGGCGAGCAGCAGGCGGGGCAGGTTTTGGCGACGATTGATCAATCTGATATTCGCGGGTCGGAACCGCATAATCATGATCCGTCGGGAGCTGCCTCTG